>JAEYRW010000075.1 GCA_023435435.1 Bacillota bacterium | reverse complement strand
ATGTAGCCCTGATCGCTGCCGATGACATAGCCCGCGATGGCCATGGCCTCGAGCACCGCGTGGGGATCGCCCTCGAGAACGGAGCGGTCCATGAACGCGCCCGGGTCGCCCTCGTCGGCGTTGCAGCACACGTACTTTTTGCCGGTGGAGCCCATGGCGAAGCGCCACTTGGTGCCGGTGGGGAAGCCCGCGCCGCCGCGGCCGCGCAGACCGGACTTTTCGATGGTCTCGACGACCTCTTCCCGGGTCATCTCGCTCAAAACCTTCGCAAGGGCCTTGTAGCCGTCGAAGGCGATGTATTCGTCGATGTTCTCGGGGTTGATGACGCCGCAGTTCCGAAGCGCCACGCGCTTCTGCTTTTTGTAAAAGCCGATTTCCTCAAGGGGGGTGACTTCCTGCTTTTCGCCGTCGCCCTTGTACAGAAGGCGCGCGACGATGCGGCCCTTGACCAGATGCTCGTCGACAATTTCGTCGATGTCCGAAACCTGGACGCCGGAATAGAACGCGCCCTCGGGATAGACGATGACCACGGGGCCGGCGGCGCACAGGCCGAAGCAACCGGTCTTGACGAGCTTGACCTCCTTGTCGAGGCCCTTTTCGGTGAGCAACTGCGAAAACCGCTCATACAGCTTCGGCGAACCCGAGGACGTGCATCCGGTGCCGCCGCAAACCAAAATTGTGGAACGGAACAGTTCCATTGAATTACCTCCTATCGCTCGAGCGCTTATTTCTCAGCCGCTCCGATTGTGTATTCATAAACGGGCGATCCGTTGACGATGTGCTCGGCGACGATGCGCGCGACCATGGCGGGATCGACCTTGACGTAGGTCACCTTTTCCTTGCCCGGCAGCGTCACTTCGACGATGGGCTCGTACCGGCACATGCCGATGCAGCCGGTCTGCGCGACGACCACGTCGAGCAGGTTGCGCTTCCCGACTTCGTCGAGGAAAGCGGTCATGACGGGGCGCGCGCCCGCGGCGATGCCGCAGGTCGCCATGCCGACGACCACGCGGGTGCCTTCGCTCTCGTGGCGAAGATTCACCTGGCTGAGCGTCTTTTGACGGATCTTCTCGAGATCTGCGATGGACTTCATATGGTTGACACCTCCGGTTCAATTTGCTCGCGGCCCGCATCGACCGCTAAGATGGACTCCTTGACGTACGCCCCGATCCACTGAAGAACTTCCGGCCCGTTGAGCGGCAGGCCGCCCAACGCTTCCCGAACCTCAGCAGTGTCAAAAGTGAACGATTTTTCGCCCCGCGCGTACCGGAGGGTAAATTCCGGCGTTTCCGGGCATCCGGTGACCAGCGCCACCATCGTGCCGGGCAAGTCGCCCATGGGCGGAAGGTCGATGTGCGCGCGCCGCATGGTCAGCGCAAGCCTCGTCCCCGCGCCGGGCGCGGATTCGATCCGAAACGTGCCGCCGCAGTCCTCGCACATCTGGCGCGCCATGGGAAGCCCCAGGCCCACCTTGCGCGTCTTGCGGGTCGTGGTAAACGGGCTCGTGACGCGCCTCAGAAACGCTTCGTCCATGCCGCGCCCGTCGTCCTCGATGGTGATCGTCATGAGATCCGACCCGTCCGGGAACTCGACCGCGATTGTCACCCGCCGGGCAAGGGCCGCGACGGAATTCTGCACGAGGTCGAGAATGTAGAGCGAAAGCTCGTTCATCTCTTACTTCTGGTACTTTTTCAGGATGCCGGGGATATCGTCGGGCACGAGCCGTCCATAGACTTCCTCGCCGATCATCATGACGGGCGCGAGGCCGCAGGCGCCGAGGCAGCGGGTGTCCTTAATGGTGAAAAGACCGTCGGCGGAGGTTTTTCCAACCTTTGTGTCAAGAATCTCCGAAACCCTGTCGAGTATATCCTTCGAGCCCTTGACATAGCAGGCGGTGCCCAGGCACACGCCGATCAGGTGCTCGCCCACGGGCTCCAGCGCGAACTGCGAATAAAAGGTCGCCACGCCGTACACCTCGCTGAGCGTCTCACCCAGGCCATCGGCGATTCTGATCTGGACGTCCTTCGGCACGTAGCCGAAAATGTCCTGCGCGGCCTGGAGCGTGCGCATGACCGCGCCCCCCTGGCCCTTCATATCGGCGATGACCTTGTCGAGCTTCGCGTACTTTTCCTCAGTGCCCATCATACGAATCCATACCTCCTCGGATCTATGTGATGCCGGTTTGTAACTTTGTCACACACACCACGGCGTATTATAGCATGCGCCGTTATGGTGTGCATTAACGACGCATTAACATCACGAATATTTCCTGTGCCAGTTTTCCCCGTAGATCAGAAGTGATTGGCAAATTGCTCAAAAAAGGCGTCGGAATTGGTGGATTTGAGGTCGAGATAAACCTCCCTCTCCAATATGTTTTCCAGATAATGCGCGTCCGAGGAATAGAGAAATTTAATATTGGGCATTCCAATTTCGGGAAGCGGCATATCCCGCGCGACCTCCAGCGCGGAAAACTTTACGCCCGGCGGCAAAAAACCCAGCGCCTGTAAGATGCCGTTGGCGCCCCGGTTGATGTGGGCCGGGACGGCGAGCCCCCCCGCCAGGTCGATCCGCCTTGCGAGCTCGTCCACGGACAGGTCCAGCGCGGAGATGAGGAGCCTTTCCTCCTCGCGGACGAATTCGTCGTTTTCGTCGAGTTCGGTCTGGTGCCCGAAGAGCGCCGGGCGGTTTTGGACGGGTGGGAGATGCGCGTACACCTCGTCGGAAAACTGAAGGGCCGCCTCCACCGTGCGGAAATAGGAGAGGATGTGAACCTCCTCGCGAGAGCAGAGCTCCAGAGCGGGAAGAAGCGCCACGCCCGCCCGCCTGGCCACCTTCTCAACGGCGGGCAGGTGACGGGCGGTGTTGTGGTCCGATACGGCAATCATATCGAGGCCCTTCAGCTTCGCCATGTTGACGATGTTGTTGGGCGTCATCAGCGCGTCGCCGCAGGGGGAAAGGCACGAATGGATGTGGAGATCGACCGCGCAGCGCATGTTACGCCTTCACGCCGCCCGCGTACATCGCGCCCGCGATTTCATACGCCGTTCCGGGCGCGGAGAGAACCGCGATCCCCTCCTCCTCCGCCTTTTCCGCCACCTCGGGGGGAATTTTGCCGCCCTCGGGGATCACCACGCAGCTCATTTCGTGCAGCGTCGCCACCGCAATGACGTTCATGTGGGTCTGGACGGTGATCCAGGCCATGCCCGGCCGCCCGTGGGCCATGACCCAGGAAAGCAGGTCGCAGGTGTAGCCGCAGGTGATTTCCCGGTCCGACGGAATTTCTTTCGTGAGGGCCGCGGCGCCCGTCAATTTCATGAGTTCTCCGATGGTCATATGCTTCTCCTTATTTCTCCCGGGTGGTTTCGCTCAGCTCCACCATCTGCTTGGCCATGAGCTTCACACGCTCTTTTAAGAGGAACAGGCAATCCATCTCCCGCGCCTCGCCCGCCACGATGTCCTCCGCCAGCGCCTGGCATGTGGGGGAGCCGCAGCTGCCGCAGTCGAGGCCCGGGAGGCGCTTTCTGATCTCCTCAATCTTATCCATCTTGGCCAGCGCCTGCTTGAAGTCGGTGTCGATCCGGAGGGAATCCAGGGGCTTGATCTGGTCGTCAAAGTTCATGGCCTCGCCGATCTTTTCGATCTGTTCCGGGCGCACGGCCTGGTCGACGTCGCCCTTGGGGAGCTCCTGCACCAGCCGGCGGATTCGGTTTCTGGCGATAAACTGGTTTTCGAACACGATGGGGCCGCCGATGCAGCCGCCCGCGCACGCGAGCCCTTCGAAAAAGCGGAGCGCCGGCATGCGGTCGTTTTCGATGGCGTCCAGGACGTTGGCCACGTTGTCGATGCCGTCCACCGCCAGCGCCTCGTCCACGCCCAGCGACATGCACTCGCCCCCCGAACGCGCCCAGCCGATGCCCAGCGCCGTGGAGGGCTGCATGGAGGCGGCGCCCTCGATGTTCTGCACCGCGTCCCGCCGAAGCTGGCCGCTCAGAAGACCGTAGATCTCGAGCATGGAGATGGCGCCGTCCAACGCCGATTCCCGGTGACCCAGGGGCTTCCGGATGGCGGTTGCCTTGGCCGCGCAGGGGGTGATGAAGAAGCAGCCCACTTCCCAGGCGGAAACGCGGTTTTTCTCGCAGAACTCCCGCCGGGCGACGGTGGCGGCCACCTCCATGGGCGAGCGCACGTCGACGATGTTGCCCAAAAGCTCCGGAAACCGGATCTGAATGAGCCGGACCACCGCCGGGCACGCCGATGAAATGAGCGGGCGCGGCTGATTCGGCTCGTTCAGCCGGTCGCGCACCACGCGGCTGACGATGTCCGCGCCCCGGGCCACGTCGAAGACCTCGTTAAAGCCCATGCACTTGAGCCCGTAGGGCACGCTGTGGATGTTCGTGAGGTTCTTGAACTGGCCGTACAGGGAGGGCGCGGGCAGGGCAATCTTGTATTTGAAGCGGTTGATGGTCGAGAGGGGGTCGGTCACCGCCACCTTGGCATGGTGCTGGCACACGCGGATGCACTCGCCGCAGTCGATGCACAGTTCGTCGATGATGTGCGCGCGGCCGCCGCGAATCCGGATCGCCTCCGTGGGACAGCGCTTGAGGCAGTTGGTGCAGCCCACGCACTTGCCCGAATCGAGCGTCACCGAGTGATAAGTCGTTGCCATAATTCCTCCCGCGGCGCGCTAAAGGTTGAACGTCATCTCGACGCGCGTGCCCACGCCGATCTGGGACTCGATTTTAAAATCGTTCGCGTTCTTGGCCATGTTGGAAAGGCCCATGCCCGCGCCGAAGCCCATCATGCGAACGTCGTCCGAAGCGGTGGAATAGCCCTCCCGCATGGCAAGATCGATGTCCGGGATGCCGGGGCCGGTGTCCGTCACGATGATTTTGATGTCGCCCTCGCTCACGAGCAGCTCCATTTTGCCGCCCAGCGAGTGGATGACGAGGTTGATTTCCGCCTCATAGGAGGCGATGGAGATGCGCCGGACGATGTTCATGTCCACGCCGAGCTTTTTGATGATGCGCTTGATTCTGCCCGACGCCTCGCCCGCAGACACGAAATCCCGCGCGGGGACTTCGAATTCCTCTCTGTGGATAATCATGGGCAGCTGTCTCCGCGCAGCCCGCCCTCAAAGAGGATGCCGCTTGCAATGTACATGGTCCGGGCGGTGGACAAAACCGCGACGCCGTATTCCCGCGCCATCTGGAGGATTTCCGGCGTCGGCTGCTTGCCGCGCACGAAGACCACGCAGCGGATGTCGAGCACGTCCGCCGTGCGGATCACCTGCGGATTGTTGAGCCCGGTCAGAAGGGCGATCTGCTCCTTCGGAAACGCGAGCACGTCGCTCATCATGTCGCTGGCGCAGGCGGAAGTTACCTCCTGGTCCAGCATTTCCTCGCCCAGTACCACCCTGGCGTCCAAAAGCCTCGCCATCTCCCCGATCGTCAAGCGCATCACCCTTTCACAGCGTTTATCAGTATAGTATATAATCCGCCGAATTGCAACAAGTCCGAACCTATGACAATTTGCGCGGGCAATGTAAATTGGGTGTTGATCTTTTGCGCCGCGAACGATATACTATAAGAAATCATACATTGCGCGTTGGAGGCGTCGGTTTATGGATAAAATCAGCGTGACCGTCTGGAACGAATACAGGCACGAGGTGCGCGAGCCTCGCATCCGGGAGGTCTATCCCGCGGGCATCCACGGCGCCATCAAGGAAATGCTGGACGGTCTTGGCAGTTACCGGGTCAGGACCTGTACCCTGGACACGCCCGAGCACGGACTCACCGAAGAAGTGCTCGACGACACAGACGTGCTCATCTGGTGGGGACACATGGCGCACCGCGAAGTTTCCGACGAAGTGGTCGAGCGCGTGCACAGGCATATCCTTAAGGGAATGGGCGCGATCTTCCTCCACTCGGGCCACGAGTCAAAGCTGTTCAAAAAGCTGATGGGCACCACCTGCGCCCTCAAATGGCGCGAAAACGACGAGAAGGAGCGCGTATGGGTCGTCAATCCCGCCCACCCCATCGCCAAGGGCCTGCCCGCGTTTCTCGAGCTGCCCAAGGAGGAAACCTACGGCGAGCACTTTGACATTCCCGCACCCGACGAGCTGGTCTTCGTAAGCTGGTTCGCCGGCGGCGAGGTGTTCCGAAGCGGCTGCTGCTTCACGCGCGGCGCGGGCAGAATCTTCTATTTCAGGCCCGGCCACGAGGAATACCCCACCTTCTACCGCGCCGACGTGACGCGGGTCATCGCCAACGCCGTCGACTGGGCGGCGCCTGTCCACGGCCCGGACATCAAGTACGGCCACGTGCCCGCGCCCTGGGAGGACATCCCGCGGAAATTCAAATAACGACAGGGGGCTCAAGCATGTTCGGCTTTCGAAGCGACGGTGTCGATATTTCAAAGACCCTCGACCCCATCATCCTCTTTACGCCCCTCATCATGCCGACCAGATGCGAATCCATGAACCAGGTGACCTATCCGGCGGAGTACGAGCCAATGGCCAACCTCATCCGCAGCCGCAAGGCCGCCGGGCACACCGTTTCGTTTTTGACCATCATGGTCGCGGCCTATGTGCGCACCGTGCGCAAGTACCCCGTCATGAACTATTTCGTCATGGGCAACCGCATTTACCGGCACAAGGAGATCACCACCTCCCTGGCCATTCTGCGGGACACCGACGACGGCTCCTTTAAAGAAGCCCTTGTCAAGGTCACCTGCTCCCCCGACGACACGCTTCTCGACGTGGCGCGCAAGTTTGACGAGCAGGTCGCCATCGCGAAAAAGCCCGAGGCGGACAACGCGGTCGCCGATTTCGCCAGCAAACTCCTGCGCATTCCCGTGCTGCCGTGGGTCGCCGTCAACATTCTGAAGCTCTGCGACCGGCTGGGGATCATGCCCAAAAAGATCATCGACATCAGCCCCTTCCATTGCAGCTTCTTCATCACCAACATGATGTCCATCGGCCTGCCCGCCATCTATCACCACCTCTATAACTTCGGCACCTGCTCCATCTTCCTGAGCTTCGGCCGCCCCGAACGCCAGACGGTCCTCTCCGGCGGCCAGAGCGTGCGCAAAATCGCGCTCCCCCTCGGCTTCAACACAGACGAGCGCATCTGCGGCGGCGCGGAGTACGCCCTCGCCGTCCACATGTTCCTCAATTACCTCCAGCATCCCGAACTCCTCGAGCTTACCCCCGAAGAAGAGGAAGCCCGTAAAACCGAAACAGCGTAAGGGGGAAGGCGGAGGGACACGCCGGGGACGCCGCCCCCGGATCCCGCGCAAGGGCTTGCGCCCTTGAGAATCCCTTATTGGGTGATAAATATAACATATCCGTCGGATCGGTCGGGGGCCCAACCCCGACCGATCCGAATTTATGATGTGGACGCACGACAAAGTCATGTACCACCAGCTAAGCCGGTGGCTTGATTAAGCCCTATAAGGGCCTGGTGCCGGCGGCGCTCCCCGCGCTCTGAAAAACCTGCCAGTCGCACCTACCTTCTCTGGCGGCCACCCTCATCGGGTGGCTGTCTTACCTGCCTTCTTTTGTCGGCTCACCCGTAAACGGGTCCATGTACTCCTTCATGCTGATCTGCTCCGCAATCTGGTCTTCTTCCAACTGCTTTTGGATATACTTTGCAATCGCAGTTTTGTTGCGCCCCGCCGTATCCACGTAATACCCTCGACACCAGAAATGCCGATTCCCATACTTATACTTCAGGTGCGCAAACCGATCAAATATCATCAGACTTTGTCCCCGAGGTGTGCATATCCCGCAGAGATATCTGCTTATTGCACCGCTTCAGGCTTTGCTGCTGTTTTTCAATGATTTGCAATTAGCAAGCCATTCTATTAAGCAGGCATTACGAGATATTAATTCTGTGCATTAATTTACGCGGCCAAAAAGTTTTTGCGGTATGAGCACGAAATTAGAATCAATGATGAACGAAGCTGGAACAACTCATATGTATAATATCACTCATCAAGGGATGAAATAAATGGCGTACGTGTTACGATACACAGGGGAAACGAATGAAGAGGGTAATCCGCAAGCAGATTAATATCGTGGCAGGTTACGTGTTCCGATTTTTTCTCTCCTTCCCGCCAGCACCTAACATCCATATTGCTCGAAACATGCTATGAGTAACTGAACCATCCTTAGCACATATGGGCTGATTCAGACTTGTCTGGACAAAGAAAAGCGACACACATATATAAACTTAAGCAAACATGGCGATATGGCTATGAGGAAGGAGGGCCGGCTTTATGTACAAATCAGAAGGAAAGCAGAATTCTAATGAGGAAAGGAGTCTTACCATGCGGTTGAAGGCTACGACAGACTATGCGATCAAACTGCTATTGTTCCTGGCGATGAATCCGTCGAAATGGACGGCGGATGATTTATGTGTACAAGTCCATATTCCGAAAGCTACCGTCATCAAGATTATGCAGACTCTGAAGGCTTTGGATTGGGTGGTCGCATTCGAGGGAATGCTCGGAGGGTATATGATTTTGGAGGATCCGAAACAAATCACCCTTCGACAGGTCTTTGACGCAATGGAGGATCTTATTTATGTGTACGACAGGAACACGTCCGCGCTTGTTCTGGATACCAGCCTTTTGACGGTGTATTCACGTCTCCAGAACGTATTTGAAGACACTCTGAATCAACTGACGCTCTGGGATTTACTCGGAATGTGCGAGGATCTGCGCGGTGTTGAGACGCGGCAGAAACCTGCGATGAGGTGATCTGCGTGCAGATTGAGATCGTGACCGATTACGCGTTCCGGATTCTGTTTTGCCTCCTCTCTTTTCCTCCAGCACTTAGCATTCATGAAATTGTCGTTCAACTGGGGATTGGAGAAGACCAAATCATGCAGATTATACCCAAGCTCGTTCAGGCGGGGTGGATCAAACAATTTGATCATTCAGATGGCAGGTACACGCTGGCCGTTGATGGACGGAGCATTTCGCTGTTCGACGTTATACTGTTGATGGAACACAAGGTTATGGTTAACCCTTGCATGCAGGACGGTGATTATTGTTCACTGTTTGCGACACGCAACTGCCCAATCCGTAGTAAATATGGACTGCTTCAGACTTGTATCGAAGGACTCCTGCGGCAATTTAAGCTCAGCGACATCATTCACGATGATATGTCAAAAATCGCAAATGACCCGGTCAGTCGAATCAACGCAGATTCAGGGAGGATGGGAGAGGATGGCCGCCGATTGTCGCCTCAGGAAATACCCAAAACTTGGGTAGAGGCAATGAGAGCGGAACGGTTAGCGCGGCAGGTTCAACGCAGAGGAGAGTAAATTGGTCGATGGAATCGCTCCGATCGGCATGCTGACAAACGAAGAACTTTGCGGTCGTTGACGACGGGCAGAAGCAGACGAAACCCCCTGATTTTATTGATAAATCAAGGGGTTTCATGTTCATTTGCTCACGTGACCGCTAATCAATTCTCACTCCCCGTAGAAGAACAGCTCGGCCACGAAGTTGCCGGCGATGCCGACGCCGCCCACGGGAACGTTGTGAAGCCTGGCGTTGGCGATGACGGACTGCTGGACGTTCTGCAGGGGGATGAGCACCCAGAGATTATCGGCCACAAGCTCGTGCATGGCGGGCAGCACGTTCTCCACGGCCTCTGCGGGGCTGCCGGTCATGACGGCCTCGAGGAGGGTATAGAACTGCTTCACTTCCGCCGGGGGCTCGATGCCGCCCGCCGTGGCGCTCACCGCGTTGAGGCCGCCGTTCTTGTACCAGGTGTCCCAGAGCGGCCCGAAGGTGTTCTGGCCCCAGTTGAGGTTAAACCAGGTGATGTCAATGGGCGCCCAATAGACGCGCATGGGAACCTCGTTGGCGGCGACGGAGGTGGCCAGAAGGGAGAGCTCCGTGGTGGTGGCCGTGACGTTCAGGCCCAGCTCGACGTTCCAATATTCAACCAGCAGCTCGCACACGGGGATGATGTCGCTGGCGTCGTCGGCATTGAAGATCATCCACTGGAGCTTCTTGCCGGAGGGCGTCTCGCGGTAGCCGTCGCCGTCGATGTCGGCCATGCCCATATCGTCCAGAATCTGGTTCGCGGCGTCAGGGTCATAGGGATAGCGCGCGGCGAAATACTCGTCCGGCTCGGCAAAGCCGGTATAGACCGCCTCGATGATCTCGTCCACGTCGATGGCGCGGGCCAGCGCTTCGCGGAACCGCTTGTCGCCGATGACCTCCTGCCACGCCTGGGATTGCTCGTCGTCCTTGACCGTCCCGTCGGTGTTGAGGCCGTAGTTCATGTTGATCATGCAGTCGGTGGGCGTATTGTTGAGGGAATAGAAGTGAACCTTGATGCCCGCGGATTCCTCGTTTTCGAGGTAGAGGGTCACATTATTGATGGTCGCGGACTCGCGCAGGTAGTCGATCTCGCCGGAAATGATCTTCATCTGAAGCATCTCCTGGTTCTCGACGAGGGTGGAGGTCACGCAATCGCAATAGGGAAGCTGCTGGCCCGCCGCGTCCACCTTAAAGTAGTAGGGGTTGCGCGTCCAGGTCACCACGTTGTTCTCGTCGGAGGTCATCAGCCACGGATACAGAACGGGCAGGTTCTCCGTTTCCCCCGCGGACGCGAATGTTTTGGAGGTGAGCATGATGGCGGTATTCGTAAGCTCGTTGGAACTCTGGGCGTCGATGGCGAGCATGATCTTGGCCCACACGCCCTCCTCGGTCACGTCGTAATAACCCAGTGCGTCGCCATAGGGCTGAAGAAACGCGTAGTACGCGTCGAGGGAGCCGTAAATCTCCTCGGCGTAGTCCTTGTGGAACCGCTTCATGAAGTGCGCGGGCTTAAGGTAGCTGGCATAACCCTTCCAGCCAGCCACCGACAGGTGGACCAGGAAGCCGCCGTAGGGCTGGTCAAATGTGATTTTGAACGTCTCGTCATCCACCACCGTGAAGGTCAGCGGGTTGCCCGTGGACTTGCCGCCCGCGCGCAGGTAGGAGTCGATCACGGGCGTCAGTTCCGTATTGAAGATAAAATCCTCAAAGGCAAAGCGGTAGTCCTCCATGGTCACTTCCACGCCATCCGACCACTTGAGGCCCTTGCGAATCTTGAATGTGTATTCGGTATAATCGTCGTTGACCTGATAGTCCTCAACGACGTTCGGGGTAACGTTGCCCGAATACGTATCGACCATGGTGAGGAGGTTCTCGGTCAACATGATGAACACGTCGCCGTTGTAGTTGGGCGTCATGGAACCGGAACGGATGGTGCCGCCGTAGGTCCCGATTTCAAACGCGCCGCCCGTAAGGTATTCCGCGGACCGGTCGTCCGCCACCTTCGGGTTCTCCGGCAGCCGCTCCTCGACGGGCGGCAGCGCCCCCGACGCCACCATCTCGTCAAACATCGGCGCCTGCGCGTAGGTCGCCCCCTCGGCGGACGCGCCGAAGGAAAGGAGCGTCGCAAGCAGCACGGCCGCGACAAGCCAGGAAACAAACCTCTTCATGTATCTTCCTCCACGTCGTAAATTAACGCAGCCTTATGCTATCATTAATCCGCGCGGCCTGTCAATCGCGTTTCCGGACCGAGGAAAACGAAAGTCGGATATCGGCAAACAACATCTGTACCGCACAACAATCAGGAACTTAATCATTCGTGGGCCTTTGCCAAAAATGGTAAAATCAACCGCCGTTCTGTGGCGGGCAGGCAAACGATTTCCGAACCGGAAGCAAGCCTATTCCCTTTTTGCCACGGATGTGGTAACATATGAAAAACGAAGAACCGAAAGGATGATTCAAGTGCAGTTACACCAATTGGACGCCCGTGCCCGCAAAATGCTGGCGGTTCTGGGCGGATACCGCGTGCGCGAATCGCGCCCGGTGGACGGCCTCATGATCGCGAAGCGGGACTCCAAGGATTTCGTGCCCTTCCCCCAGGGAGCGGAGTGGGGCGAGGACGCCGAACACGACTGGATGGACTTCAAGGTCACCGTCGTGACGCCGGACGACTACCGGGGCCGGGTGGCCGTCTCCATCAAGACCGGCCGCGAGAACATGTGGGAGGCCATCAACCCCCAGTTCGTGGTGTGGGTCAACGGTCGGATCGAGCAGGCGTTCGACACCAAGCACACCACCCTGATCCTCGAGGAGCGCGCCGTGCCCGGAAAGAGCTATGATGTCTTTTTGCAGGGCTACGCCAACTCCATCCCCTCGGGTCACGGCTTCGCGCCGTCGGTTCCCCCGCGGATGACCCTCACGGTGGACGACGTGATGGGCGACGTGGAGCAGCTCTATTACGACCTGAACGTGCCTTACGAATCCGCGCTTCTCGAGCCCGACGGCTGCCGCGACCGCGAGCAGACCCTGTACACCATCTCGGACGCGCTGAACCTGCTGGACCTCAGAAATCCCTTCAGCCACGAGTTCCACATTTCCGTGGCCGCGGCGCGGGATTTCATGCACGACAAGTACTATAAGCCCCTGGCGGACATCGAGCCCGAGGCGTACGCGGACGTCATCGGCCACACGCACATCGACGTGGCGTGGCTGTGGGACCTCTATCAGACGCGCCACAAGGCGGTGCGCTCCTTCGCAACCATGCTCAAGCTCATGGAGCAGTACCCCGATTTCAAGTTCATGTCCTCCCAGGCGCAGCTGTACCAGTTCGTGAAGGAGGACCAGCCGGAGCTGTTTGCGCGCATCAAGAAGGCCGTGGCGGAGAACCGCTGGGAGCCCGAGGGCGGCATGTGGGTGGAGGCCGACTGCAATCTCTCCGGCGGCGAGGCGTTGGTGCGCCAGTTCCTGTACGGCAACGAATTCTTTGAAACCGAGTTTGGCCGCCGTTCAAAGATTCTGTGGCTGCCGGACGTGTTCGGCTACTCCGCCGCGCTTCCGCAGATCCTCAAAAAGAGCGGCATCGACTACTTCTTTACCTCGAAGCTCTCCTGGAGCGAGTACAACCTCTCGCCCTACGACACCTTCACCTGGAAGGGCATCGACGGCAGCGAGGTGCTCACCCACTTCACCCCCTCCCGCGACTTTACCGGCAACGGCTCCTACGAGTCGCACAGCGACCTTCAGTATTTCACCACCTATAACGCCATGATCAACCCCAGCCAGATCAAGGGCGGCTGGCAGCGGTTCCAGCAGAAGGGCGTGGACAACCGCTTCCTGGTCTCCTACGGCTTCGGCGACGGCGGCGGCGGCTCCAGCGACTGGATGATCGAGAACGCCCGGCGCATGGCGGGCCCCGTGGCGGGCGCGCCGGCGGTGCGCCAGGAGTTCGCCCGGGACTTCTTTGAGAAGCTGGAAAAGCGCGTGGCGGGCAACAAGCGGCTGCCCAAGTGGTCCGGCGAGCTGTATCTCGAGTACCACCGCGGTACCTACACCGCCATGGCGCGCAACAAGAGGAGCAACCGCAAGATCGAAATCGAGCTGCGCGAGGTGGAGCTCTGGCGCGAGTATGCCCGCAAGGTCTGCGGACTTCCCTATCCGGACGACAAGATGCGTGAAATCTGGCGGCGGATGCTGACCCTCCAGTTCCACGACATCCTGCCCGGCTCGTCCATCAAGAAGGTGTACGACGATTCCAAGGAAATCTACGAAGAGCTCTTCGCGGATCTGAAGGTCATCAAGGACGAGGCGCTCTCCGCCCTCGGCAAGGATCTGGCCGGCGATTTGCTTTTCTACAATTCCCTCGCCGCCTACCGCGACGACGTGGTGTTCTTCGACGCGCCCGAATCCGCCCAGGCCATCCGCGACGCGGCGGGGAACGTCTATCCCATCCAGCGCGTGAACGGCAAGTGCTGCGCGTTCGTCGAGAACATGGCGCCCATGACGGCCACCCCCGTGTTCTTCGGCTCCTTCGCCGAAAAGGGCGAGACCATGGAGATCACCACCAAGTCCTTCGACACGCCCTTCTTCGCGGGCGAGTTCGATGCCGCCATGCGCATCACCTCCCTGGTCGACAAGCGCACCGGCCGCGAACTTACCAAGGATGGCGAGGCGCTCAACCGCATCGTATGCTACGAGAACCGGCCCCACAACTACGACGCTTGGGACATCAACATCTACTACGACGAGCGGCAGTGGGACGTCACCGACCTTGTTTCCGCGGAGGTTGTGGCGGCGGGCCCGGTCATGACCAAAATCAAGTGTGAGTACCGGTTCAACAACTCGAAGATCGTGCAGCACATCGTGTTCTATTCCGCCATCGACCGCATCGACTTCGAGACGTATGTGGACTGGAAGGAACAGCATCACATGCTCAAGGCGCACTTCCCGGTGGACGTGTTCTACAACGAGGCGACCTACGACATTCAGTACGGCAACGTCAAGCGCGCGACCCACAAGAACACCAGCTGGGACGTGGCGCGCTTCGAGGTCTGCGCACACAAGTGGGCGGACGTCTCCGAGGCGGGATACGGCTTCACCATCATGAACGACTGCAAGTACGGCCACAGCGTGGATGAGAATTCCGTTGCGCTGACGCTGCTCAAGAGCTCCACCGAGCCCAATCCCCTGGCGGATCAGGAGGAGCACTTCTTCACCTACTCCATCATGCCCCACGCGGGCGACTGGCGCTGCGCCGCCGCGCCGACCATGGCGTATATGCTCAACATCCCCGTGACCGCTGTGGCGGGCGCCAATGGAAGGGCGACGCTCCCGGCCTTCGCGGCGGTGGACAGCGAAAACGTGATGATCGAGTCCGTGAAAAAGGCGCTCAAGGGCGAAGGCACCGTGGTTCGCCTGTACGAGTGCTACGGCGAGCGCGCGCACGTAACCCTGACCCTGGGCGCAAAGCCGAAATCCGTCAAGCTCATCTCGCTCATGGAGGACGAAATCGCGGACGTCGCCTTCGACGGAAGGACCGTCGAGCTCGACGTGAAGCCGTACGAAATCGTCAGTTTTATGATCGGATAAGTCATTGACATCTGATTGGAGTCTGCTAAAATTATCGTATATAAGTGGGAAATGGATGAGGAGGTAGGCTCTATGTTCAGCAATATCCCCGAAGTTAAGCTGGGAATCGTCGCGGTCAGCCGCGACTGCTTCCCGATCACCCTCTCGCAGGAGCGGCGCGCGGCGCTCGTCAAGGAGTACCGCGCGCTGGGCGGCGAGATCGTCGAGATCGAGACCACCATTGAGAACGAGCTGGACACCATGCAGGCGCTTTCCGCGCTCAAGGCGGCGGAAGTAAACGCTCTGGTGGTCTTCCTTGGCAACTTTGGCCCCGAGGGCCCGGAGACGCTGCTCGCCGAGAAGTTCGCAGGCCCCGTCATGTTCGCGGCCGCCGCCGAGGAGAACGTCGCCGTTCTCTCCGCCAGCCGGGGCGACGCGTTCTGCGGCATGCTCAACGCAAGCTATAACCTGAAGCTGCGGGGCGTGCCCGCCTACATTCCGGAATACCCCGTGGGCACCGCCAAACAGTGCGCCAAAATGGTCGCGGAATTCGAGCCCATCGCCCGCGCGCTCATCGCGGTCAAGGGCCTCAAGATGATCACCTTCGGCCCGCGCCCCTACGACTTCCTGGCCTGCAACGCGCCCATCGCGCCGCTGTTCAAGCTGGGCATCAACATTCAGGAAAACTCCGAGCTTGACCTGCTCGCGGCGTACAAGGAGCACGACGGCGACCCGCGCATTCCGGACGTCATGGCGGACATGGCGGCGGAGCTCGGAACCGGCAACAAGATGCCGGGCATCCTGCCCCGGCTGGCGCAGTATGAGATCACGCTTCTCGACTGGATCGAGGCAAACAAGGGCGCGGCGACCTTCGTCGCCATGGCCAACAAGTGCTGGCCCGCCTTCCAGACCCAGTTTGGGTTTGTGCCCTGCTACGTCAACTCCCGCCTCACCGCCCGGGGCATTCCGGTGGCGTGCGAGGTGGACATCTGGGGCGCGGTGTCCGAGTATCTGGGCACCTGCATCTCCGGAATTCCGGTGACGCTGCTCGACATCAACAACACCGTGCCCGCCGACATGTATGACGAATCCATCGCGGGCAAGTTCCCCTACCGCGCGGACGAGGTGTTCATGGGCTTCCACTGCGGAAACACGCCCATCTGCCACCTCACCAAGGGCACCATGAAGTATCAGCTCATCATGAACCGCGGCCTTGAGGGCGGCGGCGAACCCGACATCACCCGCGGCACCCTCGAGGGCGACATCGCCCCCGGCAGCATCACCTTCTACCGGCTCCAGGCCGACAAGGACAGCGTGCTGCGCGCCTACATCGCCCAGGGCGAGGTGCTGCCCGTGGCCACCCAGTCCTTCGGCTCCATCGGCGTGTTCGGCATCCCCGAAATGAACCGTTTCTACCGCCACGTGCTCATCCAGCACGGCTACCCGCACCACGGCGCCGTCGCTTTCGGGCACATCGGCAAGTACCTCTTTGCCGTTCTCAAAATACTCGGCATTGAGACCGTCAGCTTCAACCAGCCCAAGGGCATGCTCTATCCGTCCGAGAACCCGTTCGCCTGAGGGGGAACGAGGGAAACACGCGGGGCTCTGCCCCGCATTTCGCGCAAGGGCCCCGTCCCTTGGGAATCCCGGACTGGATAAAAAAATAATTCGCCTGTATGTCGTCGCCTCGGGGGCCCAAACCCCGGGGCGGCGCGTTTGGTTTTGGGGGTTCGATGAAGATTTATATTGTGGGGTCCGTGGGGAGCGGGAAGTCGACGCTGGCCCGGCTGGCGTCCGCGCGGACGGGAGTGCCCTGTCATCCTCTCGACGAGCTGGTTCACGTGCCCGACCCCGCCCAACCGTGGGGCAACAGAAAGCGCCCCGCCGCGGAACGGGACGCGCTGTTTGCCGCGATTCTGGCGCGGCCTGCCTGGATCCTGGAGGACGCCGGGCGGGAATGCTTCCTCGAAGGGATGCGCCGGGCGGACGTGGTGGTCTTTCTGGAGCCGGGGCCTCTGGTCAGGCGCAAGCGGATTCTGTTTCGTTGGGTCAGGCAGAACCTCGGCGTTGAAAAGTGCATCTACCGGCCAAGGCTCGTCGTTCTGAAATCCATGTTCAAATGGGCGCGAAATTATGAGACAGGAAAAGACGGCGCAAAGGCGCGGATCGCACAGTTTGCCGACAAAGTGATCGTCCTGCGAACGAACCGCGCTGTGCGCGCCTGGCGCGACGGGCTGGGTAAGCCCGCGCCAGCCCCCGGCGCCGTCGGGACGAATGTCCGTAGATAAGGGCGCGGCCTTTTAATCGTTCTTATTTGGGCTTTGCGTCCTCTGAAAACAGGAGCTCCTGGGTGGCCGGGTCGGCCTTTCCCGTAACCTTGAGGTCGTTGCCCTTCTGGAAGTTGCCCACCGCCCGGGCGGTGCTGTCGCCGTAGACGCCGTCGGGCTTTCCGTGCAGATAGCCGAGCTCCCGGAGCCTCTGCTGGATGAGATTTGCCTGCCAGGTGTAATCGCCCTTCCTGTACGTGCGCGGCGTGAGCGCGAAGGGCGCAAGGGGCGGAACCTCGTGCTCCTTGACGGGCGTCTTGAGTTCCGAGACCTCGTTGTCCGGCAGGCCGAACATCTCGTTGAGTGTCACGAGGGTGTAGCCCGCCTCGATGGCGGCGGGAATGAACCGCCGGAGCTTTTCCATGTCCGAATTCGTGGTGTGAAACAGGTAAATGTTCCCCGGCGCGAACGAATCAAGCAGCTTGTCGACGTCCGTGTCGCTGCCGGAGACCGACCAGTGGGCGATGCCGTACATGCCCAGCTGGCGGATGTATTCGTGGGTGCGCTGATCGTCGCGCCCGTCGCCGCCCATGGGACGAAAGAAATGCTCCTGGTATTCGACGCCCAATGCGTAGTCCACCGCGAGGCACTGATAGTACACCTGCCGCGCCATGGCCTTGTCGTTCATTTTGTAGAGCGGACGGTGCTCATAGGTATGGTTTTCGATTTCCATGCCGCACGTGTAGGCATAGAGCAGCGTGTCCTTCAGTTCCTTGCGCACGGCATTTTTGCCGATGGGAAAGAGCGTGAGCTTCGCGCCGTTGTCAACCGCGAGATCAATGATCTCCTTCGCGTTTGAAAACTGAAAGAAATCGTCCACGGTGACGGCGATGATTTTTTCGTTGGTGTCGGCTTTTTCGAAGATGGGAAGATACCCCTCCGCCATGGGCGTGGGTAGCACGACGCGGTATTGCTGCCGCGTGCCCTCGGGCGCGGGAGACGCGGTACATTCCGCTGGCGGAACCGCGGCGGATTCTGCCGTGGCAAGGATGGCGGGATCGGGCGTCGCCGCGGAGACGGCAATCCTGTCCGTGCCGCCGCGCGCGGCGACCGCGATGACCAAACCCGCGAGGGCAAGCAGAAAAAACGCGATCAGAACCGCGTAAGAACGAACATGCGACCGACGGCCGCGCGGCCCCGGTCTGACGGCTCTCGCCATACCCATTCCCCCTCGCGTACCTGTCATTATTCTATCACAGGCAGGCGGGAAAATTGGATGACAAGAATGAGAACTTTCGATTACGCCCGCATCATGAGTTTTGCGTAGATGGGCCGCATATCGGGCTCGGTACACATTTCGTTGACCTGCGAAAACGGAATCCACTTAACCGCGCTGTTTTCGTCCGCCTTGGGCCGCACGGGCGCGTCCGGGTCGGCGATGAGAAGATAGGTCACGTTCATATGGATGTGCGCGGAGACGTACTTTCCGCGCTTGACGTGTCCCGGCACGTGCAGGCTTTCGATGGAAACAGGGTCTCCGGACGCGGGCGAGGCGAGAACGCCCGTTTCCTCGTTCGCCTCGCGCAGGGCCACCGCGTTGAGATCGGAATCCCCGTCCGCGTGCCCGCCCGTCCAGGACCACGATTTGTAAATGTTGTGATAGGCCATGAGCGCCCGGCCGCGCGCGGGATCGACGATCCACGACGAGGCGGTCAGGTGGGCGACGGCGTTTTCACGGGTGAGGCAGTCGGGATTCCGGTCGATGAAGGCGAGCATCTGCGCCCTGTCGGCCGCCTCCTGCTCGCATTTGGGCTCGTAGCTCTCGATGATCTCTCGTGCGTGGGAAAGCATGTCTTCTCCTTATACGAATGGAAAAGAATAACGCGTCCAAAGTGTCGAGGAATTTTTTCGTTCCGCGAGGTTGGTTTGCGACCGCGCCGACTGCGTTCAGCGCGCCTTGGCGCTGGAACGAGCTCTGGCAGCGCTACGATGCGCGGAGGGCGACGACGCAAGAGGCTGGTTTTCCGCAGGAAAACCAAGTCGCTTTGCGACCGGATCATTCAAACCGAAGATTTGATTGAGCCGCCGGCTGAAAAAAATCCGGCGCTTCGACGCGTTATTATTTGGAATTCGCATTATCTGTACTCGGTTTCGGTTGACAGGAGCACGGCGTCGGTTTTCGACAGAACAAATTCCTCCACGGACTGGGCCATGGAATCCCCCTGGGCACGGTCAAACGCCAGGGCGCAGGCGGTAATTTCAATGGCCTGGCGGTCGTCCTGCGCCCCTGATTCACACGCCGAGACGTTGAACGTGTTCCGAAGCCCCATGACGAGCTTCTTCACCTCCGCGCGCTTGTCCTTGATGGATCTGCACCACACGGCGCGCAGATGCAGGGTGACCACCAGGACAATCATTCCGCGTCCTCGAACAGCCGCCTGTATTCTTCCCGGGAGATGAGCACGGTTCGGGGCTTCGCGCCATCGGCCTCGGAAACGATGCCGCGCTTGTACATGTCGTCGATGAGCCGGCCCGCCCGGGAATAGCCCACGCGCATGCGCCTTTGCAGCATGGAGATGGACGCCTGTCCGGCCTCCATGACGATGTCGATGGCCTCGGGAAGGCGCGGATCGGCCTCATCGGGCTCCTCGTTCTTTTCGGCGTCGGAAAGCGTGGCGCTTTCGATCTTTTCGGTGACGTCCTCGTCGTAGTCCGCGCCGTGATGGGACTTAATGTGCTCCACCACCGCGTGCACCTCCTCGTCGGACACCCACGCGCCCTGCACGCGCATGGGCTTCTGGATGCCGGAGGGCACGAACAGCATGTCGCCGTAGCCCAGAAGCTTCTCCGCGCCGCCATGGTCGATGATGGTGCGGCTGTCCACCTGGGATGCCACCAGAAACGCGATGCGGGTAGGGATGTTTGCCTTGATGACGCCGGTTATGACGTTGACCGACGGGCGCTGGGTGGCGATGACCAGGTGCATGCCCGCCGCGCGCGCCAGTTGGGCCAAGCGGCAGATGGAGTCCTCCACCTCGCCGGGCGCGACGATCATGAGATCGGCCAGCTCGTCGATGATAATGACCATCTGCGGCATTGGCTTTTCGTCCTCTTTGAGCGCCTTGTTGTAGCCCTTGAGGTCCCGAACGCCGCGCTCCGCGAATTTTTTGTAGCGCGACTGCATCTCCATCACCGCCCACTCCAGCGCGCTGGCGGCCTTCTTGGGGTCCGTAACCACCGGCGCGATGAGGTGCGGAATCTCGTTGTAGACCGAGAGCTCCACCACCTTGGGGTCGATGAGGATGAGCTTCACCTCGTCGGGGGTGGCGCGGTAGAGGATGGACATGATGATGGAGTTGATGCACACCGATTTGCCCGAGCCCGTCTGGCCGGCGATGAGCACGTGGGGCATCTTGGCCACGTCCGCCACGATGAAGCGGCCGGAGTTGTCCTTTCCCAGGCCCACGGCCACACGGGACGTATGCCGGCAGGCGTCGGGGCTTTCCAGCACATTTCTGAGCGGCACGCTTTCCACCTTGTCGTTGGGCACCTCCACGCCCACCGCGGCCTTGCCGGGGATGGGCGCCTCGATGCGCACGCGGATGGCCGCGAGGTTGAGGGCAATGTCGTCCGCGAGGGCGGTGATGCGGCTTACCTTCACGCCCGGCGCGGGCTGAAGCTCAAAACGCGTCACCGCCGGGCCGTGGGCGATGCCGGTGAGCTTTGTCTGGATGCCGAAGGAACGCAGCGTCTCCTCCAGAAGCTTGGCCTTCTTAAGGTCCGCCTCGTTGTCCTGCTCCGCCTCCCGGGGCATGCCCTGCTGGAGCATGTCGATGGGCGGATAATTGTAGACGGTTTCGGGGTCGGGCACTTCGGGCGCCGCGGCGCGCTTGAGCTTTTTCACAGGCTTTACGTAGTTGGCGGCGGGCACGTCGAAGGGGATTTCGTCCCGGGAGACTTCCTTGGGCTCGTAGTCGTCGGGCTCGATCTTGAGCTCCTCCACGGAGACCTGATTGTCCACCTTCGCGGCCTTTTTGGTGGAGGGACGCGGCTTCGTGCCCGGCACGTATTCCGCGTTCGCGCGGACGGCGGGCTTCGGCTCCTGGATGGGCGGCGCTTCGACGGGCGCGGACACAGGACCCGCGGCGGCGACGAAGTCTTCCGTGTAAAGCTTGCGCTTCGCGCGGGGTGCGGGCTTCTTGGCCGGGCGCTGGGGGAACGGATCGTCCAGAATGGTATCCTCGGCGGGCTCGAACATGCGGTTCGCGCGGCGCTCAATGGACTTCTGCTCCGCGGTGTGTGAGCCGTTTTTCACCATCCGGGAAAATTTTGCGAGGGCGCCCGTTGCGGCAAGCAACAGCGTCGCGAGCACAAGCACCGCGATGAGCCCGCCCCACGCGCCCAGATACGTATAGAGGGGCACGGCGATGAGCGCCCCGAACGCGCCGCCGCCCCGCATGCCGCGATAGGCCTTGACGACGCCGTCCGCCCAGCTCAGAAACGGCTTGTCCGCCATGAGGCGTTCCACATGGAAGAGCTCGACCGCCGCGTAAAAGCAGAACACGAGACAGAGATTGGCCATTACGCGCCAGGGGGAGACCTTCTTCCCCGCCGCCGCGAACGCCGCGAGCACGCACAGCCACAAAAGTACGAAGGGAAACAGCACGAACAGATGTCCGCCCAACCCGCGCATGGCCGCGCGCATGCCCGAAAGCATGCCGTCCGCGGGCGCGAGGGCGGCCACGTATGCCGTCAAAAGCGCCAGCCCACCGAACAGAATCGACCACGCTACGGGCCAATTGAACCGGGGCGCCACCGCCTTCGCCTGTTCTTTTTTTCTCTGAACCGCCGTCATTCCATCCTCCTTGAGAGATTTTTACATCATATAGTATACCGCGGGTTGGCGCTGGAATCAATTGGCGGGCCGAACCGTCGAAAATTCGTCACAATGAAATCATCTGCCCTATTGACAAGGTCGGTTAGGGCGCATATGATATAAATAAGGAGATATTGCGATGTATAGGTAAAGGGCTGCGGCCCACGATCAATTCTTTGAGGAGGCAGGGGTATGCGCAAGGGATTCCAATCGATCGATCTTTTGCCGGTTGCCGAGGCTTTGCCGGACGTGCTGGGCGGCGCGGACACGCCCGCGAAATGGGAGGCGCGGCGCGCCTACATAAAGGAAATGCTCGACTATTATCTGCTCGGCGCGCGTCCCGAAAACGACGCCCCCGCCCGGGGCGAGGTGCTGACCTCCGCGCCCGTATACGGGGGCGAGGGCATCCGCGACGAGGTGCGGCTTTTCCTCGGCGGCGGCGAGCACTTTGACGTCGAAGTGATCCGGCCCAACCGCGCGGGCAGATTTCCGGCCGTCGTCTGGTCGTATTTCCCCTTCGCGAAGGATTGCCCCATCGGCGCGGAGCTGATCGCGCGCGGGTATGTGCTCGCGGCCTTCGACTACAACGCCATCCTGAAGGACGACGCGGCCGACCCCGTTTCCCCGGCGCGGCGCGCGCATCCCGAGGCGGACTGGGCCGCCACCGCCGTTTGGGGCTGGGGCTTTTCCAAGGTAGCGGATTATCTCGTCACCGTGCCCTACGTCGACCCGGAAAAGCTCGTCTGCACCGGGCATTCGCGCAACGGCAAGGCGGCATTGGCCGCCGGGGCCTACGACGAGCGCTTCGCCGTCGTCGCGCCCATCAATTCCGGCTGCGGCGGCGCGGGCTGCTTCCGCTTTTTGTGCGACGAAAAACAGGTCGTCCAGGATCCCGCCAAGGTGGAATCCCTCGGGCGGATCGTGCACGCGTTCCCCCACTGGTTCTCCCCCAACCTCAACCAGTTCGGCGCCGCCGAGGCGCCTTATCCGGTGGCGAACGAAAACCGGCTTCCCTTCGACCTGCACTTCCTGAAGGCCCTCGTCGCGCCCCGGGCCCTCATTACCATTGAGGGCACCGAGGACCTTTGGTCCAACGTCTACGGCACCTACCTCACCCGCGTCGCCGCCCAGCCCGCCTTCGAGCTCACCGGCGCGCCCGCCCATAACTTCCAGATCATCCGCAACGGCCGCCACGAGTACGCCGCCCGGGACTGGAGATGGGTGCTCGATTTCGCCCAGGGCGTGTTTGAAGGGAAGCTATAGAACGCGCAACACAATAAACCCGCGCCGGTCTCAAGGCGCGGGTTTTCTTTGCGATTTCCAGAGCAATCCACAGAAATACCGAGAAGCCCAGCGCGTCTTTTCGCCCAAGAGGCGGACCTTCTCTCGTTATTTCTGCGTCTTGCTCTAATTTCCGAGGGACAGGCCCATGGCGGCCGCGAGCCGCTGGGCAAAATCCGTGTTCTGCATCATCCCGCCAAAGCTGTCCGCGCACGCGCCGATGGCCGTCAGGGGCACCGGGCACGCGGTGTGCTCCCACGTGGTGAAGCCGATGTTCTCGCTCGCATTGATCATGTCGACCGTCGCCATGTACAGCTCGTTTTCCTCGATGTCCGGCACCTCGTCCATAGAATCAAGCTCCGCCATGTACGCGTCCAGCTCCACCTTCTGCGCCTCGTCGGGGGTAAAGCCGTAGAGATCCGCGACGAGCGCGTAGTAGCCGTCGGGATCGCCCTGCTCGTATTCGATGTTGCCCTCAATGGACGCCTTGTGCGAGAGAATCTTGTCGATGTTCAGGCTGTAATCGTACGCGGTGCCGATGCCCAGGCCGCCCGTTTCGTGGTCGGCGGTGACAATGATGAGCGTCTCGTCGGGATGTGCCTCGTAGAACGCGAGCGCGACCTTCACCGCGTCGTCCAGGGCGATGGTCTCATAAATGGTACCCGCCGCGTCGTTGTAGTGTCCGCAGTCGTCCAGAACGTCGTTCTCGATGAGGAAGAAGAAGCCGTCCTCGTTCTGGGAGAGCAGCTCAATGCCCTTCTGGGTCACCTCCGCGAGGGTCGGAAGATCCTCTCCCTCGTAAGCCTGATCCATCAGGTAAGGGTAACTGCCGGAGGTAAAGGCACACAGAACCTTGGCGCCCGCGCCTGCCTGATACGCGCGGAACGCGTCGATGGAGTCCGCGCCGATGAAGGTATCGTAGCCGGCCGCCTGATACTCGCTCACCAGATCGCGCTCGTCGGTGCGGCGGGAGTCCCCGGAGGGATCGCTCATGGGAATCAGGTTGCGATAGCCGGAGCAGCCGAAAAAGTCGATGCCCAGCGCAAGCTGCTGATCCGCGATTTCGTTCTGCGCGTCGCGGTCGAGCACGTGGGCGGTGAAGCTTGCGGGCGTCGCGCCCGCGACCTTGCCGTTTGAAACGATGCCCAGCGCCATGCCGGACTTTTTCGCGCACTCCGCGACGGTCTCGAGGGGATTGCCGTCCGCATCCACCGCCAGCGTGCCGTTGAGGTGCTTGACGCCGGTGGCCATGGCGCTGCCCGCCGCCGCGCTGTCGGTGATCATCGCGCCGTCCGCGGGCGTGGTCATCATGCTGCCGCCGTAGGGAAGGGTATCCATCGCGAGCACCGCGTCAGGGTCGCCCGTCATCGCCTTCAGGCCATACTCGGCAAGCTGCCGCTGAGACGGACCCATGCCGTCCCCGATGAACAGAAACACATACTTGGGCATTTTGGCTTCCTCGGCATGCGCGGCCGCGAGAGGCATCGCCAGCACGAGGACGAGCGCGAGGACCAGTCCGATCAATTTTCGTCCCATCGTCGATTCGCTCCTTTATCTTTTCCTCCTTGCATTGTACAGAGCGAATATACGGGGCGGATAAAGACGCCGTCATGCGAATCACAAATTCAGGGGACGACGATGGTCTCGCACGCGACGGGGCGATGCTGACAGACCGCGACCCGGTGGCCGGGCACGGGCGGGAAGGCGATGTGCGCACAAATTTGCCCCGCCGCGTCGCGCACCAGGCCGCCTTTCACGGCGTATCGGTGCATTCCGCCCGCGATGCCCTCTCCCGTCAGCTTCAGATAGGCTTCCTTCGCCACCCATTTTGAAAGAAGAAATTCATTTTGGTCTTCGCATGCGGCACATTCCGTCATCTCGTCCGGTGAAAGAATACGCCGGGCAATCCCTTTGTTCATGGAACGTTCCCATTCCGCGTCGAGTCCCACAGGCGCGTCCGAGATGGCGCAGGCGGCAAGGCCGCGGGTGTGGGCGAGACTTACAAAGGCGCCGGGTACGCGGGGACGGCCCTGCGCGTCGTAGGAAAGCGCGGGCGGCGGAACATATCCGGATACATTTTGCAAAAGCGCGAAGGAGAGCGCCCGCTCAGCGGCGGCGGAGAGGATTTTGGCTTCGGGGCTTTTGATTTGGGCGATCCTTTCCCTGCGGACGGCGGAAAGCGCTGCTTCCTCGTACCGGAAGCCGCCGTTTACAAAAACCAAATAGACGCGGACGCATGAAACCTTACACATGCGCGGATTATAGCACAGGCGCGCGAATCCGGCAACTGTGCAAAAGGGGGATGTTTGTTGAGCTTTAACGCAGTTTGCTTGACTTTGCATACAGCCGGGCTTATAATTAGAAACGATGTTTCATGCATTCCTTAGAATTTTTATATCAAGGAGGTCCTTTACTTGAGCATCAAGCTTACGTGTGACGGCAATACCGCCGTCAGCCATGTCGCGTATGCGTTTAGCGACGTGGCGGCCATCTACCCGATCACCCCTTCCTCCCCCATGGCCGAGGTCGCCGATGAATGGGCGGCAAACGGCAGGAAAAACCTGTTTGGCCAGGAGGTCAAGATCGCGGAGATGCAGTCCGAGGCTGGCGCGGCCGGCGCCGTGCACGGCTCCCTCGCCGCGGGCGCTCTGACGACGACCTTCACGGCGTCCCAGGGCCTGCTCCTCATGATCCCGAACATGTACAAGATCTCGGGCGAGCTTCTGCCGGGCGTGTTCCACGTCTCCGCACGCTCCCTGGCGTATCACGCGCTGTCCATCTTCGGTGATCACTCCGACGTCATGGCCTGCCGTCAGACGGGTTTTGCGATGCTCGCCTCCAACTCCGTTCAGGAAGCCCACGACATGGCGCTGGTCGCCCATCTGGCGGCCCTCAAGGCGAAAGTTCCGTTCCTGCACTTCTTCGACGGCTTCCGCACCTCCCACGAAATTCAGAAGATTGACGCCATCGATCCCAAGGAGTGCTACGAGGACCTCAAGAAGTTCGTCGATTTCGACGCCATCGAGGCCTTCCGCAAGGCCGCGCTCAACCCCGCACACCCGCATCAGCAGGGCACCGCGCAGAACCCCGACATCTACT
This sequence comes from Bacillota bacterium, assembly GCA_023435435.1. Classification (GTDB taxonomy): domain Bacteria; phylum Bacillota; class Clostridia; order Christensenellales; family Aristaeellaceae; genus RUG11247. The sequence goes on along the minus strand of JAEYRW010000075.1, from coordinate 2,894 downwards.
TCCAGGGCCGCGAAGCCGCCAACAAGTACTATGACGCCACCCCCGAGATCGTCGAAACCGTCATGGGCGAAGTCGCGACCATTACCGGCCGTAAATACAAGCTCTTCGATTACGTGGGCGCCGCGGACGCCGAGCGCGTCATTCTGGCCATGGGTTCCGGCTGCGACGCCATCGAAGAAACCGTCGCCTACCTCAACAAGAAGGGCGAAAAGGTCGGCCTCATCAAAGTGCACCTCTACCGCCCCTTCTCCATGAAGCACTTCCTCGCCGCCATTCCCGCGACGTGCAAAAAGATTTCCATCCTCGACCGCACCAAGGAGTCCGGCTCCCTGGGCGAGCCCCTCTACCTCGACGTGGCCTCCGCGCTTCTCGAGGCGGGCAGGACCGACATCAAGATCGTCGGCGGCCGCTACGGCCTGGGCTCCAAGGAGTTCAACCCCACCATGGTCAAGGCCGTCTTTGACAACCTGGCGGGCGAGATGAAGAACCACTTCTCCGTCGGCATCACCGACGACGTGACCGGTCTTTCCCTGAAGCTGGGCAAGAAGATCGACGTCGCGCCCGAGGGCACCGTGGCCTGCATGTTCTACGGCCTGGGCTCCGACGGCACCGTGGGCGCCAATAAAAACTCCATCAAGATCATCGGCGATCACACCGACAAATATGTGCAGGCGTACTTCTCCTACGATTCGAAGAAGTCCGGCGGCATCACCGTTTCGCACCTGCGCTTCGGCGACAAGCCCATTCAGTCCACCTACCTCATCGACTCGGCGGACTTTGTGGCCTGCCACAACCCCAGCTACGTCACCAAGTATGACATGACCTCCGCCCTCAAGGACGGCGGCGTGTTCCTGCTCAACTGCCCCTGGACCGCCGAGGCGCTTGAGGCCGAGCTGCCCGCGTCCATGAAGCGCGCCCTGGCCGAGAAAAAGGCCAAGCTCTACACCATCGACGCCATCGCGCTCGCGCAGGAAGTGGGCATGGGCGGCCGCATCAACACCATCATGCAGGCGGCGTTCTTCAAGCTCGCGAGCGTCATCCCCTACGACAAGGCCGACGAGTACATGAAGATGTACGCTAAGAAGGCCTACGGCAAGAAGGGCGACAAGATCGTCAAGCAGAACTGGGACGCCATCGACATCGCCATCTCCGGCCTCAAGGAAGTCGCGGTGCCCGCCGCGTGGGAGAACGCCACCACCGGCGCGACCCCCGTCAAGGTCGAGGCCACCGAGCACTTCTACTCCGTCATCGAGCCCATCCTCGCGCAGGAAGGCGACAAGCTGGCCGTCTCCAAATTCGATCCCGCGGGCCGCGTGCCCACCGGAACGACCCAGTACGAGAAGCGCGCCATCGCCGTCAACGTGCCCGAGTGGCAGATTGACAAGTGCATCCAGTGCAACAACTGCGTCATGGTCTGCCCCCACGCAGTCATTCGCCCCTTCCTCCTGACCGACGAAGAGAAGGCCGCCGCGCCCGAGACGTTCGCGACCAAACCCGCCATCGGCCCGAAGTTCAAGGGACTCAACTACCGCATTCAGGTTTCGGTCCTCGACTGCACCGGCTGCGGCAACTGCGCGCAGGTCTGCCCGGCCAAGGACGGCGGCGCGCTGGTCATGAAGCCCCTTGCCAGCCAGAAGTCCGAGGAAGCCAACTGGGAGTTTGCGGCGAAGCTGCCCGAGTACAAGGGCGAGCTCAACGTCAAGACCGTGAAGGAATCCCAGTTCAAAAAGCCGCTCTTTGAGTTCTCCGGCGCGTGCGCGGGCTGCGGCGAGACGCCCTACGTCAAGCTCGTTACCCAGCTCTACGGCGACCGGATGGTCATCGCAAACGCGACGGGCTGCTCCTCCATCTACGGCGGCTCCGCGCCCACCTGCCCCTACACCGTCAATGACGAAGGCTGCGGCCCGGCGTGGGCAAACAGCCTGTTTGAGGACAACGCGGAGTTCGGCTTCGGCATGAACCTCGCCTACACCCAGCGCCGCGAAAAGCTCGCCGAGACCGTGAAAAAGCTCATCGCCGTGGACTACGCGGAGGATGCCGTGAAGACCGCGGGTGCCGAGTGGCTCGAGAAGATGGACGACGCCGAGGGCTCCAAGGCCGCGGGCGCCAAGCTCCTCAGCGCGTGCAAGGACGGCGTGGACGTCGATCTTACCGGCACCGAGTGGGAGAAGGAATGGCTTGCGAACGGCAAGGTCTGCACCTGCGATGCGTGCACCCTCGCGCAGGAAGTCATCGACAGCGCGGATCTTCTGACCAAGAAGTCGGTCTGGATCATCGGCGGCGACGGCTGGGCCTACGACATCGGCTACGGCGGACTCGATCACGTACTCGCCATGGGCCAGGACGTCAACGTGCTCGTCCTCGATACCGAAGTGTACTCCAACACCGGCGGACAGGCCTCCAAGGCGTCGCCCACCGGCGCGGTCGCGAAGTTCGCCGCCGCCGGCAAGCGCACCAAGAAAAAGGACCTTGGCATGATGGCCATGTCCTACGGCTATGTCTACGTCGCGCAGGTCGCCATGGGCGCTGATCCCAACCAGCTCATGAAGGCCGTCACCGAGGCGGAGGCCTATCCGGGCCCGTCCATCATCATCGCGTACTCCCCCTGCATCAACCACGGCATCAACATGGGCTTCTCCCAGGCTGAGGCCAAGAAGGCGGTTGCTTCCGGTTACTGGCAGCTCTACCGCTTCAACCCCGCCGCCGAAGGCGCGAAGCTCACCGTCGATTCCAAGGATCCGACCGCGAGCTACGAGGACTTCATCAAGGGCGAAAACCGCTATGCAACCCTCGTCAGGCAGTTCCCCGACGCCGCCGAAACCCTCTTCAAGAAGGCCGAAGCGGAAGCCGCCGAGAGACTCGATTCCTACAAGAAGCTGGCTGGGAAGTAAGAA
>JAEYRW010000064.1 GCA_023435435.1 Bacillota bacterium | reverse complement strand
GGTCCGGGGGCGCCGCCCCCGGATCCCCGTCTTCTCTCCGCTTCTATGCCCTCTCGATCCGTACACACACGGCTGTCATGTCGTCGCGTCTGCGCGGGGCGCGGGCGGCGGCGGCGTTGATGATGGTTTCGGAGAGGGCGTTGGGTTGGGCGAAGGCGGCGTTGAGAACGAGGTCTTCCATCACCTCCTCTGGGAGCGTTTCGGCGACGCCGTCGGTCATCATGACGATGACGTCGCCGACGTGCAGGTTGACGGTGGTGAGTCCGGGTTGGACGTCGTCGAGGATGCCGAGGGGAAGGCGGCCGCCCTCGACGGCGATGAGTTCGCCGGCGCGGACGACGTAGGAGCGGCAGGCGGAGAGCTTGGTGAAGTCGGCGCGCGCGGCGGCGAGGTCGATCAGGAGCATGTCGACGGTGGCAAAGAGCTCGTCCCCGCCGCGCGCGAGCATGACGCCGTTGACGGTGGCCACCGCAAGTTCACGGGGCACCTCGGCGGCGACCAGGGCGTGAATGAGCCGGAGCACCTTGTCGCTCTCCTCCGCGGCGGCTTCGCCGCTCCCCATGCCGTCCGAGAGCGCCACGAGCAGCCTGTCGGCGGAAAGCCGCCGGATGAGGTGGCTGTCGCCGCTGGGCAGGTCGGGCTCGGCGGGGAGTGTGCTTACGCCCGTCTGGGCGTCCAGGGCGGATCGGGGGACAAAGATGGCGACCGCATCCACGGACGAGTCCGGTCCGAAAGGGCGATTCAGGGCCCGGGAGAGCTCGCGCGCCGCGCGGGACAGTTCGTCGGGGGCCCAGGGCCTGCGCAGCTCGGCGGTGAGCTCGAGCCGTCCGGCCTTGAGCGCGGTCACGTCGCGCACGGGGAATCCGGCGGCGGCCAAGGCATCCCGGGCCCGCGCGGCCGCGCCGTCCCGGGCGGAGACGGGCCGGGTCTGATCGGCGGCGAGGAAGTTGAGAAGCTCCGCCGCCTGCCGGAACTGCGCGCCGATGAGCCTGTGCGCCTCCATCAGGCGGATTCTTTTGTGGCGCTGAACCGCGAATTCGTTGAGCAGGCCCCCGAGCCGGGCGGGCACGGTCATGCCGCGCCGGCAGAGGCGGAGAATGTCGGGCGGAATTTCCGCGCCGTCGAAGGGGGAGCCGCCGCACTCGATGGCGGCGGTCATGAGCTGGCAGAAGAGTTTCACCGCGCGGCTGTTGGCGCCGGGCCAGCAGGCGGCGTAATCCGGGCAGCCGCCGCACAGGGCGGCGCGCATCCGGGAAAGGAGGAGCTGCTCGCCGAAGGCCGGGTCGCCGCCGCCGCAGGCTTCCGACATGGCGAGGAACGCGTCCGACATGGCGCGCAGCCCGGCCTCGCTCCTGCGCCGAAGCGCCAGTGTGATTCGGTCGTCGCGCCGGGCCTTGGGCTGGTAGGTCTCCGCGATTCTTTCAAAGAAGCGTTCGGGGACGGCCGCCTGCGCCGCGCACGCGGCGAGTACCCACCAGGAGGCGACCGCGCCCAGCCAGACGCGCATCAGTACCCAGGCGAGGATCGCTCCGAGGGAGCGCCAGAGTGCGCCACGCTTTTTCAAATGGTTCGCCGCGTCCGCCGCGCCCCCCACAGCGCACGCGAGCGCAAATCCCCCCGGCCCCGATCCGGCGATGGCGCACGCCGCCCCCAAGGCCGTACCGAACAGCGCGCCCCGGCCCGCCGCCCCCGCAACCACGGCAAAGAACGCCGCGAAGGGCACCGGGTCGAGCCGAAGTCCGCCGGCGCACAAAACCCCCGCGCAGGAAAGCGCCGCCAGCGCGACCTTTCCGCCAAGTACCTGCGCCCGTTCCCCGGCGGAAAACGCGGCGGCGAGAAGCGCCGCGCCCACCGCGCTGAGGAGCGCCACGAGCCAGCCCGCGGGCTCGTCCCCCGCCGCCGCCAGTGCGGGCAGGAGCACCGAGAGTCCGGCCAGAACCACGGGCACGGCGGTTTCCTCCCGGCGCAGCCGTTCGATCCGGCGGGCGAGGAAGTCCCACAAAAGCCACAGCGTCAGCGCCACGGCGCACGCGGCGGGCGGAAAGAGGGACGCCGGCTCAAAGCCCAGAAGGAAGGAGCCTAGGGCGCAGCCAATCAGAAGGGCGGGAAGGCTCGTCCCCCGCATCAGCTCCGCGGAAAAATAGGCCGCCGCGAAGGGCGCGATCCCCGGCCCGAGCCGCGCCCGGGAAAAGACCGCCATGAGGGCGAAGCCGCCCAGCGCTTCCCGCACGCGCGGCGCGCCGCTTAGGCGAAAGAGTTCCCCGATGCGCCGCCCGAGCGCGCCGGAGGAAGAGATGTCAACCATGCAAGCACCCCTTTCAGGTTACACAAGCGTCATAATACGGCATATATTTGTACTTTAGATTCATAAGATGTGACCGTACGGCGTTGCAGACATTACATATGCCGGCATCTTCCCCAATCATAACCTGCCGGGGAAAGAAATTGCGCATAAATTCTGGAAGAGATGGCAAGGCTATTCACATCCAGCCGGGAAAACCGGCAAATAAGGAGTGATTTGGATGCTTGACCGCACGTCGCTCGTGATAACCATCATCGGAGCGATCAACTGGCTGCTCGTGGGCCTGTTCCAGTTCGACCTAGTCGCATACATCTGCGGCGGACAGACCGCCGTGATCAGCCGCGTGGTGTACACCATCGTGGGGATCGCGGGGCTGTGGTGCATCTCCCTTCTGTTCCGCGAGCGCGTTCCGAAAGAGGACAGGGAACACGAATGACGTAGGACGAGCGAACCGTGATGGTTCGCTCGTTACATATTATCGAAAATAGTCACCTTAATAATGTAACTATTTATTTGCAGCGACCGCGACAAATTTCGCGGGCCGCATCCTTTACTTTCCCCGTGGGCTATGATAAAATAGATGATACAACAAGCGACGGAGGACCGCCGAATGAAACGAATCGCCACGGCGCTTCTGTGCGCCCTCTTTCTCATAACCATCGCGGCGCCCGAGTCCGCGCGCGCGCAAACCAAAACGGTATACATACTCAATGTGGAAAACGACGGTGCCCGCATGCGAACGGAGCCGAGTTCGACATCGGATAACGTCGAAGTCACGCTGAAGAAGGGCACCAAGGTGTTCTATCTCGGTAAGTCCGGCGCGTGGTACAAGGTGCGCAGCGAGTACGGGCCGTCCGGTTGGGTGTACAAGGGTTACCTCAAGTACTATGGCGCGGTTTCCCTTTCGAGCGTCTACATCGTTTCGGCCAAGACCCCCGTCTACAAAAAGTCGGGCTCCGGGATCAAAAAAACGATGACGTTTTCCCAAAAGCAGTTCGTCATTGTGCGCGCATCCAACAGCACCTGGGCGAAGATCTACACCCTCTCCGGAACCACCGGGTACGTCAAGGTTAACCGCCTCAAGTCCGTCCAATAGGACGGGCTTTTTTATCGGCAGAACCCCGAAACAAAGCGCGGAATAGAATGTGGATAGAGGTCGCGTTTCGCCGCGAACCTTCGTTTGCGGTATGCGGGGGGGAGGAATCAAAATGCGCAAATCCGGAATCGTCAAGCTGCTCGTCATCCTTATTTTTGTTATAACCCTGACCGCGTGCTCGAAAACCAAGCCGGACAACAATCTCGAAAGACTGTGGGAAGCCCTCATCGCGCGGGACATTCATACATCCGAGCATCTGGCCGCCGTTTCCGGCACATTCATCGAGGGTCATGACGACGCGCAGACATCGTAAACCAAAAGGAAACGACGCCCCAAGGGACGCCGTTTCTCTCTGCCTGCCGCTATCCGCGCATGCGCGTCACGAGCTCGTCGATGGCCCCTTCCAGAACCGCGCGCTCGTCCGCGTTGGCGTAGGGCACGTTTACGCAGCCCTTTCCCCTGCCGGGCTTTCTGAGCCGTCCCCGCAGCTCGATGATGTAGTCGAAGTCCAGCGTGTGCATGGAAAGATGCCCGGTCGCCACCGAAAACGCGATGTACATGTGCCTGTCTCCCGGTACGGGCCGGTAGGTCGGCATGCCGAAGTACAGAAGCTCACCGCATTCCGGGTGCCTCCTTCGCATGTAGTCGACGAAGTGCGCCGTCCAGTCCCGCGCCTCGCCCGCAAGGCCTGAAAGATACGCGTCCACGTCTGCCATGTCATCCCCCCCCTTTGGTCTATGATACCACATTCCGGTGCCTGTAAACCGCAATCACTTCGTTTTTCGAGCCCGCCGCCATTTCGAGAAGCACGGGCCCTCCCAGCAGTTCGCCGTCCAGCATCACAAAGCGGTCGCACGCGACGAAATCGCCCGCACGCGTCATGTTCATGGGGTCGTAGCCGGTGATGAAGGCATGCCGCTCTGTCCGCGCCGCGCCTTCCTCCAGCGCCCGGCATTTTTCCGCCGCGCGCCGCGCCTCCGCCCGTGCCACGGGGGCGGCGTCCGGCGGGTTGCCCGCGTCCTTCGGTTTGATTTGGGACAATATGACTTCCCCCAGCGTGCGCGCTTCGCGCCCCACCTCATGAAAAACGCCGCGCCCCGCTTCCCGCGCGGCGGCGAGCAGAAGCGCGCCCGAGAAATACGCGATCCGCCGGGTATCCGTCACAAGCGCCGCGTCGGCCAGACGTGCTGTGTCCGCCAGACGTGCTACGTCCGCCAGACGTGCTGCGTCCGCCAGACGTGCTACGTCCGCCAGACGCGCCCGGTACGCCGCGCGCGTTTGTTCGGCCTTCCCCGGGGCGATGGCGGCAAGCGCCGTCATGCCCATAAATTCCGCCATGCCCTCCGCGGTCTCCGCCAGCTCCGCCTGCCGCGTCAGCGCGGGGTTTGCCGCCTGCCTGCGCGCCCGGGCGTCCGCCAACCGGGAAAGGGAGGGCGTCTCTTCGGCGAGAATTCCACACTCCAGCGCCCGCAGCCCGAGCTCGGCCTCGTCGACGCCCAGCCGGAAAAGCTCCAGATCGTCCGGGAAGCGCGCCTCGCCTTGCGTTCTCTGGAAGCTGTGGAACATTTCATGAACGATCCCCGCCGCGAGGATGTCCGGGTCCTCGCCGCGCTCGATGTGCCAGACGGCCGTCCACGCGCCATCCAGTTCGATGGTTGTATTTCCCAGAAACCGGTCGTCCCGGGGAAATGTCCGTTCGCCCGCGCACACGGTCTCGTCGTCGTAGAGCGCGAACGGCCCCCGCGCGAAGCCCGGCCAGAGCGCCCCAAAGTCCACACGGTTCAGCCTGCCGGAAATCTGTTTGTACAGTTCTTTCATAAAAAAATCACCCCCTGATCCGATGATACCATCGGCCGGGGGGCAGATTCAACGTGAAATCGGGGGCCATTTTCACAGCGCGCCGAGGACCCTGCGCACCGCCGCGGGCAGGCCCACCAGCGTGACCCGGGTCATGTCCGTCCCGGCGTCCCAGGAATACGTCATCTCGACGTCCCCGCAGGCGGCGAGCAGTTTTTCGAGGAATGTTTCCGGCGCGCCCGGCATATCCAATACACACAGCATGCCCGGCGCGGATTTGACGGGGCTGTTCAGAAAATCGTCCGCCAGCGCGCGGCGGTGTTGGGCGGCGAGTTTTCTGATCTCCCTGCGGTTGAGAAAGCGGCCGACCTCCTCCTGCGTGAAACGCCATTTGCCGTCGGTCTTTTCGCCCGCGAGCGCACCGGAGGCGACGTACTTGCGCAGGGTGCGCTCCGTGATGCGCGTCATCTGCGAAACGTCCGCCAGGGTATAGGGCCTATCCATCCTTCCGGCTGAGCCGCGCGGGCTTCCCCGTAATCTCGATGGGTTTTTCCCAGAGTCCGTATTGGTCCGCGTTGCGCAGGGCGCCCAGCATATATTCCCGCGCCCGGGGATAGCGCTTGCACAAATCGTCCACGAGCTTTTTTACCTCCGCGCGCTTGGTGTCTCCGTTGGCGGGGCAGGGGGATTTTGTGACGGGCAGATTGAACTTTTTCGCCGCGTGGATGATATCCTTTTCGGGCAGATAGACCATGGGCCGGATCTGGGTGATTTTCTGCCGCGAAAGGAAAGTCACCGGGTGAAACGTATGCAGCCGCCCTTCGTAGAGAAGCGAGAGCATGAGCGTTTCGATGGCGTCGTCCCGGTGGTGGCCCAGGGCGAGCTTGTTGGCGCCGATGTCCAGGCAATAGTCCGTGAGCGCACCCCTTCGCATCTTCGCGCACAGCGCGCAGGGGTTTTTTTCCTTGCGCTGGTTGAAGATCACGTCGCCGATGTCGGTTTCCTTCACAAAATAGGGAACCGCAAGCGAATCGCACAGTTCCCGGACGGGCGAAAAGTCCACCTTTTCCAGGCCCATGCCCAGCGTGACGGCGGACAGCTTGAAGCTGCGTTTGCAGAAATGGCGGTAGAGCGCGAGGCCGTACAGCAGAACCAGACTGTCCTTTCCCCCGGAGACGCCTACCGCCACGTGGTCGCCCTCCACGATCATGCCGAAATCCTCATCGGCGCGGCGCATGCAGCCAAGAACCAGTTTCAATGAATCCATCCCTCCGCATGTTAATCCCTATCATCATACCCGTGCGATGGGTTTCCGTCAAGCCGGTGGATCTGTGAACGTTTTTTTAACATGTTTTGCATATGCCGTGGCGCGCCTTGTATGCGTCCGTTTCATATGTTATAATCGCAGATGAACCGCACATGCGGACAAAACAGGAGGACGAATTGATGAATTATAAGAGGGTCGCATCGCTGCTATTGGTGCTCGCGCTCGCGCTGGTTTCCACCGGGGCGTTCGCCACGACAGAAGACGACAACGCGGCGAAGATCGCCGAATACGAGGCGAAGATCGCCGAGCTCGAGGCGCAGGTTGCGGATCTGCAACAGCAGCTCGACGCCCAGAATTACGTGGTGAGCTTTGACGGAGGCTACGTGACCGTGGACGAGGCCATGGAGCGGTACGATTACGTCGAGTACATGTACGAGTCCTACGGCTATTCTCTGGACGGTTATGAGGATCAGGTCAAGCAGGACATCATGACCTCCCTTGCCCAGGACGCGGTTGTGAAATTCAAGGCCGACGAGCTGGGCATCGCCACCCCCGACGAGACCGAGGACGCGGAACTTCACCAGGCCGCGACCGACGATTTCAACGAGTATATCGATTACTACCGCGCGAATTTTGAGGCCGACGGCAAGAGCGAGGAAGACATCATCGCCGATACCAGCACCTATCTCGAGGGCTACGGCCTGACCCTCGACACCCTCTATCAGGATCAGCTGGAGAGCTACGCCAAGGAACAGCTCTACGCCTACGTCGCGGATCCGGTGACTGTCACAGACGACGAAATCTCCGCCGAGTACGACTCCCTCGTGGCCGAGGATCAGGCCAATTACGAGACTTCGCCCTATGCCTATGAATCCGCCGCCACTTCCGGCACGGACATCTACTGGAATCCCGAAGGCTACCGGACCGTGAAGCAGGTGCTCCTCGTCTTCTCCGACGATCAGGCCAGCCGCTATTCCGACATCACCTCCCGCCTCTCCTCCCTTGAGGCCGAGCTCACCGCCCTGGACGCCACGCCCGCGCCCGATGCCACCGCCGAGGCTGACGCCACCGCCGAGGCCACCGAGGAGCCCCGCAGTGCCGAGCTCATCAACGCGGACATCGACGCCGCCAACGCCGAACTCGACGCGCTCTACGAGGAGCTCATGCCCACCGCCCAGGAAGTCGTTGATCTCTTCAACGCCGGAACCGGCATCGACGAGCTTATCTCCATCTACGGCGGAGATCCCGGCATGACCTCCGATCCCACCATGACGTCCGGCTACGTCGTCTCCGCGAATTCCGAATATTGGGATTCCGCGTTCACCCAGGCGGCCATGTCCATTGCCAACGTCGGTGAAATCTCCGAGCCCGCGCGCGGAACCAACGGCATCTACATCGTCTGCTACCTCGGCGATGTCACCCCCGGCGCGGTGGACTTTGAAACCGTCAAGGATCAGGTCAGCGCGACCCTCCTCGAAACCAAGCAGTCCGACGCCTACGACGCCCAGTTGGCGGCGTGGATGGAAGAACTCAACGTCACCTACTATCTGGACAACTTCCGCTAAGAGGCGGTGGGAGGGGAACGTCCGGGGGCTCTGCCCCCCGGGACCCCCGCGCAAGGGACAATGTTCCTTGCGAACCCCATACTGATTGTGGGAAAAAATAATCATTATCCGTCGGCGGCTTGGGGGCCGAAACCCCGAGCCGCTGAACTTGTTTTGGCGTATTTCCGGATCATAAAATCGGGTCGGCTGGGGCTGGGCCCCGACCGATCCGACGGAGAAAGGGATTCTCAAGGGCGTCAGCCCTTGCGCGGGGATGCGGGGGGCGGCGCCCCCTGCCTGCCCCGTAACCCAATCTTCGTTGACAAGGCGCGCGGGGCGGGCTATAATGAGGGACAAACGGGGCGAGACCGCGTTGCGCGCGCAAAGAGAGACGGCGTTTGATGAAAGCCGGAGGCGCGAAGGCGGGCTGCCACCCCCACGGAGGAATCCGTGCCCCGCGCAGGAAATGGCGCGGCGGACCGGCCGGCGTTACACGGCTGTGAGAGGGCTCCTGACGGGGCCAATCAGGGTGGTACCGCGAAGCGCGCCTTTCGTCCTTGAGAGACGAAAGAGGCGCGATTTTTATTGGAGGTGCGAATTGTGAATCCGAACATCAAGACGGCGGACGACTTGAGGTCGCTGTTTCTGAACTTTTTCCAGTCGAAGGGCCATGCGCTGATCCCCAGCGCGTCCCTGATCCCGGAAAACGACCCGACGGTTCTGTTCACCACGGCGGGCATGCACCCGCTGGTTCCGTATCTGCAGGGGCAGAAGCATCCCATGGGCGTCAGGCTCACGGACGTTCAGAAGTGCATCCGCACGGGCGACATCGACGACGTGGGCGACCCGAGCCACCTGACGTTTTTCGAGATGCTGGGCAACTGGTCCCTGGGCGATTACTTCAAGAAGGAAGCCATTTCCTGGTCGTGGGAATTTCTCACTTCGCAGGAATACCTGGGCCTCGATCCCGAGAGGCTGGCCTTCTCGGTGTTCGCGGGTGACGAAAACGCCCCGCGCGACGAGGAAGCGGCGGGCTACTGGAAGCAGGCGGGCGTGAAGCCGGACAAGATTTTCTACCTGCCCAAGGAGAACAACTGGTGGGGTCCCGCCGGGCTCACCGGTCCCTGCGGTCCGGATTCCGAGATGTTCATGATCACGGACAGGGAGCCTTGCGGCCCGGACTGCTCCCCGGCTTGCAGCTGCGGGCGGTACCTCGAAATCTGGAACGACGTGTTCATGCAGTACGACAAGCAGACGGACGGGACGTTTGTCCCCCTTTCCCAGAAAAATGTGGACACGGGCATGGGCCTCGAGCGCACGTTCTGCGTGCTCATGGGCGTAAAATCCGTTTACGACACGTCGGTCTTTTCCCGCATCATCGAAAAAATCGAGGAGCTGTCGGGCAAGAAGTACGCCGCGAACGACGAATTCACGAAATCGTTCCGCGTGGTGGCCGACCACATGCGCACCTCGACCTTCATCATCGGCGACGACCGGGGCGTGACACCCTCCAACGTGGATCAGGGCTATGTGCTGCGCAGGCTCATCCGCCGCGCGGTGCGCCACGGGCTCAAGCTGGGGCTGCCCGAGGGCTTCACCTGCGAGATCGCGGCGGTGATCGTCGACCAGTACGGCGCCGCGTATCCCGAGCTGAGGCGCAACGGCGACCACATCATCGAACAGCTGCGCCTCGAGGAGGACAGGTTCCAGAAGACCCTCAAAAAGGGCGAGGGCGAGTTTGAAAAGGTCATTTCCAACATGGAAAAAACCCGCGCGGCGCTGGAGGCCGTCAAGGCCGACATGACCCCCGACGCGGCGAAGAAGCTTCGGCCCACGCCGGAAAACCAGCCCATCATTGAGGCGCTCGAAACCGGCGCCGCCACCGCCGGGATGCTCGACGCCGCCATTGCGGCCCTGGACACCATCGACGGGCGCAGCGCGTTCAAGCTCTACGATACCTACGGCTTCCCCATCGAGATCACCTCCGAAATGGCCGCGGAAAAGGGCCTCAAGGTCGATCTCGCGGGCTTCGACGAGCGCTTCCGGCAGCATCAGGCGACCTCCCAGGCGGGCGCGGAGCAGCGCTTCAAGGGCGGGCTTCTGGATCACTCCGAGGAAACCACCCGTCTCCACACCGCGACGCACCTTCTCCACGCGGCGCTGCGCCACGTGCTGGGCGACGAGGTTGCCCAGAAGGGCTCCAACATCACCGCCGAGCGGCTGCGCTTCGACTTCTCCTTCGGCCGGAAGATGACCCCCGAGGAGGTCGCGGAAGTGGAATCCCTCGTCAACGGCTATATTTCCGCCGCCGCGCCCATCGTCTGCGAGGAAATGACCGTTGCCCAGGCCAAGGACGGCGGCGCCATCGGCCTGTTCGAGTCCAAGTACGGCGAGCGCGTCAAGGTCTATACCATGGGTCCCTTCTCCAAGGAAATCTGCGGCGGCCCCCATGCCGGAAATACCGGCGAGCTCAAGTCCTTCAAAATCCTCAAGGAGGAGTCCTCCTCCGCGGGCGTGCGCAGGATCAAGGCGGTCATCGGGAAGTAAGCCTGGGAGGGCGGCGAGGGCCGGATTCCTTGAGAAACCAGGCTTGAGAGATATGTTTTGTACGTCGGATCGGAAGGCCATCCCCGACTGATCCGAGATTGAGAGGTAGGAATGCTTGATTTTGCGCACATGTCCTTTGATGAGCTGACGAAAAAGGGCGGTTACGATTGTTCCTGTGGGA
>JAEYRW010000044.1 GCA_023435435.1 Bacillota bacterium | reverse complement strand
CCCCACAGGGGCGCGGGGATTGAAATAAATCGCTCACGGGCCGCCCCCTTACACTTTGTTTGTCGCGCCCCACAGGGGCGCGGGGATTGAAATCACAAACTGTCCAACGGCGTCTCTCGCATTTTCGGTCGCGCCCCACAGGGGCGCGGCGATTGAAATGACGGAAACGCGCAGCCTCGCGCAGTGCTCGCCGGCACGACACGCACGGACCTCCTATTAAAAACGCTTATCACTCGCCAGGCGAAAGTTCGTAAGTCGACTTGAAAGCCCCCAAATATCTGAAAGATCGAATGGCGCGGCATAGGGAGATTCGACCGCCGAAATTGCTCCATTTCGGAATTTTGACAAACAAGGCGGTCCATGTCCAGGCACCCATACACTTGACGAAACGAAGATCGTGCGCGACAATGGAAGAAAGTCCACCGGAAGGAATTCCAGACCGGCGGGGATCGATAAAGGAGCGAACGAATGAACGACATCATTGCAGGAGCGCTCGGTTACGCGAAGGATCTGTTTGCGGGCGACGTCGGCGGTCACGACTATTACCACACATTGCGAGTCTATAACATGGCGATGCGCCTCGCCAAGGCGGAGGGGGCCGATCCGACCATCGTTGCCCTCGCGGCAATTCTCCACGACGCGGACGACGCAAAGCTGTTTTGCGCGGAGGGCCTGCCCCATGCGCGCGCGTTCCTGGGTGAACACCCCGGCGCCGGAGCCGTTTTGGAGGCCATCTCCACCGTCTCCTTCAAAGGAACCGGCACCGCAAAGCCCGCGACCATCGAGGGCATGGTCGTGCAGGACGCCGACCGGCTCGACGCCATCGGCGCCATCGGCATTGCGCGCGCCTTTGCCTACGGCGGGAGCCACGCCCGGTCGCTGCACGATCCGGACGTTCCGCCTCGCGGAGAAATGACGGAGGCGGAGTACCGCACAAGCACGTCGACCACCGTCAACCATTTTTATGAAAAGCTGTTCAAACTGAAAGGGCACATGAACACGCGCGCGGGCCGCGAAATCGCCGAAGCGCGGGATCGCTTCATGCGCGCGTATCTGGACGAATTTCTGGCGGAATGGGACGGCAAGGCTTGAAGCATCGTTCTTTTTCATTCGCTTTTATGCGAATTTCAAAGAATAACGCGTCGTCGCGCCGGATCTTTTTTCCAGTCGGCGGGACATTCAAATCTTTGGTTTGAATGCCCCGGTCGCGCAGCGACTTGGTTTCCCTGTGGAAACCCAACCTCCCGTGTCATCGCCTTCCGCGCATCGCAGCGCTGCTACGACTCGCTCCAGCGCCAAGGCGCGCCGAAGGTTGCCGGTGCGGCTGCGAAGCGGCTTTGTTTGTCGCGGTGTACCGCGACAAACAAACCCCGGGGGACGAAAAAATCTCTCGGCGCTTTGGACGCGTTACGATTCTCCATATCCCGGCTTGACGGCCGGGATTTTTTTGATTCGGTCAGACGGCCCGCCCCCCGCCACATTTTACTTTTTCCAGACACCCTTCGAATCCAGCCCTGACAGCGAAAGCGTATTCTGTTTTTAAAGACAAGACCGAAGCGAGGAATGCGCACATGAACAAAATCGAGCTCAAAAACGTGTCGAAAGCGTACGAAAAAAACGCCCCGGTCATCGAAAATCTCGACCTGTCCATCAAGGACGGCAGCTTCACGGTGCTGCTCGGGCCGTCCGGCTGTGGAAAGTCGACCATCCTTCGCATGATCGCGGGCCTCGAAAAGGAGACGGGTGGCGAAATTTTCATCGATGGGCAGTCCGTCAAGGGCGTGGAGCCCGGCGACCGGAAAATCGCCATGGTCTTTCAGAATTACGCGCTCTATCCTACCATGACCGTGCGCGGGAATATTGAGTTCGGGCTCAAGAATATGGGCGTTCCCAAGTCCGAGCGCGAAACCCGCATCGAGGAAATCGCGGAGATGGTGGGCCTTTCAGAATACCTGGGCAGGAAGCCCGCCCACCTTTCGGGCGGCCAGCGCCAACGGGTGGCCCTGGCCCGGGCGATGGTGAAAAAGCCGTCTGTGTTCCTCATGGACGAACCGCTCTCGAATCTCGACGCCAAGCTGCGCACCCAAATCCGCACCGACCTCATCGAGCTTTATCAGAAGATCAAGACGACGTTTGTGTACGTCACCCACGATCAGGTGGAGGCCATGAGCATGGGCACGGACATCGTGCTCCTCGACAGGGGGGCCATCATGCAGCAGGCGGACCCGCAGAGAATCTACCAGGCGCCGGAAAATCTGTTCACCGCGCGCTTCATCGGCGCGCCGCCCATGAACGCGGTTCCCGCGGACGCGGCCCGCGCTTCCGGCATGAACGTTCCCGGGGGTACGGTTTTGATCGGGTTCCGGCCCGAACGCGCCATCCTGGCGGGCGAAACCGCCAAGGCTCCCGAGGGCCACATCGCCATCCCCGGGCGCGTCCTGACCCGGGAAATGCTGGGCGACCAAGTGCTCTACAAGGTCGAAACGAAATACGGCGTGGTCAACGTGAAAAACTTCACCGCGCGCACCCTCGATCTGAAAAACGCCGTGGTGCTCGCGCGGCAGGAGGACATTCTGTTCTTCGACGCGGACGAGAGGCTCATTCCCGAGGGAGGACAAATCGCATGCTGAAGACGGACACCACATTCGAAGCGGCCGTCCGGTCAGACGCGCAGGCCGGCGCCCGGACGCGGGCGCACGCAGGCATCCGGATGGGGCGCGCGGTATTTCCGTACTTTCTGGTGGCGCCGTCGCTTTTTATTCTCGCGCTGTTCGTTCTCTATCCCATCGGCTACATGATCTATTTAAGCTTCTACAAGTGGAACATGATCGGCCCCATGAAGTATGTCGGGCTTCAGAATTTCGTCAATCTCTGGAACGACGCGGACTTCTGGAACGTCATGGGCAACACGTTCCAGTATACATTTTTCACCGTCGGACTTTCCGTGGTGCTGGGCATCCTCGTGGCGCTCCACTTCAAAAAGAACAGTTTTGTAAGCAAAGTCATGCAGAGCGTGCTGTTTACGCCCTACGTGGTATCCCTGGTCTCCATTTCGTTCGTGTGGATGTGGCTCATGGACACGGATTTTGGGCTTCTCAACTATGTGCTGAGCTTTTTCGGCATCGGCAAGGTGGGCTGGCTGGACGACCCGAAGGTCGCCATGTACTCGCTGATCCTCGTATCGGTCTGGAAGTCTTTGGGCTACAACACAATGATCCTCCTGTCCGCCATGCAGGCGGTGCCCAAGAGTCTCTACGAGGCGGCGAGCCTGGACAAGGGCCGCCCGGCGGGGGTGTTTTTCAAGATCACGTTTCCGATGATCTCCCCCTCCCTTTTCTTCCTCACGCTCATGAACATGATCGGCGCGTTCAAGGTGTTCGAGACCGTGGCGGTGATGACTCAGGGCGGGCCGGTTAATTCCACAAACTCGCTGGTTTATGACATCTACCAGTACGGTTTCCAGTTCTACAAAATCGGCTACGCCTCGGCGATGGGCGTGGTGCTCATGGTCATCATCGGCGTTCTGACGCTTCTCTACTTCTGGGGCCTGAGCCGCAGGGTTCACTATCGATAAGGGGGCCGCGCATGAAACCCATCGCATCAAAAATCTCGAGGACACTGGTCAACCTGCTGCTCTTTCTGCTGTTCTTCGTTCCGTTTTACTGGATGGCGCTCACGTCCATCAAGACGCTGGGGCAGACGCTCAAGATGCCGCCGCTCTTCTGGATCACGGACCCCCAGTGGCAGAACTTCGCCAAGGCCTACAACGCCATCCCGTTTCTGCATTACCTGAAAAACAGCGTGGTGGTGGCGCTTGTGACGCTGGCCTTTCAGGCGGTCACGGTCATCCCCGCCGCCTACGCCTATGCGCGCTTCCGGTTCCGGGGCAGCGGCGCGCTGTTCGGCATCACACTCGCCACGATGATGATCCCCGGCCAGCTCATCTTCCTGCCGGTGTTCCTGCTTCTGAGCAAAATGGGACTCATCAACAACTACCTCTCGCTCATCCTTCCCTTTGCCACCAGTGCGTTCGGCATCTTCATGCTCCGGCAGACGTTCAAGCAGGTGCCTCAGGAGCTCATTGAGGCGGCGCGCCTTGACAAGGCCGGCGAGTTCAAACTCCTCACCCGGGTGATGCTGCCCATCGCCAAGCCGACGCTGGTGACCCTTGCGATGCTCACGTTCATCGGGAGCTGGAACGATTACTTCTGGCCTCTGGTATTCACCACCAACGACGCCGTGCGCACGCTGCCGGTGGGCATTTCCTCCCTGGCCAAGACCGAAAACGGCATCAACTACCACGTGCTCATGGCCGGAAACGTGCTGCTCATCGCGCCGGTTCTGGCGGTCTTCGCCGTGGCGCAAAAGCAGATCATCAAGGCATTTACCTACATGGGGGACAAATAGACGGGGCGATGCCCGTTTAGATAGAAAACCATAAAACGGAGGGACAACTTCAATGGCCAAGAAACTCCTCACACTGATGGTCACCCTGGCGCTCGTTCTCACGTCCGCGGGCATCTCCGCTTTCGCGGAGTCGGGCAGCCCCATCGAGCTTACGTACTGGTATTGCTGGACGGACAAAATTCAGGAGAACAACGAAAATCTTACCGCCCAGTTTAACGACACCGTCGGCAAGGAGCTGGGCATCCACGTCACCGCCGAATACCAGGGCACCTACGACGATGCCCACCAGAAGCTCCAGGCCGCCTACATCGCGGACACCATGCCCGACGTCTCGGTCATGGAGATCGCGTCCATCAAGACGTTCGCGGAAAACGGCGTCATTGAGCCTCTGTCTTCCTACGTTGAGGCGGACGGCGTAGACATGACCGACTTCTTCGAGGGTCTGCTGGAAAACTGCCAGGTGGACGGTTCCTGGTACGGCATCCCCTACCTGCGCTCCACCCCCGTTCTCTACGTCAACGCCACTTTGCTCGAAAAGGCGGGCCTCGACCCGGCCGGCCCCAAGACGTATGAGGAGCTCGCCACCTACTGCAAGACCATCAAGGAAAAGCTCGGGATCTACGGCCTGAGCATGTCCTGCTACATCTGGACGTTTGAGGCGTTCATGTACGAGGCCGGCACCAGCGTCCTCAACGCGGACGAAACCGCCACGAACATCAACACCCCCGAAGCCATCGACATGATCAAGTTCTTCAAGAATCTCGCGGACGAAGGCGACATCCGCATCGTCGCGGGCACGGACTCCGACAAGATCGCGGCGGACGTCATCAACCAGAACGCGGCCATGTGGTTCGGCTCCACGGGCGACCTCACCTACAACCTCTCCGTCGCCCAGGAGAACGGCTTCACCGTCAACAACAGCTATATTCCCTCGAACGTCCAGTACGGCGTGCCCACCGGCGGCTGCAACCTGGTCATGGCGTCCAAAATCTCCGACGAGCACAAGAAGGCCGCCTGGGAGTTCATCAAGTGGATGACCCAGCCCGAGCAGTGCGTCTACTCCTCCATGCACACCGGCTATGTGGTGACCCGCAAGTCCGCCATGGAGCTTCCCGACATGCAGGCGGCGTTTGAGAGCATCCCCCAGTACAAGACCGCCCTCGACCAGCTCAACGAGTGCGGCCACGGCCGGCCCATGAACCCCGGCTATGCCGAGGCGCAGCAGATCATCGTGACCATGCTTGAATCCATCTGGGTCAACAGCGGCGACATCGAAACCGAGGTCGCGGCGGCCGCCGACAAGATCGACAAGGCGCTCACCGAATAACAAACAACAAGTCAGGTCGGGCAAGCCGCGCGCCGGCTTGCCCGATTTGATCGGAGGAAACATGAAAAACAAGCTCATCGTGCTTTCGTTCGACGCGCTTCAGTCAAACGACGTGGATATTCTCGAAAGACTCCCCTACTGCGCCGAACTGTTCAAGGACGCCGCCATCGTCAAATCCGTGCGCGAGGTCTATCCAACCCTCACCTATCCCATCCACACCTCCATCATCACCGGCCAGCCTCCCGCCGTCCACGGCATTTTCCACAACATGCGCTCGTCCCTCGCGCCCGAGTGCCCGGACTGGAACATCATGGGCTCCGACTGGTACTGGGAAAAGAAATATGTGAAGGCAAAGACCCTCGTCGACGCCGCGTGGGAAGCGGGACGCGAGGCGGCCACCGTCTCGTGGCCGGTGACCGCCGGAGACGCGCGCGGCATCAACCTGCCTGAAATCTGGCCCATCCGGGGCGAGGACCCCCGGGCACTGTTTGCCCGCACCGCGTCCCCCCGGGCCATGGAACTCTATTACGACCGGTTCTACCGGCACTTCGACTGGAAAAACAACGAGGATCTGGTCGAATACGCCGTGGAGGCGGGCATCGACATCGCGCGCAGCCATGCGCCGGACCTGCTTTTCTGCCACGTGGTGCACCTCGACCACTTCCGTCACGTCTACGGTGACGCAAGCCGCGAGGTGGCGGTCTGCCTCAGGATGCTCGACGTCATTGCGGGGCGGTTCGTGCAGGCGACCAAGGACGCCGGGACGTTCGAGGACACGAACTTCGTGATTTTGGGCGACCACGGACAGATCGACATCGACGCGCTGTTCAACATAAACGTGCTCCTGCGCGAGGCCGGGCTCATCGACGCGGACGCAAACGGGACGGCCGCCTCCTACCGCGCGTACAGCTTCTCTGCGGGTTTCTCCGCGCACATCAATCTCGTGGAGGGCGCGGACGAGGCGCTGCGGACGCGCGTCCATGAAACACTTCTGAACATTCAGGCGCGCTTCCCCGCCTACATCGAGCGCGTATACACCGCGGACGAGGCGCTTTCCGAGGAAGGGCTCGCGGGCAGCTTCTCCTTCGTCGTGGAAGGTGCCAGGGGCACGCAGTTCATGAACGAGCTGACGGGTTCGGTGGTGATTCCCCGCTGTTCCGCCGCATACCGCAGCTACGCCGCCAACCACGGTCACCACCCGTCCAAGGGCTTCAAACCGCCGTTCATCGCCTTCGGCCCGGACATCCGGCCGGGCGTGCGCGTGGAAACCGGCGACATGCTCGACGAGTGTCCCACCCTCGCCGCCCTCGCGGGCCTCGAGATGCCGGGCCTTCCCGGAAAACCCTTCGACATCCTGAAGTGACAGCCCAAATCTGACCCGAAAAGACGACACGGACGCGCCGCGGCAAAAAGCCGGGCGCGTTCCTTTTCAAATGGGCGCTTCAGCCGGGCGCCTCATCCGGCATGGCGCGCCTGTATTCCGCATGGCAGCGCACCACCAGAGCCAGCGCGGACAGCGTCCATCCCATGGGATTGACCGCACAGATTGCCGCGAACCCGAACGCTTTGACGCCCCAAAGCGCGCACGCCAGCCGAACCAGTAAATCGTACACGGCGGCAATGAGCGCCTTGCCCGGCTTGCCGATCCCCTGCAGCACGTTTTTCAGTATGGAACCCGCGGCCAGGAGCGGCAGCGCGAGGGCGCACCACGCAAGGTACCGCCCGGCAAGCGGGGTAAGCGCAAGGGCCGCATTGCCGAACAGCAGCGGCAAAAATCGGCCGCTCCCAGCGGCCATGAGCGAGGCGATGGGCCAGAACACCCCGGTCACGAGCAGAAACAGCTTCGTCATGCCGGTGCGGATGCGGCCGACGCGGTTTGCGCCGTAGTTCTGCCCGCTGAACACCTCCGCCGCGCCGCCCAGAACCATCACGGGCATGACGCCCAGCGCAAACAGGCGCTCGGCCATGGCGACGGCCGCGACGGTGTCGCTCCCGCGCGTGTTGATCGCGTATTGAAACACCGCCGCGCCCGCGGAATTGATGAGGCTGGTCAGCCCCAGCGGCACGCCCATTGCCATAAGACGCCTGAGCACGCTCCGCGGCGGCACGCGCCAAAGGCAGCGCAGGATGCCCGGGTGTCCGCGCAGCACGAGCCTGAGGCACAGGGCGGAGGCAACCGCATGGGCGCACACGGACGCGAGCGCCGCGCCGACCACGCCCATTTTCAGGAAAATCAGAAACAGAACGTCCAGCAAAAGATGCAGAACCATGCCCAGCGCCTGAAACAGGAACGGCGTTTTGGTGTCGCCCTCCGCGCGCAAAATGCCCGCGAGGGTCATCATCACGAGGGGGATCGGAAGGCCCATCAGAACGACCCGGAGATATTTTGCCGCGTCCTCCGCAATGTCCGCGGGCGTTCCCGTGAGCGCGATCATCCTGCCGGAAAGCGCCGCGGCGGGAATGGCGATGACGGCGGACAGAAAGACCGTGGTTAAAAGCGCCGCGCACGCATACTGGTTCGCCTTTTCCCGGTCGTTCGCGCCCACGGCAAGGGCGATGGGGATCAAAAAGCCCGCGCAAAAGCCCATGAGCGCGCCCGCGGCGAGAAACGCCACCGGCGTGGCGGAGGCGATTGCCGCAAACGCCTTTACGCCGGCCACCCGTCCGACCATCAGGCTGTCCAGCAGGCTCGTCGCCTGCATGAGGACGCTCCCCGCCATGAGCGGCGCGCTGAACGCCAAAATACGCTTCAGCGGGCTCCCTACGGTCATATCGATCCGCACGCGCATCACCTCGTAGCATCATACGGACGCGCGCGGACGGCGAGAACAAGTTAATCCGTCGGCGCGTTCCCCGGTGCGAATCGCTTTTGTCCATTCCGGCGCGCCGAACTGTCACTTGAAAATCCGGCGCCCGCATGCGATCATGCGGTGAGGCAGCTTATCGTTTGGAAAGCGCGGGACGGTGCTTCAAAACCCGGTCCCTCCATCGTCCGCGCCGGGGACGATTTCAACGCCGTCACGTCCTCCTTTTCTACTTCCCCGGCATGCCTGTCCATCACAGCCGCGATCCGGTTAATTGGCGGCACCCATGCGCATCCGGGGGCCAAAACGGAAATGCAGGATCGGATTTGCGCCGCGATTGTAAAAACCGCGGCCCGTGCCGATATAGACATTGGAGTGAATTACCGTTCATGCGGAACGGCTTCCGGCGGCTGCCGCGCGGTCCGCATTTTCAGATTTGACACAGGGAGGTTGCCATGAACAAAAAAGGGGCGGAGCCCGCACATCACAGCGACAAAAAAAAACCCCGGATTATTGCGTTTCCGCAAAATGGCGCGACCATGGCAAAGAGCCGCGTCAAGCTGACCATATCGCTTCTGGTCTCCAATCGCATTGATACGATACGCAAATGCCTGAACTCGGTCAAACCCTTGCTCGACGCGTTTCCCAGCGAATTGATCGTGATCGATACGGTAGGCCCTGAGAATTCCGACGGATCGCTCGATGTGGCCCGGGAATTCACGGACAAAATCGTCCGCTTTGTGTGGTGCGACGATTTTTCCGCCGCCCGGAACGCGGGCCTCAAGCTGGCAAAGGGCGCGTGGTTTTTGTTTCTGGACGACGACGAGTGGTTCGAGGACGTGTCCGCCATCATCGATTTTCTCAAGACGGACGATCCGAGGTACGGCGTCTGCCAGTACAGCGTGCGCAATTATTCGGATCGCAGCGGCCGGAAGTATGCGGACACCATTGCCGACCGGATTGTCCGCCTGAACGGACGGGTTCATTTTGAGGACAGGATTCACGAGCATCTGGTGGATTTTACGCCGCGCGTCAAAACCCTCGACGCGTTCGTGCACCACTACGGATACGTCTACGACAGCCGGGAGGCCTTTCAAAGGCACTGCATGCGAAATGCCCAGTCCCTGGAGAAACTGCTGGCGGAACAGCCGGGTTCCCCGCGCGTCGCCGCGCATCTGGCGCAGGAATATTTCATCAGCCACGAATACGCCAAAGTGGCGCGGCTGTGCCGCGAAACGGTGGAAGAAGGCACTTTCCCGGGCACCGAACGATACGTTTCCATGCTCTCGCACCTTTGGATCAACGCCCTCTTATGCGACAAAAAATGGGACGACGCGCTGGAACAATCCGAACGCCTGCTCAACCGGCCGGACATCTCCGAGCTGGCCAAAGCCGGCATCTGCCAGAAGCTGAACGACTGCGCCCAAGTGCTCTTCGATCCTGAGAAGACGCTTCTGAACGTGGACGCGTATTTCCGGTGGCTGGACATTCTGGACGAGAACCCCGACCGGCTTGCCGCGCAGCAGGTGCTGCTGCTGGGCATGAGCGCCCTCGATCCCAGCCGTTCTGCCGTGCTGCAGACCGGATTGAGAATCGCCATCGACAAGGGGGACGAGGCGCGCTGCTGGAATTATATCCGGCGGATTGCCGCGCATCCGGGCGAAGGCTACATGATCCTTGAGCAATGCATGCTGATGATGGTTCTGTTTGCGGCGAGTACGGAATCGTTCGGCGCGCTGTATCCCCTCATCGAGCCCTACCTTGAAAAGGACAGCACCGTTTCGTGCTTCCTTTCCAGCGTTCAACCCTGCCTCGAACCGGCCATGCTGCACGAAAATCAGGTTCGGCTGGCCGAATTTCTCGCAGGTTTGACCCTTGATCAGCCATACATCCTCCTTCTGAAAATGCGCGCCGCCGAAAAGGCGCGGGATCAAAAGCTTTTGGCCGCGCTTTTTGACCATTCCCTCGATCTGGAGAACCTGGTCTTCGTTCAGGAATTGGTGAAGATGGCCTGCCGCAACGGCCTTGATCTGACAAAATTTGCGGGCAAAATCAGCATCGACCAATGGAGCGACGCCATGCGCGTGCTCGTCAACACCTCCCCCCTGGATCAGGCGCGCGACGTGCTTCAATCCCTCAAAGGGTATTTTGCGGAGGATTCTCTGGAAGTCCGGGCGCTTGAACTCACCATTGAGCGGAGGGCGCTCAAGGAGGGCGGGTCTCAAAGCGCCGCGGCGGGATCCGAGAGCTTCCTTCGTTACATCGACCATCTGTACGCGTACCACCTCGCGCTGAGCAATCCGGACAACTTTACCGAGGCGCGCTGCAATTACCTGACGCCCGCCGCCCGGTCGGCATTCTATCTGAAGCAAGCCGCCGACTTCGGCGGCGCGGGCGACCTCGCCGCGCAGGCGCGGATGCTCCGGAAGGCGCTTCATCTCAAGAACGATCTGGTGGACGTTGTCGAAATGATGAGGAGAGACCTCGAAACCCGAATCGAACGGGAAAAAGAGGCGTCTCAGTCACAGGCGAACGAGGAGTTTCGCGCGCTGGCCGCTCGGCTGAAAATCACCGTCTCAGAGTTTGTCCGCAAGGGCGACCTGCAAAACGCGAAGATCGTTCTCGACCAGATGAGCCAGCTCCTGCCCGACGACCCCGACATCCCCAAATTGTACCTGCTGCTGCTCAAATAGGACGCGCTCGCCAAAACGCCCTCGCCGGCGGGCGATCTTCAGGGCGGGGTTCCGATGCGGCGGTCAATGGGGCGGCATTTCCCGAAATCAATGACTCGCAACCGGGCGCGCGTGTTTTCGGGAACCGAATTTAGGGACACATGAATGGGGGCGGGAATATGAAAGTCGTTATATTGGCGGGCGGATTTGGCACGCGGATTTCCGAGGAAAGTCATTTGAGGCCAAAGCCAATGATCGAAATTGGCGGGAAGCCGATTCTTTGGCACATTATGAAATTGTATTCTCATTTTGGGTTTAACGATTTTATCATTTGCGCGGGATATAAGCAGGAAGTCATCAAGGAATGGTTCGCAAATTACTTTCTGCACAACAGCGATGTAACTTTCCGCTTTTCGGAAGGCAAGAATCAAATTCAAGTACACGATCAGCATTGCGAGCCTTGGAATGTGACGGTGGTTGACACCGGTCTATCCACCATGACCGGCGGGCGCGTAAAAAGAGTAAGGAAATTTTTGGGGGATGAGCCCTTTTTTCTGACATACGGGGACGGGGTCTCGGATGTTGACATCCAGGCGACCCTGCATTTCCATCGGCAGAATCAGAAACTTGTTACAATCAGCTGCTATAGTCCGGGACAGCGGTTCGGCATGCTGGACATCCGCGAGGACGGGCAGATCGAGGAGTTCCGCGAGAAAATCCAGAGCGACGGGAATATGATCAATATCGGTTTCATGGTATGCAATCCGGCGTTTATTGATCATATTGCGGGGGATGAAACGGTGCTGGAAAAAGAACCTCTCGCGAACATCGCCAAGGAAGGCCAATTGATGGCCTATAAACACTATGGCTTCTGGCAATGCATGGACACGCTTCGGGAAAAGCAGAAGCTGGAAGAATTGTGGGAATCCGGAAGCGCGCCCTGGAATGTCTGGGGGGATTAGGCGCATGACGGGGAGAACAGCATGATGTTTAATGACTTCTACCACGGAAAAAGGGTCTTTGTCACGGGACACACGGGCTTCAAGGGCGCATGGCTTTGCAAGCTGCTGGTGCGCCTGGGCGCGGTCGTAACCGGTTATTCCCTGCGCCCCCCCACCGATCCATCCCTGTTCGATCTCGCCGGCATTGATCGGACGGTGCACTCCATCATCGGGGACATACGGGATCGCGTCGGTCTAAGGGCGGGTTTTGACGCGGCAAGGCCGGAAATCGTATTTCACCTGGCGGCGCAACCCATTGTGCGGGATGGCTATAAAGAACCGGCATACACCTATGAGACGAATGTCATGGGAACCGTGAACATCCTGGAATGCATCCGCACCTCGGATTGCGTGCGGTCCTTTCTGAACGTCACAACCGACAAGGTTTACCTGAACCGCGAATGGGAATGGGGCTATCGGGAAAGCGAGGAGCTGAATGGCTTTGATCCGTATTCCAATTCCAAATCCTGTTCAGAGCTTGTGACACAGTGTTACAGGCGATCGTTTTTTTCGCCCTGCGATGGCAAGGAAAGTGTTCCGGTGTCCACCGCCCGCGCCGGCAATGTCATCGGCGGCGGAGACTTCGCCGCCGACCGGATTATTCCGGACTGTGTGCGCGCGGCCATGAACCATCGGGATATTATTGTGCGCAACCCGTCGTCCACTCGCCCGTATCAGCACGTTTTGGAGCCTTTGTGCGCGTACCTGATGATCGCGGCCGGGCAATATGAGAATCATAAACTAGCGGGGGAATATAACGTAGGGCCTGATGAGAGCGGTTGCGCGCAAACCGGGGCGCTGGTCGATCTCTTCGTAGAAAAATGGGGAGATGGACTTCGCTGGAGCAGTCCGTGCGAGGCCGGGCCGCATGAAGCCGCTTTTTTAAAGCTGGATTCTTCCCGATTGAAAGCCGTCTTCGGCTGGAACCCACGCTGGGATTTGGAAGAATCGGTTGAAAAGGTTGTTGAATGGAGCAAGTGTTGGTTGGCGGGCGGCGACATCGGCGCCTGTATGGATGCGCAGATTATGGAATTTTGTTCCTGGCGGGGTAAATGAGGATGGAAAAAGCGATTGTCACCGGCGCGGATGGATTTGTGGGCAGCCATACGGTAAAGTATTTTCTTGACAACGGCGTGACGGTGCTGGCGATCGGTCGGCTGGACGTGCCCAAACGATTGGAGGCGCACCCGCTGCTCACCTATCTGCAGGCCGACGTATCCGAAACGGGCGCCCTGGTCGAAGCCATTCCCAAGGGCGTGTATGATACATTCGTTCATTTCGCGTGGACCGGTTCCGCCGGTCCCCGGCGCTTCGACTACCGCCTTCAGATGGAAAACGCGCTTCAGACGGTGGACTGTCTGAAAGCGGCCGCTTCATTGGGGTGCGGACGTTTCGTGTGCGCGGGCAGCATTATGGAAAAAGAAATTGAGGCCGCGGTGCATTCCCGCGGTGCAAAACCGGGCATGGGCTATGTTTACGGAATCGGAAAGCATACGGCGCATTTCCTGTGCCAGACGGTTGCCGCGGAGGCGCACATTGACCTTATATGGCCCATGATCACAAACGCGTACGGCATTGGGGAGTATTCGCCAAGGTTTATCAACACCACGCTTCGCAAGATTTTTCAGGGCGAGCCGCTTCAATTCACCGCGGCGACGCAAAACTACGATTTTGTCTATGTAACTGACGTGGCAAGGGCCTTTTATCTGATCGCGCAAAAGGGAAAGCCTTTCTGCGAATATACCATTGGCAGCGGAAACGCGCGGCCCCTTCGCGCGTTCCTGCTGGAGATGGGAAGGGAAATCTGTCCCGATCGGGAAATGGTCTTCGGAGACATTCCCTACACCGGGGTAAGCATGCCTCTTTCCGCCTTTTCGACGGACGATCTTCAGAATGACTGCGGCTACAGGGCGGAGATTCCGTTTTCTGAGGGAACGCGCATGGTTTATGAATGGATTCAAACCTTTCAGGGATAAAGCCGGAGGGGGAATTTATATGGTCGAGAAGTTTAACTTTGCCGAACTCGATTTAAAGGGGGCGTATCTGATTCGTCCCTTTTACGCAACCGACGAGCGCGGCGGATTGATCAAGGACTATCATATTGACGCCTTTCGGGAAAACGGCATTGACCATTCGCTCAAGGAGGTCTTTTATACAATTTCCAAGGCCGGGGTCATTCGGGCCATCCACTTCCAGTTGGGACGGCAGCAGGCAAAACTGGTGCGCTGTCTCAAGGGGGCGGTTTACGATGTCATCGTCGATCTGCGTCCGCAATCCTGCACCTACGGACAATGGCGCGGCTTTGATCTGACCGAGGAAAACCGGCTCTCTCTTTACATTCCCCCTTTTTTCGGACACGGCTATCTGGTGCTGGAAGATTCAATCGTGTCCTATAAATGCGCGGAAGTGTTTGTTGCCGAGGGCGATTCGGGCATCGCCTACGATGACAGGGACATCGGGATTGCCTGGCCAATGGAAAGAATCGGCGGAGCCGGAAATTTGATCATCAGCGAAAAAGACCTCCATTTGATGAGCTTTTCAGAGTATGCCCGGTTGGCCGCGACGAAATAAAAAAGCTGCGCCGTTTCACGCGTTTATGATGGTTTTTTGCCCTTCCCATCTGACGCAGGAAGCGCACCGCCTTGGCGGAAGAGGTTTAAATGGAAAATTACGATGTGGTCGTTGTCGGAAGCGGCTTTTCAGGAAGTGTGCTGGCCTATCAAATGGCGGCCGTTCTGCGAAAGCGCGTCTTAATCGTCGAGAAGCGCGCGCAGATCGGCGGGAACATGTATGACTGTCTGGATGACAATGGCATCCGCATTCAAAAATATGGACCGCATGTCTTTCATACAAACAGTACGGACGTCTTTCGCTTTTTGTCGCAGTTCTGCACCTGGACCGAATATCATCTCAAGTGCGAGGCGGTTATTGACGGACAACCGACGCCGACCCCCTTTAACTTCAAAACCATTGACCAGTTCCTTGCGCCGGGGAAGGCGGATGCCCTCAAAAGGGCGCTTCTGGCCCGCTATCCGTGCGCGTCCGCCACGATTTTGGAAATGCTCCAGTGCGAGGATGGGGAAATTCGCGCCTACGCGGAATTTCTTTTTGAAAAGGACTATCGCCCCTATACGGCAAAGCAATGGGGGCTGCGGCCCGAGGAGATCGATCCCACGATTTTGCGGCGCGTCCCCGTTATTTTCAGCGACCGGGACACCTATTTCACGGATCGGCATCAGGGGCTTCCTGACGGTGGATTCACCGCGCTTTTTTCGCGCATGCTGGATCATCCCCTGATCGCGGTTCAACGAAACACGGATGCGCTGGACCATATTTCATTTTCACAGAACGCCGCGCAGTACGACGGACAATCGCTGCCGATTGTGTATACGGGGGCGGTGGATGAGTTGTTCCGGTATCGGTACGGACATCTGCCCTACCGTTCCTTGTGGTTTGACTATCAGTCTTACGGACAAAAAAGTTATCAGAACGTGGCAATTGTCGCCCATCCGCTGGATATGGATTGTACCCGCATCACCGAATATACGAAATTGCCGCATCAGTCCGTGGGCGAACGGACGATCATTGCGAAGGAATATTCGCTCGCGTATGACAGATGGGCGGAAAAGGGCAATGAGCCATACTACCCCGTGTTGACGCAGGAAAGCCAAAACACGTACCGGCGATACCGGGAATACGCAAACAGCTACGGAAATCTTTTTCTCTGCGGAAGACTCGCGGATTTCAAATACTACAATATGGATGCGGCGGTTCAGAATGCGCTTTGCTTGTTTGAGCACCGTCTGAGAAAGGAAGTCTATGGTGCATAGACGCCCGGGCGCCATGCTTTTTCCCGCCAAGGCTGGATATTTTTGTTAAAATGGTATATAATCATGCCCAGCAATTACAGATTTCGGGGAGGTGTGCCGGCTCGCGGCGCGGAAAAGAGACAGCCAAAATCGCCGCGGGGCCGCGCTCTTTTTAAATTCTTTACAAAAGCAATGCTTCGGAGGAGGATCCGTCAATGTCCAGACCTTATATTACCTTTCTGATGATCGCCTACAACACGGAACAATACATCGAACAGTGTGTCGGCAGCATTTTGGGCCAGACCGAAAAAAACATCAATGTATTTGTGCGCAATAACGGCTCCACGGATCGGACGGGCGAGATCCTTCAAAGGCTTGCCCATGCGGACCCACGGCTGCACGTGGTGGAAAACGCGAAAAACTGGCACGACGATGCGGGCAACTATTTCATCAAGGACGGCCTTGTCGCGATTTGGCCCATCCCCCAAGGGGAGCTGTTGGGGGAATATATCACCATCGTGGATTCGGACGATTGGCTGGATCCCACCTTTGCCGAAAAGACCTATCGATGCGCCTCCCAAAATCAGCCCGATATCGTGGCCTGCGGCGCGAATTTCAATTGCAACGGCAAAGTCATCGGCGTCCGCATGCCCCCGAATGTCGTCTTCGCGGATCTTGCCAAGGACCGCAATCCGGTCAAAAAAAACTTCGGCTTCTTTTACAATGCGTTTCGGGTCTGGTGGGGAAAGCTTTTCCGGTCAGACTTTTTCCTGAAAGAATATGATTTTGCCTGGCGCAGCATCAACGCGCGTCAGTTCTTGGATACGGCCATGATGCTTCGGTATTTGCAGAAATGCGCGGGATTTGCGAGCGTCTGCGAACCGCTGTACCAGTTCAGGCAGCGGGATGATTCCACCTACGTCTCCACGCGCGCGCCGGACAGCGAGCGGATTCTGGAAGCGGAGCATCTGTGGATCGCCAGCAGGGAAACCCTCTCGGTCTTTGACGCGGCAACGCAGGAAAACTTGGATTTCCTTTGCGCCCTGAACTGGGCTTACATCAAAGAATACCTCCCCGGGTTCCGCGCGGCTGGCGACGTCCCGACGGACCGGCAACTGGGATGGCTGGCCGCGACGTTCAACAGCCCCATCCTGTCGCACTACATACGCGGCACGGAAAAGGAAGTTGCGGAAACCGCCATGGAATATACGCAGATCATCTGCGAACGCGAACCCACCCAGTATGCCAAATACGCGTCGTATTTGGTGCGTTTGCGCTATTTCCTCATGCTGTACGGCCAGGATTCCGAAAACCGGATCCTGCCCGCCCTGTTGGTCGGCTGCCTTTCCGATCCCGTGAACGTCAATCACCTCGGACTTTCCATGTTGTCCGCGCTCAAGGCGAAAACCTTGGGCCTCCGCGGCTTGGAAGCCAACCTTACGTTTTACACGGTCGCAAAGTCATCCTTCAATGCCTGGGCCGACGATTACGCCCGCCGGGATGACAGCGACGAGGTCAAAGCCCTGGAAAGCCTGTTGGATCAGCGCGCGGAGGCCGAAAAGTACGACGATGTGTGTGAAATCATCGAGCAAATCAGCAGACTGAGCCCGCTGAATTACTGTGCCATGTACTACCGCATCCAGATGGCCATACTGGTTGATGAGTGGGAATTGGTGGCGGCCCTGTGCCATACAAGCCGAATCCTTTGGCCAAATGACGCGCCGATTCAGGCGCTTTGCTGGAACGTCATGAAAGACCTGGACTGACAGGGCCGGTCATGGCGCCTTTTGCGGGCGTCCAGTACGCCATCCACGACAAACCCGCGTTTTCGACGGCCCCTTTCGCCCCTGGCTCTGTCGTGCTCCGCTTGACGTAGGCGGAAAATCCGCCCCTGACTGCTGCGCCCGCGCTCCGACTTCGCGCCAGGGCCAAAAGGGGCCGTCGAATTCCACATCTTCTTTCATGGACGGCGTACTGGTCTGGGATTCCAAAGGGACAGCGTCCCTTGGCGGTTGGCTTGCCAAGGACAAGCCAAGTCGCTTCGCCACCGATCCGATTGAATCAGATCGCCGCTGGGGGGGCGGAGCCCTCCGGCGTCATCCCCGGAACTTCCACGGCTCGACGGCCTCGCCGCGCACAAAGAAGGCGCGCTTGGCTGCCCGGGCCATGGGGTCGTCGGCATGAGAATCCGAATAGAAGTCATCGACGCTTGCGGTGGGGAACGTTTCGCGGAACCGGCGCACTTTCTCCGCGCCGTGGCAGTTGTTTCCGGCGTAGCGTCCGGTTTTGAGGTCGACGGGCGAGCCAAGCACGGTTTTTATGCCGAGGCGTTCGCACATGGGACGCACGATGTCCACCGGCGAGGCGGTGATGACGACGTCGTCCGGGCGCCGGGTTTTGCGGTAAAAGTCCTTGATGCGGTTTTGGTGCGCGTCCCAGAAGGGGGCGAGAAGCGCGTAGGCATCCACCGGCGCGAAGACCGACCGGAACAGGCGTTCCTTGAAGACCTGCTTTTTCTGAAGGCCCGCCACAAACAAAAGCCCGTT
Source organism: Bacillota bacterium (assembly GCA_023435435.1). Lineage (GTDB taxonomy): Bacteria > Bacillota > Clostridia > Christensenellales > Aristaeellaceae > RUG11247. The sequence continues at coordinate 2,913 of JAEYRW010000044.1, read as the reverse complement.
CCCCAGAAGGGCGGGCACGCACAGCGCGAGGCCGGGTCTTTGTCTGAGCAGATACCGGATGAACAATACCGTGCTGTCCCCGTCGAAAATGGTTCTGTCGAAATCGTATACATTCATAGCATATCATATTCTGTGCGGCGGGGCGTATTCCTGCCTCTCTGCCGGAGGCGCGAGGATTTATGCGGGATTACTTGCGCGCCGAACCAATTGCGGTTATAATAGGAAAAAAAGACGCAAACGGCGGAGGAAACCGTGTTCGATTATATCAGTTCTTATTTGAGCAATCCCCTGCAGATGCTTCTGGTTCTGGCGATTGCTCTTCCGGGCAGGCTTTTGGCAATTTCCGTGCACGAGGCGGCGCACGCGTGGGTGGCCGACAAATGCGGCGATCCTACGGCGCGCATGTTGGGCCGCGTAACGCTCAACCCGCTCAAGCACCTGGACCTTTTCGGGACGCTCATGATGGTGTTTGTGGGCTTTGGATGGGCCAAGCCCGTGCCCGTCAATCCGCGCAACTTCCGCAACTACCGCCGCGACGACATCCTGGTGTCGGTGGCGGGCGTCACCACGAACTTTATCATGTTCTTTGTGAGCTGCATTCTTTTGTACGCCTTCGTGGGCGTCGCGCTGGCGCGCGCGGCTTCGGGGGCCGTTTCGGGCATGTCCGTGGAAACCTACGCGGGCGCGGCGGCGCTCATCTCCGATTCCTATTATCTGTACATTTCGGAGGTGCTCCGGTACGCCATCTCTATGAGCGACTACCTCATCACCCCCGTGTTCGGGCAGATGGCGGGCTACGCCTACGAGATGCTCATGTACTTTGTGCTCACAAACCTCGTGCTCGGCGTGTTCAACCTCATTCCCGTGCCGCCGCTGGACGGTTATCACGTGGTGAACGACCTTCTGCTCAAGCGGTCAGTGTTCGCCTCGCCCCGGGCGACGCAGATTGCGACGCTGGTTCTGTTCGGCCTGATGTTTACGGGCGTGATTTCCACGGCCATCGGTTCCGTGCAGGACGTGATGTTTGGCGCGGCGGGCAGCGTGTTCGGACACATCTTTCAGGCACTGGGCATTTACTGATGGCGTATTCCGTCTCTCTCAAGCAGTTTGACGGGCCGCTTGATCTGCTTTTGACGCTGATCGGCAAGGCGCGCATCGACATTCAGGACATATTCGTCTCCCAGATCACGGAGCAGTACCTCGCCTTCATGGAACAGGTGGGGGAGCTTGACATGGACAGCGCCAGCGAATTTTTGCAAATGGCGGCGACGCTCATTGAGATCAAGTCCCGCGCCATGCTGCCCAAGCCTCCCCGCGTCGAGGACGAGGAAGGGCTGAGCCCCGAAGAGGCGCTGGTCATTCAGCTTCAGGAATACAAGCGCTTTAAGGAGGCATCCGCCGGGATGCAGAAGCTGGAGGCGGAGGCGAAGGCGCTTTTGACGAAGCTGCCCGAGGAATTTGCCCTGCCGCCCCAGGAAATCGAACTGACGGGGCTGACCCTCGACCGGCTCTCCCGCGCGTTTCTGAGGATCATCAAGCGGTTCGAGGAGGCCGAGGCAGGCCCGGAGCAGCAGCGGCACATCCGGCGCGACCAGTTTACGATTTCGGAGTGCGTGGGCCGCATTACCAGGCGCGTGCGTCAGGGGCGCTGCGCGTTCACGGAGCTGTTCGAGGGGATGTGCGCCAAGGACGAGATGATCACCATGTTCCTGGCGGTGCTTGAAATGGTAAAGCACGCGCGGCTGCGCGTTGCCCAGGCGGGAAACTATCAGGAGATTTACCTCGAAGGCCCGCCCCGCGGGGAACAAAACGGGGAACGGAGCGTCTAAGAGGCAAAACGACGAGGAGGGGTCATCGATGAAGAGGGTTCTATCCGCGATGGTCGCGGTGCTGCTCATCACCTTCTGCCTGCCTGCGCAGGCCGACAGTGCGGTTTATACCGAGTACACGACGATGACCGGCGCGAGCGCCGGTGCCAGAAACAACATCGAGCACGCCATTGCCGCCATTGACGGGACGTACGTCCCCTACGGCGGATCGTTCTCCTTCAACGACATTGTCGGACCGCGCACCAAGGCGTACGGCTATGTGAGCGGCGAAAACGGGCGCGGCGTGGACGTCATCGGCGGCGGCGTGGCCCAGGTTGCGACGACGCTGTATCTCGCGCTGCTCGACATTCCGGGCATTTACTATACCGAGGTAGATACCTACGGCGATAACTTTACCGGCGATTACGTTTCCGACGGCGCACTGGCCGTCGTGACCGACTATTCGGCGGGCACTGATTTCTCGTTCGAAAATTACGAGGACGATCTGACCATCTATATGTGGGTGGACGACGATTACTGCTACTGCTCCATCGACGTCGGCGCGGCGTCCAGCAGCTGGGCGGACAGCGACGGCTACACCCTCGTGGCGACGTCGAGCTTCGCGCTTACCGGCACCGCCGGACTCCAGAACAACGTCACCCGCGCGGCGGACAGCATTTCCGGCGTTCTGCTCGCCTACGACGACGAGTTTTCCTTCAATGACCTCGTCGGGCCGCGCGCGGAGGAGTACGGGTACGTGTCCGCGATCAACGGCCGGGGCGTCAATGTGGTCGGCGGCGGCGTGGCGCAGGTCGCCAGCGTCGTCTGGCTTGCGGTCAAGCAGCTCGACGACATCACCATTATCGAGAAATCCACTTACGGCAACAAGTATTCACAGGACTATGTCGACAGCTCGTCGGATGCGATCCTCACCGATTACAGTGCCGGCACGGACTTCTCCTTCCGGTATACCGGTGACGGAATCCTCGCCATCTACGTCTACGTCGACAACGGATACCTCACCTGCGACGTGTACCAGTCCGGCGGCCTGAGCTGGTAGCGGGAGAGACGAGAAGACGCCGGGGAAAGACGAGAGGACGCCGGG
>JAEYRW010000042.1 GCA_023435435.1 Bacillota bacterium | reverse complement strand
GAGCCAAGGGGTCGGCAGCCCGGGAAGCCTGTGGCTTGATCTTTTTCCGCCCAGCTTTGTCCCCTTCCACTTGGCGTAGTGCCGCTACGCCCGCGCTTCGGCTCCACGCCGGACGAAAAAATCTCTGCACCCGATCGTCGGTTCTCAGGTTCTCCAGATTGCAGGGCCAAGGAGCCAAGCCGAATCTACACGTGCGGCTTTTTTGACAAGGCACGTCCTTAGAAAAACCCGCCCGTTCGCTGATTCTGCGAACGGGCGGAGTGGCGTGCGCACATGTGCGGTGGGAGGATTTTGGTCACAGAACAGTGAAACAGATTTCAACCGCAAGAAACGGGAGTCCGCCTGCGCGGACTCCCAAACTAAATCCCGTAAATGCCGCTCGCCTTTGCTTTATCACCCGCCTCTCGGCAGGGCGGTAACCTGCGACCGTTTATTGCCTTCCCCAGCGAAATCGGGGGCCTGACAGCCACGCATCGACCCGGAAACCTTTTCGTGATATGTGGGTAAAAGCATCGGCGTGACGCACACCACAGGATATCTTCCGGCTCCTATTATAGCCGCGGGCATCCCGTCTGTCAACAGCCGCAGCCCGGAATATTCTGTACATTTTCCGCGACGCTTCCCATGTCGCGGATGATGCGCGCGTGCAAGTCGCGCACTTTTTTTTCGTCTTCCTCCGTCGCGTACAGGCTGCTCGAAAGCGTGCAGGAGCCGCGGTACGTGGATACGGAAAGCTGAAAATAGGGAGGTTTTTTTATGGCCGTCGCAAAGAACGCGTCGCCCGCCTCATGCGCCCCGAAGCGCAGCAGCGCCTCGTTCAGCACGCCTAGATTGGTATAGCCGATCACGGGCGGCGGCGCCAGCTTCAAAAAGAGTTTGCGCACAACCCGGTGCGGGAGCAGCCTGTCGATGATGCAAAACAGTGTTGGGCCCTTGAGACAGTCGGTTTTTTCCTTTTGCGCATGCGTCGCTTCGGCGACCTTCGCGAGAGTCCCATAAAACGTTTCGTCCGCCCCGATTTCTACGCCGCAGGAGAAGCTGCCCGTCAGATTGCAGATGCCGCAATTCTGTCCCGGCCGCGCGAACCGCCTGAGATCGACCGGACACGGAACCGCGACGCGCGCGCATCCGGTCATCGAACGAAGGGCGCGCAGATAGGCGGCGAGAAAAACGTCGTTGACGCTGGCGCCTCTTTTTTTCGCCCCGTGCCGGACGGCCTCGAACAAGGCCTCGTCCAAGTGCGAAACAACCAGTGCGGGGCGCGCGTCGTTCCCGACAAGGGGCAGGCGCATGGCGGGATCGGAGTTGGTTGAATCGGTTGGCGCGGCGAGAATCTTCATTCTTTCGGGGATGGGCAGATTGCGCAAAATCTGGCCGAGATTGCGCGGTCCCGCGAGAGGCGCGGGGCCTTCGTATGCCGGATCCGCCGCGCATTTTGCGTAAAGGTCCGCCAACAGATACAGAAATTGCTTGAAGCCCGCGCCGTCCATGACCATGTGGTTGACGATGAACACCATCGAATCACGTTCCGCTTCCCGCAGGATACGCACCTGCAACTGCGGCATGCGCGTCCAATCAATGGACGAAAGCATGTAAGGAGCAGGGTCGCTTCCCCCCGGAACCGCTTCAATCCTAAGAACATCCGCCGCGGAAAAGCGTGCCGCCCGCCAGGAAAGGCGCGCCTCGTCAAACGTGCCTCGAAGCGGAGGCACGGCGTCCATTGAAAGCTCGACAGCCCGCCTGAGCGTCCCTTCGTCGAGGTGATCCCGAAAGCGAAGCAGGCAGCGAATAAGAGGCTCCTGCACGCCCGCATAGAAAAACATCATGCGGTCAAGCGGTTGCGTTTTGATGGACAGATCAATCGCCTCCCGGCACCGGGACATCCGTCAGCCCAGCGTGATCAGGTGGATGCGGGACGCCGCGCCGAAGCGCAGGGGCAGCTTACTCATGCCGATTCCGGTGGAGACCAGGAGCCGGACGCCGCCGTATTCCCGCAATCCGGCCAGATGCGCGGCCTTTCCGCGCTCGAAGCCGAGGGTGTACGAGGTAAAGCCCAAAAGGTTCCACTGTCCGCCGTGGGTATGGCCGGACAGTACGAGGTCGGCGGGCGTGCCGCCCTCAAATTCCGGGATCACGGGATAGTGAGAAAGGAGAATCCGGTAATCCGCATCCCGCGTAAAAAGGGCGCGGGCGTCTGGGTGTCCGCGCTTCATTTCGTCCACGCCGCCGATTTCCAGGGAAATGCCGTCGACGCTTACGCGCACGGACTCGTTCACGAGAACGGGCATCTCGGCGATTTCGCGAAGCCCCTCGAGCGGTGAAAAGCATTCCCGGTCGTTGTTTCCGACGGCGGCATACGCGCCGTACCGGAATTTACACCGGTTGAGCCGCTGAAAAAGCCTGCGCACGTCGGCTTCGCGCTCCCCGTAATCGCCGCCCAGAAGCAGAAGATCCGCCCCAAGACCGGAAAGCAGGCCGCAAAGGGCGTCGAGATAGTCGTCCGGGGTGGCGGCCCGAATGTGAAAATCCGCCGCGAAGGCCAAGCGGAGGGGATGGGGGAACGGGGCGGGAAGCGCGACGCGGTCGACCAGGGGCATCGGGTTCCAGCCAAAGTGCAGGTACCGGTCTATAGCTTCCACAACCTTTCGTCGCTCACGGAAACGGCGATGGCGCCCGCGTTGAGGGCGTCCAAAATCTCGCTTTTCTCGGAAATCATGCCGCCCGCGATGACGGGCTTGTCCAGCGCCGCGCAGAGCTGCTTGACCGCCTTGGGGGCAATGCCTGGTAGGACCTCCGCCATTTCGGGCGGGGTCGCGCGCAAAAGGCGCTTGCCGTGCTCAAACGACGGGGAGTCCATGACGAACAGCCGCTGCACGGTGATGACGCCAAGCTCCGAGGCGCGCCGAATGAGCGACGGACGCGTGGAGATCACGCCGTCCACCCGCAGTTCCCGGACGCACCATTCCACCGCCGCGTCGTCGCGCCCCAGCCCTTCCGCAAGGTCGATGTGCAAAAAGGCGTACTTGTTGCCGTCGTGGGCGCGCGTCACCATGTCCTTGAGGTTGGAAATTGTGCCGCCGAGGATGAAGACGGCCGCGACGGGGGATTGCGCCGCGCGCGTCACGGTGTCCATGGTGCGCGCAGCGGCGATGACGGGATGGCCGCTCAAGGCGCTGACGAGGTGCGTAACCATTATTGTCCGTTCTGCGCGATGAACGCGCGATAGGCGGCAAGCTGCGCGGGCAGCGTCTCGAAGGGCTTCAGCCCGTAGGGGCACTTCTTTGCGCACGCGCCGCATTTGGTACAGTCTTCAATCTTTTCCATGCCCGCGCGCCACGTCGGGGAAAGCCAGTTCTGGGACGGCGAACGGGCCAACAGTTCGCGCATGCGGTTCGCCATCTGAATGGGGATGCCCGCGGGGCAGGGCAGACAGTAGCCGCAGCCGCGGCAGAACGCGCCCGCCAGTTCCCGCCGGTCCTTTTCAATCTGCGCGTTCAACTCGTCCGTGAGCGCGGGGGGATTTTCAGAAAACGCGATGAACTCCTCGATCTCGCGCATGCGCTGCACGCCCCAGATGGGGACGGCATTTTCGAATCCGCGGATGTAGGCGAAGGGGATGCGCGCGTTTGTAACGAGCCCGCCGGACATCCCTTTCATGCAGATGAAGCCCACGTTCTTTTCGGCGCAGAGCCGCACCAGCGCGATTTCGCCCTCGGTGGAGAGGTGGTTGAAGGGAAACTGCAGCGTTTCATAGAGCCCGGACATCACCGCCTGCACCGCGCGCTCGAGGGAGTGGCTGGTGATGCCGATGTGGCGGATCTTGCCCGCCGCCTTGGCCCGGAGCGCCGCGTCGTACAGGCCGTCCGCGCCGCCGGGCATGGGGACGAAGGGCGTGTTGTGGAACTGGAAGATGTCGATGTAGTCCGTCTTGAGGCACGCGAGGGACGTGTCAAGATGCGCTTCGAGCTCCGCGCCCGTCTTCGCGCCGGATTTGGTGGCGATGACGATTTTTTCCCGCACGTCGGAAAGCGCATAGCCCAGCTTCTCCTCGGAGTCCGTGTACCCCCGTGCGGTGTCGAAAAAGTTGACGCCGTGGTCGTAGGCGTACCGGAGAAGCTCCTTCGCCTCGTCGAACGAAACGCGCTGGATGGGCAGGCAGCCGAAGCCCGTGCGCGAGACGGTAAGGCCCGTGCTTCCGAATTTGAGATAATCCATTTACAGCCTCCTCAGGATGAGCGACGCGTTTTTCGGGAGAACCGTTTTGCCCTCGAACCGCTCGCCCGTGGTGATTTCCTCGCAGGCGGGCAGCACCGCCCAGCTCTCGCCTTCTGAAAAGTTCAGCGCAAACAGGAAGCCGTCCCGGCTCGTCAGCTGCACGCCCGCGCCGAAGCCGGACGAAAGGGGCATGATCCCCGCCTCCGAAATGCGCGCGCGGTAGAAGTCCGTCAGGTCGGAAACGCCGAAGCGGGAGGCGAGGTACCACGCCGCGCCGCAGCCGAATGCGTTCCTCGTGACCGCCGGGGCCCCCGCGTAGTAATCGTCCCGGAAAATGGCCAGGACCTCCGCCGTCTCCTCGTGGAGCACATCCGCCAGAAAGCCGCATTCGAAGACGGTTTTGTCGCCGAACACCGCCGCATTTTTCTGGTGGGGGTAGTACGCGTCCGTCTCCTCGCACCACACGCCCAGAAGACCGCGCAACGGGCCGGGGAAGCCGCCCAGGAAGCACAGATCGTTTTCATTGACGATGCCGGTAAAATAGGTGGCGACGAGTATGCCGCCCGCCGAAACGAAGGCCTCGAACCGCTCCGCGACGCCGGGCTTTATCATGTAGAGCATGGGCGCGACGACGAGGGAATAGGGCGCAAGGTCGAAGTCCGCGTCGATGACGTCCACGTCGATCCCCAGATTTTTGAGCGCGGCGTAGTGCTCAATCACCGTTTCTTCATACTGCTTGTCCCGGCGCGGCCCCTGCGCTGCGTTGAGGGCCCAGCGGTTTTCCTGATCGAAGATTACCGCCGCCCTGGCCTGCGAACACGCGCCGACCAGGGGTGAAAGCTTTTTCAGCCGTTCGCCAACCTCCGCGACGTCCCGGAACACGCGCGTGTTCTCCGTGCCGTCGTGGCTGACCACCGCGCCGTGCAGCTTTTCGCACGAGCCGCGGCTCTTGCGCCACTGGAAGTACTGCACCGTATCGGCGCCGTGGGCCACCGCCTGCATGGAGGAGAGCATGTGCATGCCGGGCCTTTTGGGGCGGCAGACTTCCTGCCAGTTGGTCATGGACGGCGTCGATTCCATGAGCGCCCATGGCGCGGCTTTCAGGGCGCGGATGTAGTCGTAGTGAAACGACGTCTGGACGGCGATTTCCGCGTCGGGCAGGCGGTCCCAGGTGGGATAGGCGTCATAGCTGGCAAAATCAATGTCGTTTCTGAACTTGAAGTAGTCCGCCGGGAACATGCCGTGCATATTGGTGGTCACGGGAAGACCCGGGCAGACCAGGCGGATGGGCGCGATCTCCGCCCGCATGAAGTCGAGGGTTTGGTCTGTCGCGAACCGCTGCCAGTCGACGATGAGCGCGTTGACGGCGTTTTCGCCCAGCTCGCCCGGGCTGTGGATCTGGCTCCAGTCGGTGTATGTCTTTGCCCAGAAGCCCGTCCACCACTCGCGGTTCAAATGTTCAAGCGTCCCGTACTTTTCCTTCAAAAACGTCCGAAACGCCGCCTGGCAAGCGTCGCAGTGGCAGTCGCCGCCGTACTCGTTTGAAATGTGCCAGCCGACGACGGCGGGATGGTTCCCAAATTCCGCGGCCAGATGCGCGTTCATGCGCGCCACAAGGTGACGGTAAGCGGGCGAGGTAAAACAGTGGTTGTGCCGTTCGCCGTGCAGGAACTTCATCCCGTCCTGCCGGACGCGCATGACCGACGGATATTTGTCGTCCATCCACGCGGGGCGCGCGCCGGAGGGCGTGGCGAGGAAGGCGGAGATGCCATTTTGGCGCATGGTGTCCAGAACTTCCTTCAGCCAGCCAAAGTCGAATTTACCTTCCTCGGGTTCGAGGGCGGCCCAGGAGAAGATGCCTACGGACATGAGGTTGCACCCGGAAAGCTTCATCAGGCGCATGTCCTCCTGAAGCGTGCCCGGAATGTGCCGCCACTGGTCGGGGTTGTAGTCGCCGCCGTGGCCCATGAAGCCGAGATTGAACTTCGCCATACGTTACCTCCAAATGACAAGCGCCTCATAGGACGCGACCTTGTGAAATCCGCACGCCAGCGCGGTTCTGTACGATCCCGCGTTTTCCGCCTCACATTCCCAGTACACGGTCTCAAAATCCCTTTCGCACGCAGCGTTGAGAAACGCCCGGGTCATGGCCTTGGCGAGTCCCTGCCCGCGGTATTCTTCCTCCACCATGATGCCCACGGCGCACTTTCCCTTGGAAGGATATTCCGACGTGCAAAAGCCCGAGAGCCGGTTCTCAATCAGCGGCGAAAAACCCATGCCCCGCGCAAAAAAGTCGTCCATGGAGTCGTAGGTCGCGGTGCCCATGACCTCGTCCATGAACACGTCCGCGCCTTCATATTTCCCGAGATCGGCATTTTCCACGCGGATGATCCGCGCGTCCGAGGCGGGACAGCGGTACGGCTTTGCCGCGTAAAGGGCGCGGCCCATGGCCTTTGCCGCGGGGAACAGCGCGCGAAGACCGTCCTTCCACGCACCGTCCGGACAGTAGGCGAAGGTGACGTGGTCGGCCAGCATGTTTTCGGCCAAAAAACGAGCCGCCTCCGGGTCGAACCGCCCTCCGATGAAGAGGTAGTGACCAAAGAGCACGGCGCAAAAAGAATCGCCTTGGTGATGCCGGGCGAGCTTCGGATTCTCGTCCAGGACATCGAGCATGTACTGCTGGGGAAGCCAACTGAGTTTTTCCCGCATTCTTTCTCCTTACGGCACGAGCAGCGCAGCGCCGATCATGCCGGTGTTGTCGCCCAGCTCCGCCGGAAGGAAGTGGGCGGGGTATTTGATTTCCATCTGGGAATAGCGCCGATAGGCGGCGATGATCATGTCCACAAAGCGCGGCCCGAGCTTCATCACGCCGCCGCCGTAGACGAACACGTTGATGTCGAAGATCTGATACAGGGATTGGAACATTCGTCCAAGGTATTCCGCGCCGCGCTCCACCACCTCCACGGCGAGGGGGTCGTTTTCCTGAAAAGCGCGTCCGACGGCCACCATGTCGATGCGGGAAAGGGTGCCGGCGTACTTGAGGATGGAGCTTTCCTCGCCCTCCTTGATGCGGTTCATGGCGTATTCCGCCATGTGGGGGCCGGAGGCAATGGACTGCACGCAGCCGGTGACGCCGCAGCCGCAGGGATAGCCGATGGAATCCGAAACGAACATGTGCCCGATCTCGCCCGCCGCGCCGTGAATGCCCCGGTAGAGCTCGCCGTTCAGGACGAGCCCGCCGCCGATGCCGGTGGAAACGGTGACATAGATCATATCCCGGTGCCCGCGCCCCGCGCCGAGCCGGTGCTCCGCCAGCGCCGCGACGTTTGCGTCGTTGTCCAGCCAGACGGGAATGTCGAGCCGCGCCTCAAGAAGGTCCCGCACCGGAACATTGTTGAGCGCCTGAATGTTGCTGGTTTCGAGCACGATGCCGCGGTTGAAGTCGATGTGGGAGGGAAAGGCGGAGCCGATGCCGCGGATTTCGTCGTTTTTGACGTTTGCGCCGCGCAGCAGTTCGTTTACATGGCCCGTCATCTGGTCCATGAGCTGATCGGGCTGGAGCTCCTGATCCGTCGAACGTTGGATCACGCGCAGGAGGTTCATTTGGTTGTCAAAGATTCCGTAGAGAATCTTGGTGCCGCCAACATCGATTCCGATGACATATTTTTTCATGCTTTTCCTCCGCCGCGCGCCGCTTACAGAAATTATCTTATATTCTATCAGATGTGGCTGTAAATTTCAACCGAATCGGCCATAAAATCGGTGCCCGTTCGTATTGACAGACGCGGGGCGCAATGTTATGCTTCTGTTTAGCAAGATTGCGTTACGGAGGGACTGCCCATGAAGAAAAAGCCGAACGTTGTGATCCTGATTGCCGATCATTTTCGTGCCGACGCCCTCGGACATCTGGGAAATCCCGCTTCGCCCACCCCGCGCCTGGACGCGCTGGCGCGCGCGGAGGCGGTGTCCTTTTCAAACGCCTTCTGCCAGAACCCGGTCTGCACACCCAGCCGGTGCAGCCTCATGAGCGGGCGCTATCCCCACGTGCGTGGGCACAGAACCATGCGCTACGAGCTTGGCGAGGACGAGCCCTGCTTCCTGCGCAACATTAAGCGGGCGGGCTGGCACGTGTTCTGGGGTGGAAAGAACGACTTCGCGGACACGTCGCGCCCCGGCTGGGAGGAGGATTTCGCGGACGAGCGCGACCTGGTTTTGCGCGGCGACCCCAATCGGGTGGCCGACCGGGCGGCGGCGGGCCTCATGCCGCCGGGCGACGTCGAGACGAACCCTCATTACTATTCGTTTTACCGCGGCGCGCTGCCGGCGGAAAATCTGGACGAAAACGGGGATGAGGTGCGCGGCGGCTTTTCCGCCACCGACTACCGGCACGTCAAGCGCGCGTGCGAATACATCGAGAGCGGCCGCTGCGGCGACAAGCCCTTCTGCGCCTACGTCGCCATCGTCTCGCCCCATCCGCCATACATGGCGGAACAGAAATGGCTCGACCGCATCGACCGGGCAAAGCTTCCCGGGCGGATTGCGGACGCCGATCTTTCCGGGCTTCCCGCCATTCTGGGCGGACTCCACGAGCGGATGCGGCTTAACCGGCTTACCGAAGCGGACTGGGACGACATCCGCCAGTGCTACCTCGCCATGTGCGCGCGGGTGGACCACTGGGCGGGGATGCTCGTCGATTCCCTCAAGCGGGCGGGGAAGTACGACGACACGGTCTTCGTGTTCATGAGCGACCACGGCGACTTCACGGGCGATTACGGCCTGGTCGAAAAGACGCAGAATACGTTTGAGGATTGCCTGACCCACGTGCCCCTCGTCATAAAACCCGCAAAGGGAACATCTTTGACGCCCGGCGTCCGCGACGCCCTTGTCGAGAACACGGACTTCGTTTCCACCATGGAGGAGCTTCTCGGCATGCCCAAAAGCTGTGACAACTTCAGCCGCTCGCTGGTTCCGCTGCTGGAAGCGGACGCGGCGCACAGGGACGCGGTGTTCTGCGAGGGCGGCAGGCGGCGCGGAGAATATCAGGCGTCGGAGCACGAGAACCTGTCGCCCACAGAGGATCAGATCTACTGGCCGCGGCTGAGTCTGCAGGCGTTCGAGGGTGAGCCGTTCTATCATGCCAAGGGGACGATGCTCCGGACAAGGGACTATAAATATGTGGCGCGGGTCGGCGCGCGGGACGAACTCTACGATTTGAATGCGGACCCGGGCGAAACGCAAAACCGGATCGACGACCCGGCGCTTCGGGACGTTCTCGTGGGTTTGCGCGAACGGATGCTGCGCTTTTATCTCGAAACCGCGGACGTCGTGCCGCCCACGGACGACGAGTGTGCGTTCATGCGCGCGCGCGACGCAAGATAAGGAGCGATATGGAGATACTGTTTTTGGGGACCGGCGCGGCGACGGCGAATCCGCTGCCGTTCTGCCGCTGCGAAATGTGCCGGGCGGCGCGGAAAAGCGGCGGAAAAGACTTCCGCCGCAGGGCGTCGGTATTGATCGACGGTGAGATTTTGATCGATCTCGGGCCGGACGCCGTGGCGGCGGCGGACGCGTTCGGGGCGGACTTGAGCGAAATCGGGTGCCTTCTTCAGACCCACGCCCACTCGGACCATTTCGACGCCGGACATCTGATCACCCGGATCGCGGATTACGCGACGGTAGACGCGAGGGAACTGACCGTGGTGGCGGCGGACGCGTGCGCGCAGCGCATGTCGGAGGCCCTCTCGCGCGAGGAAGGCGGCGCGACGCTTCTGACGGGGGAGTGGCGCGCCCGGCTGAACGTCCGGCTCGAATCCGCGGCCCACGGCGCGCGCGTACGCTACGGGGATTATGAAATTATCCCAGTGGAATCGGCGCACGATCCGGCGGGCGGGTCGCTCATGTACGTGGTGCGAAAGGGCGACGCGGCGTTTTTCTACGCCTGCGATACGCCGCTTTTGACCTGCGGGGCGTGGACGCTCCTCGAGTCCCTTGCGTTTCCCATTTCCGCCGCCGCCGTCGACCAGACCTACGGCCCCGGAACGCCGGGCGGCGGTCACATGTGCGCCGACGAGGCCGCCGTCTGCGCGGCGCGGCTCGGCTGCAAGGTGTACGCCACGCACATCTCCCACGAGGGTACGCCGCCCCACGCGGTGCTCGAACGCTGGACGCGCGCCCGGGGCTACGGCGTGGCGTACGATGGGCTGCGGATTACGATATAGGGTATTCCACAAAGAGCGGCTCGTCCGCCCTGCCCAGACGCCACGCCGTTTGAAAGCCCGCCGCGGCGAGGTAGTCCGGAACCGCGTCGAACCCGAAGGCGATCTGCGGGGCGAAGTGGCAGTCCGAACCCGCGATGACGCGCCCGCCGAGTTCCCGCCAGCGCCTGAGATAGCGCATGTCGGGATACGGCCTGTCCATGTAGCCGCGCGCCATGCCGCCGGTGTTCACCTCGAGCAGCGCGCCCGATGCGCGGATGCGCGCAAGCGCCTCAAACGCGCTTTCTATGACGGCCGGATCGTCCGGATCGTAGAGGCGGCCGTCCTTGTTTTGCTTTTTGACAAGGTCGAAGTGCGCGAAAATGTCCGGACGGTATTCGGACGCGTAGCGCCCGGCCATCTCGAAGTAGGATGCGGCCATCCCCGCGCCGTTCCCCGCGCGGATTTGGTCGCGGTAGGCGCGCAGATCCTCAAAGCTTCCGTCCACCGGACAGAAGCTGTCCCCATACAGGAAATAATGGCAGGCGCCGACGACGTATTCGTAGTCCGCGCGCCGGGCGTGGGAGTAAAGGTCGCGCTCGATGCCCAGATGGATGGCGATCCGGTCCGCGTATTTTTCGCGCAGGGAAGAAACGGTGGTCCGGTAGGCGTCCACATCCCCGTCCCGGAGCCCATAGGCGGGATCGACGGTCTGGGGGCCGTGCTCGGAAAAGCCGAGGGAAACAAAGCCCGCCTGGACGGCCGCCAGGACCATCTCCTCGGCTGTGGATTTGCCGTCCACGAAGGTCGTGTGTGCGTGTGGGGTGGAAGCAATGCGCATGAAGCACCTCCGGCGAATAGAATGTATATATGGTAGCATTTTGAAAGCGATTTTGCAATTGGTCATTGACGTTTCAGGAACTTTACGTTATAATAGAAAACTGTTATGATAGATGCATCGTGACCGCTCGCGCGGCCACAGGCAGGGAGGACAACCGGATGAGAGCAAAGAGTTGGATCAAGCTTGCGGTCATCGTCGTGCTGATCGCGTTGGTGGCGCTTTTGGCGTTTAACGGCCTGAAGTTCAGCACCTTCACCTCAAACACGAAGATCGGCAAGTACCAGATCAAACCGGTCGGCGAGGCGATCAGCCTTGGCCTCGATCTGCAGGGCGGTATTTCCGTCGTGTACGTCGCCAAGGATACGACGGTCGACAACTTTGACGACCTGATGGACAGCACCGTCACGGTTCTGAGAAACCGCCTCACCAGCGCGGGCTATACCGAGGCGACCGTGGCGCGCCAGGGGAACGACTCCATCCGCGTTGAGATTCCCGACGTGGACGACCCGCAGCAGGTCGTCGACATCATCGGAAAGCCCGCGCACCTCGAGTTCCGCGATCCCAACGGCGACGTCATCCTCGAGGGTTCGAACATCGAGGAATGCTACGTGACACAGGACACGTCCACGCAGATGTACGAGGTCGCCTTCAAGCTTGACGCGACGGGCACCAAGGCCTTTGCCGATGCGACCACCACCTATATCGGCCAGGCGATTTCGATTTACCTCGACGACGAGGAGATTTCCTCGCCGACGGTCAACGACGCGATCACCGGCGGAAGCGGCGTCATCAGCTATTCGAATGTGTCGCAGGAGGAATCCTGGACCAAGTCGAAGGAGTTGACGATGCTCATCCAGTCCGGCTCCCTGCCCCTTGACATCGAGGAGTCCGAGACCCGCGCGATTTCCGCGACCCTCGGCTTCCAGGCCATCGACGGCGCGCTCATCGCGGGCATTCTGGGCCTTCTGGCGATCATCATCTTTATGATCGTTCTCTATCGGCTGCCCGGCGTCGCGGCGAGCCTCGCGCTTGTCATCTACGTCTTGATCGTGTTCTACGTGCTCGCGATCATCGAAGCGCAGCTCACGCTCCAGGGCGTGGCCGGCATCCTGCTCTCAATCGGCATGGCCGTCGACGCGAACGTCATCATCTTTGAGCGCTTCCGCGAGGAACTCAAGGGCGGACGCACGCTGATGAACGCGCTCAGGTTCGGTTACAAGAACGCGTTTTCCTCCATTATGGATTCCAACGTGACGACCGTAATCGCGGCCGTGGTTCTCCTCGTGTTCGGCACGGGCTCCATCAAGGGATTCGCGACGACGCTTCTCATCGGCGTCCTGACCTCCTTCCTGACCGCGATCTTCATCACCCGCGGGCTGATGAAGCTGATTTTGAAACTTGGGTATAAAGCCAACTGGCTTTATACGCGGTAAAGGAGGATACAGACGATGAAGAGAAGATTTACCGGAAAGACCCGTATCTTCCTTGCCGTTTCGGGCGTGATCGTGATTGTCGCGCTGATCCTGCAGGTGTTTGGCCTGGGGATCAACCTCGGCATCGACTTTACGGGCGGTTCGCTTTTGACCTATTCCGTGGGCGAGAGCTATGACGTCAACGACGTGTACGCGATCCTCGCCGAGGCGGGATATACCAACTACCAGGTGACTAAGACCGAGCCCAGCGAGGCCTCCCTCAAAAAGCGCGCTGAAATGGCCGCGCTGGCCACCGCCGCCGCAGAGGAGACCGCCGCCGCAGAGGAGACCGCCACCGCGGAGGCAACCGTCGCCGCCAGCGACGAAGCCACCCTCGCGCCGACCGCCGAAACGACCCTTGAGGCCACCGCCGAGGTGACGCTCGAACCCACCGCGACGCCCTATGTGGGCATTCTGGATCTCGACAAGTCCGGCATCGCCCAGGACAAGCTGACGGACCTGCAGATCCGCCTCGCGCTTGTGGACGAGACCAGCGGCCTCGAGGACAATCTGAAGGCCGCCGTCGCGAGCATCTTCCCGGATGCCTCGGAGACGGACTATGGCAACATCACCAGCCGCATGATCAACGCGCGCGACTATGATTCCGTGTACTCCGGCGGCTACATCGCCGAGTTTGAAACCGGAACCGAGTTTGACAGCGCCGCCATCGCGGACCAGGTGACCGCATATCTCGAAAACGCGGGCTATTCCGTGCTCTCCGTGCAGGCCATCCGCTACGATCCCGCCGCTGAAGCAGCCGCCGAGGCAGCCGCCGAAGCCACCGAGACGCCCGCGCCCACGGACGAAGCGGCCGCGGAGACCACCGCCGAAGCCACCGTCGAGCCCACCGCCACCGCGGCGGACGAGACCGTCGAGGAGGCAGCCGTCGAGGAGACCGGTACTTCCCTCAGGCTGCTCGTTTCCATCGAGACCCAGACCACCAAGGTGCGCGACATGATCGAAACCGAGATGAAGGCAAAGTATCCCGACTTCATCTACGTGCAGATCGACCACGTCAGCGCCGTCGCGGGCCGCGACCTCATCCGCAACGCCATTGAGGCGCTTCTGATCGCATTTGCGTGTATGCTCGTGTACATCGCGATCCGGTTCGACTTCTACTCCGGCGTCGTGGCGCTGGGCGCCCTGATCCACGACGTGGCGATCATGTACGCCTTTATGGTCTTCTTCCGCGTTGCGTTCCAGGCGAACAGCCCGTTCATCGCGGCGATTCTGACCATCGTCGGCTACTCGATCAACAACACCATCATCATCTTTGACCGCGTGCGCGAGGTGGCCAAGAAGCCGGGCTTCACGCAGGCCAAGAAGATGGATGTCGTCGAAACCGCCGTCGGCGCGACCCTCGGCCGAACAATCAACACCTCGATCACGACGCTCATTTCGCTGGTGTTCCTTTACTCCTTTGGCGTGGACGCCATTCGCGAGTTCGTGTTCCCGCTGATTATCGGCATGCTCGCGGGCGTTTACTCCTCCGTGCTGCTCGCCACCCAGGTCTGGGCGATGTGGATGGATAAGAGAATCGCCAGGCACGCCGGCAAGGATGCCAAAAAGCCCACCAAGGCGTAAGGAACCCATCGGTGAATTAGGAATCGAACCGCTTGCGCGGCGAGGTTCCTAATTCGTTTATTCTAAGTTTTTGTTTACGGAGGATACGGATGCGGATTTATCGAAAGCGCGGGGCATCGGAGGCGGGATTCGAGAGACCGGAGGGCATGCCGGAGCCGTTGTACCGGCTGCTGGCGGCGCGTGGTGTCTCGTCCGTCGAGGAAGCCCGGGCGTTTTTGAAGCCGGACGCGGACATGCTCTGCGATCCGGCGCTTCTTCCCGGTGCGCCTGAGGCGGCGAAGGCGCTGCGCGATGCCATTGCGGCGGGAGAAAAAATCTGCGTCTACGGGGACTACGACGTGGACGGCGTCAGCGCCGCGTCCATCATGCATCTCGCGCTCACGCGCCTGGGCGCGAAGACGGAAACCTACCTGCCCTCGCGGCACGAGGAGGGCTATGGCCTCAACGAACGCGCGGTGCGCGAGATCGCCGGGCGGTGCCGGTTCCTCATGACGGTGGACTGCGGCGTCACTTCCGTGGACCTCGTGGCCCTTGCCGTGGCCTTGGGGCTTTCGGTCATCGTTACCGACCACCACAAACCGGGCCAGGAACTGCCCGATTGCCTCGTCGTCAACCCACTGGTGGGGAATTACCCGGAAAAGGGCTTGTGCGGCGCGGGCGTGGCGTTCAAGATCGCGGAAGCGCTCCTCGGCCGCGCGGAGGCGATGGACTATATAGACCTTGCGGCCCTTGCTACCGTTGCGGATGTGGTGCCGCTCAAGGGCGAGAACCGCGCCATCGTGAAGCTGGGGCTCGATGCCATGAACGCAAAGCCCAGACTGGGCATTTCGGAATTGCGCGTCGCGGCGGGGCTTGCCGAGAAGCCGTTTAGCTCGGGTATGTTGGGCTTTCAGATCGGCCCCCGGCTCAATGCTTCCGGGCGGGTGGGTTCCGCCCGCCGGGCATACAAGCTTTTGACCACCGAAGACGGGGACGAGGCGCGTGCGTTGGCAAACGAGCTCAACGCCGAGAACGTGCTTCGGAAAAAGTACGAGGAGGAAATCATCGCCGCCGCCCTGGAAAAACTCGAGGGCTTTGACTTCATTGCCCACCGCGCCATCGTGCTCGCGGGCGAGGGCTGGAACAGCGGCGTGATCGGGCTGGCCGCCGCGCGGCTGGTGGAGCGATTTCATTTTCCCGCCATTCTGATTTCCCTGAATGGGGAGACGGGGGTTGGCTCCTGCAGGAGCATTCCGGGCATCGACATCCACAAGGCGCTCACCGCCGCCCGGGATCATATGGTGAAGTACGGCGGCCACGCCCAGGCGGCGGGGCTCACCGTCGAGCGCGGGAAGATTCCCGCGCTGGCGGCCGCGCTGGACGAGTATCTGCTTGAGAACGCCGATCCCGTCCTCTACATTCCCGTGAACGAGTACGACGTGGACGCGCGCTTCGAGGAGCTGGGGACGCTGTTTGTCGCCCTGACGGAGATGTTCGCGCCCACGGGCATGGGCAATCTCGCGCCGGTACTGCGCACAAGGGCAAGCGTTGCCGAGGCGCGGCGCGTGGGCCGGGACGGGGCGCATCTGAGCCTGCGGCTCAACGACGGCACGAACACGCTGCGCGCCATCGCCTTCCGGGAGGGGGAACGCGCGGACTCGCTCACCGGGGAGGCGGACGTGCTCTACGCGCCCTTCATCAACGAGTTTGGCGGAAGGCGCTCCGTGGAGCTCGAGGTCAAGGCGATCATGCCCGCCGGAAACGCGGAAATTATCGGCCGTGCGCGGGCCTCGGCGGACGCGCTTCTGGCGGCATTCTTAACAGAGATGATATATAATAGGGCATATTCGGCGGGAAGTGCGCGAAACATGAGCCGCGCCCAACTGGGCGAGGCCCTTGCCGCTTCGCCCCAGGGCACGCTGGTGGTCGCGGCGGACGCCCAGAGCGCGGCGCCGTTTGAAGCCCTTGATGTCGAAGTCGGGAAGTACCCCGACGATCCGCGCGCGTTCAACGCCGTGTGCCTGCTTCCGACGGGGACTGTCCCAAAGTGCTTTTCCCGCATAGTCTACGCGGGGATGAATGCGCCAGAGGGCGGCTGGACGCTGGAGGGTCCCCGCGCCGCATGGGTGGAGGAGCTGCCGGGGATCGACGAGCTGCGGCGTGCGTACGTTGCCGTCCAGCGGCTTTTGTCCCGGCCGTCCGCCAACGCGTCCCTCGAGGGCTGGGCGCGGTCCCTCGCGGACGAGTGTGCGCTGCGCGTTCCCTGCGCGATGGCGTCGATCCTGGTCCTCATCGACATGGGATTGGTGGAAAAAGGGGATGGCTGGCGGCTGGCGCCCGGCGTTTTTCGGAAGACAGATCCCATGAATTCGGCGGCGTTCCGCCGCGTGTATGATTTGAAAGAAGGAGGTGTGGCGCGTGAATCATCCTGAACCGGGCGTAAAGCCCTATATTTCAGCGGATGAGCTCATTGAGCGAATCCGCAGGTACCATCCGGAAGACGACATGGAGCTCGTGCGCCTCGCCTATGACTACGCGGAGAAGGCGCACGCGGACAAAAAACGCCTCTCCGGCGAGCCTTATTTTATCCATCCGGTGGCTGTGGCGGTGATTCTCACCGACCTCATGCTCGACGGCACGACGGTTGCGGCGGGCCTTCTTCACGACTGCGTCGAGGACGTGGACGGCGTGACCCCCCAGGTCATCACGGAGAAGTTCGGCGCGGAGGTCGCGCAGCTCGTGGACGGCGTCACCAAATTAAAGCAGCTCGACTTCACCTCCCGGGAGGAGGCGCAGGCGGAAACATTGCGCAAGATGTTCCTGGCCATGGCCAAGGACATCCGCGTGGTTCTCATCAAGCTCGCCGACCGGCTGCACAACATGCGCACCCTCAAGAGCCAGAAGCCCGAGCGCCAGCTGCCCATCGCCCGGGAAACGCTGGACATTTACGCGCCTCTGGCGCACAGGCTGGGCGTTTATACCATTAAGTGGGAGTTGGAGGATCTTTCCCTTCGCTACATCGATCCCCAGGGCTACTACGATCTCGTTCAGAAAGTCGGGATGAAGCGCGCCGAGCGCGAAAAGCTCATCGCCCAGGTGACCCAGCAGCTCAAGGCGCAGCTTCGGCTGGCGGGCATACAGTGCGAGATCGACGGCCGCCCCAAGCACTTTTATTCCATCTACCGCAAGATGAAGACGCAGAACAAGACGTTTGACCAGATCAACGACCTGATCGCCATCCGCGTCATCGTCAATACCCAGCAGGACTGTTACTACGCCCTGGGCGTGGTGCACACCCTCTGGCCCCAGGTGCCGGGCCGGTTCAAGGATTATATTTCCGTGCCCAAGGCGAACATGTACCAGTCGCTTCATACCACCGTCGTCAACGCCGGAAAGCCCTTCGAGGTGCAGATTCGCACCGCCGAGATGCACCGGACGGCGGAGTACGGCATCGCGGCGCACTGGCGCTACAAGGAAGGCAAGCAGGCGGACGCGCTGGACGAAAAACTCTCCTGGCTGCGCCGCATTCTCGATTGGCAGAAGGAAGCAAGCGACTCCAGCGACTTCGGCGAGATGCTGAAGTTCGACCTGTTCGCCGACGAGGTGTTCGTGTTTACCCCCAAGGGAGATGTGGTTTCGCTGCCCATCGGCGCGACGCCGCTGGACTTTGCGTACCGCATCCACTCGGCGGTGGGCAACCGCTGCATCGGCGCAAAGGTGAATGGGCGCATCGTCCCGCTGGCGACCCAGCTTTCCACGGGCGATTTTGTCGAAGTCATGACCTCCCAATCCTCCCGGGGGCCGTCCCGGGACTGGCTGAACGTCGTCAAGACCAGCGAGGCCAAGGCCAAGATCCGTGCCTGGCTCAAGAAGGAAAACCGCGAGGAGAACGTCCTGAAGGGCAAGGAGATGTTCGAGCACGAGGTCAAGCGCCTCGGCTATACGCCGTCCCAGCTCATCAAAAACGAGTATTGCGACGTGCTCTTCAAGCGCTACACATTTTCGTCGCTGGAGGACATTTTCTCCGCCATCGGCTTTGGCGGCATGTCCGCGACCCAGATCGCCAACCGCTTTATCGAGGAGTACAAAAAGGATCATAAATCGGAGCTTCCCGAAGTGAAGCTCCCCACCGTGGAGCAGCACGCGGAGGAGCGCAAGCGGCAGCCCATTTCAAGCTCCAACGGCGTCATCGTCAAGGGCGAAAGCGGCATGCTGGTGCGCTTTGCCCACTGCTGCACGCCTCTGCCCGGCGACAAGATCGTGGGGTACATCACCCGCGGGCGCGGCGTGTCCGTCCACAAGGCGGACTGCAAGAGCCTTCAGGACGCGGGCATGGAAAAGGAACGGCTCATCGAGGTGGAATGGGAAAACGAGGCCTCCGCCGCCTACGACGCGGACATCCGCATCAGCGCGGTGAACCGCTCGGGGCTTCTGGCGGACGTGTCCCTTTACTTCGCGTCTGTGGACGTCAATGTGCAGGCGATTTCGGCGCACCCGTCGAAGACCCTCAACGGCATGTCCATCATCAACATGACCATTACCATCAAAAACACCCAGCAATTGGATAAAATCATCCGCGATTTGAAGTCCAAGCCGGACATCGACGAAGTCTTCAGAATCGCGCAATAGGGGAAAAGAATGCGAATCGTGATTCAAAAGGTAAACCATGCCTCCGTCACCATGGAAGGGGAACTGGTGAGCGAAATCGGTCCGGGGCTTCTGGTGCTGGTGGGGGCGCAGGAGGGCGACGCGGACGAAGACGCGGTATTCATCGCGCAGAAGATCGCCGGGATGCGCATCTTTGAGGACGCGGAGGACAAGCTCAATCTGTCGGTCACGGACACGGGCGGCGAGGTGCTCCTGGTTTCGCAGTTTACCCTCCTGGGCGACGCGCGCAAGGGCAGAAGGCCAAGCTTTTCACACGCCGCCCTGCCGGAAATTGCGGAGCCCATGGTGGAGAGAATCCGGGATTTGCTCGTCCAGGCGGGCGTTCCCACCAAAACCGGACGCTTCCGGACGCACATGAAGGTGCTTTTGGAAAACGACGGACCGGTGACGATTCTGCTCGACAGCAAAAAGACGTTTTAGGAGAAATCAATGCTTGACATCCAGCGCGTCGTCTGCGGCGCGTATCAGGAAAACGCGTATGTGGTCAACGGGGACATCCTCATCGATCCCGGGGACGGCCTGGAGGCGCTTATGGCCGCCTGCCCCCACCCCCGCGCAATTCTTTTGACCCACGGCCACTTTGACCACATGCTGGCGGCGGAGGAAATGCAAAAGATGACCGGCGCGCCCGTCTACATTCACGGCGCGGACGTCGGGATGCTTTCGGACGCCGCGCTCTCCATGTACGATTCGGGCGTCGCAAACCTCCCCATGCCCGCGGCCATTGCGCACCGCACATATGGGGCATCCTTTGAAAACTTCCGGGTGATCCATACCCCCGGACACACGCCCGGCTCCATCTGCCTTTACGACGCGACGGAGGGGATTCTGTTCAGCGGCGACACACTCTTTCGCGCGGGCTTCGGACGCACCGACCTTGCGGGCGGCAGCATGTCGCGGATGATTTCGTCCATCCGTGCGCTGTTTAAGCTGCCCCCGGAGACGGTGGCGTACCCCGGCCACGGGGAAGACACCACCCTCGCCGAGGAGCGCGGGAGGTACGGCTGGTGACGGTCAGGCTGACAACGCCGCTGACGGTGTTTTACAACGATCTGTGCGACGTGATTCGCCTGTTCTGGGGCGACGTCAGGATCAGCCCCGACGTGGGCGAAACGGTGATCGTGCACGAGGCGGCGGAGGGCGGCGGCGAGTACTTCGACCTCTGGTCATGCGGGGCGCGGACGGCGGTCTGGCACGCGCGGATTGATGCGGCCGATCCCATCGAATTTAAGCGCCTCCGGAAGCGCGCTGCAAAGACAGGGCTTTACATTCTCATGAAACAGATGACGGGGGCCCGGCCGCCCTGGGGTTCTCTCACGGGCATCCGTCCCACCCGGCTTCTCTACGAGGCGATGGAGAAGGGCGCTTCCGTGCCCGAGGCGGTTCGGGCGGTGACGGCGGAATACGACGTCTCGGCGGACCGCGCGGCCTTGCTGGGCGAGATCGCGAACGCGCAAAAGGGGCTTCGGGACATGCCGGAGGGAATGTTCGACCTCTACATCGGGATTCCCTTCTGCACCACGCGCTGCGCCTACTGCTCGTTTTCATCGGGCGAAATCGGCGACGGCAGGCTCGTCGCACCCTACGTTGGGGCGCTGTTGCGTGAAATTGACGGCTGCGGGGAAATGATGCGCGGTCAGGGGATGCGCGTGCGCGCGGCCTATGTCGGCGGCGGCACGCCCACCGCGATTCCGTGCGGCGACCTTTCGACCATTCTCCGGCGCGCCATGGCAGCGTTTCCCGGCGCGGCGGAGTGGACGGTGGAGGCCGGGCGCCCCGACACCATCGACCGCGAAAAGCTTGAAATGATGAAAACCCTGGGCGTCCGGCGCATCTCTGTCAATCCCCAATCGTTTTCGGACGAGACGCTTCAAAGAATTGGCCGCGCGCACACGGGCGCGGACACCGAGGCGGCGTTCCGGCTCGCCCGGGAAGCGGGCTTTGACGACATCAACATGGACGTGATCGCGGGACTCCCGGGCGAGACCACGGACGACTTCGAGACCACTTTAAAGCGCGTCGTCGCCCTCGAACCGGACTCGGTAACGGTGCACGCGCTGGCCATCAAGCGATCGAGCAGGCTCCACGAAGAGCTGCACCTGAGCGAGGGCGGACATGCCCGCGCGGACGAACGGGAAGCGGGCGATATGATCGACCGCGCGCGGGCGCGTCTCACGGCGCGCGGCTACCTGCCCTACTACCTCTACCGCCAGAAGTACATGGCGGGGAACCTTGAAAACGTTGGCTACGCAAAGCCCGGCAAGGCGTGCCTTTACAACATCGGCAACATGGAGGAGACGGCGAGCGTGCTGGCATTGGGCGCGGGCGGGATCAGCAAATGGATTTTCGACCGGCAGCTTCGCATCGAGCGCGCGCCCAACGTCAAGAACATCGAGGCGTACATCGCGCGCGTGGACGAAATGCTTTCGCGCAAGCGGGCGCTCATCAGGGGGGGAACGGGCGAGTGAAGAAAAGACTTTCGCTGCTTCTCTTGGTTTTTCTATGCCTCGGGCTTTCCGGCTGCGGGCAGAAAAGCGAGTATGCGGACGTGCCGAATCCCATCGCGACCATCACGATGGAGGACGGTTCCGTCATGCGGATCGAGCTTTACGTGCAGCAGGCGCCCAACACGGTGGCGAATTTTGTGAGTCTTGCCAATTCCGGCTTTTACGACGGCATGGGCTTTTACCGGGTGGTGCCCGGCTGCCTCATCCAGACGGGCGACCCGGAGGGGGACGGCACCGGCGGGCCGGGCTACGCCATCAAGGGCGAGTTTTCCAAGAACAAGGTAAAAAACACGATTTCGCACGTGCGCGGGGTCATCTCCATGGCACGGCAGACGGGTTACAACACGGCGGGGAGCCAGTTTTTCATCCTCCAGGGAAGCTATCCCGAGTACGACGGATACTATGCCGCGTTCGGAAAGCTCATGGACGACGAAAGCCTCGCGACCCTCGACGCCATCGCCAGCGTCCACGTGGACATCCACTATACGCCGGTGAAACAGTCCGTCATCGCGACCGTTCGCGTCGATACCATGGGATACGAATACGAGCCGGTCACGATCAAGGATTAAGGTCCCGCAGAGCGGGACTGGAGGGCGAGGACGGCGCGGCGCGCCCCGCAGCCCGGAACCCGCGTTCGCCGGAGGCGAAGGCGGGCGAAAGGAGAAAAGAATGGCACCGAAGAACGACAAGGGAAACCTCACCCGGCGGCAGCAGGCGGAGCGCATCGTGCGCAAGCGGCTCATCAGGACGATTATCATGGCGACGGCCGCCGTGGCGCTGTTTATCGCAATCGTGGCGGTGGTCTACAACGCGAACAACAAGGCGGCTTCCACCAACGCTGCCGCCACCGCCGCGCCCACCGCAGGGACATCCGCCGATTCGACGGGCGCTGCGATCACGCAGAACGCCGACTACGCCCGCGACGATGACCCCGTCGCCACCATCACCATGGAGGACGGCGGCGTGATCACCGTCGAGCTTTATCCGGCTGCCGCGCCCAACACCGTGGCGAACTTCGTCGAGCTGGCGAATTCAGGCTTCTATGACGGCCTCACGTTTCACCGGGTGATTTCCGGCTTCATGATCCAGGGCGGCGACCCCGATGGCAACGGCTCCGGTGGGCCGGGCTATTCCATCAAGGGCGAGTTTTCCGCAAACGGCGTTGACAACCAGTTGACGCACAGCCGCGGAGTCATCTCCATGGCGCGCGCGAACGGCTACGACACGGCGGGGAGCCAGTTCTTCATCATGCACGCTGATGCGACGAGCCTGGACGGCCAGTACGCGGCGTTCGGCGAAGTGACGACCGGCATGGACGTGGTGGACAGCATCGCCTCCGTCGAGACCGACGCCAGCGACAAGCCCGTTGCGGACGTCGTCATCAAATCCATCACCGTCGACACGAAGGGTGTCGAATACAAGGCTGACAAAATTGAGAATTAGGAGAAATGACATGAAAAATCCCATCGTAACATTTGAAATGGAAAACGGAGACCTGTTCAAGGCGGAGCTTTACCCCGATGTCGCGCCCAACACCGTGGCGAACTTCGTGAACCTGACGGAATCCGGCTTCTACGACGGGCTGATCTTCCATCGCGTGATTCCCGGCTTCATGATTCAGGGCGGCGACCCGACAGGAACCGGCATGGGTGGGCCGGGCTACGCCATCCGGGGCGAATTCAGCGAAAACGGCTTCAAGAAAAACAAGCTTAAGCACGCGCGGGGCGTATTGTCCATGGCCCGCAGCATGATGCGGGATTCGGCGGGCAGCCAATTCTTCGTCATGCACGCGGACGCGCCGCATCTGGACGGCTCCTACGCCGCGTTCGGCAAGGTGACCGAGGGCATGGAGGCCGTGGACCGCATCGCCGCGTGCGAAACCGCCGCACAGGACAGGCCCGTCGCCGAACAGCGGATCAAGAAGGCCACTGTGGAAACGTTTGGTGAGAATTACGAAGTCAAGAAGGGCTAAAAACGGGGCAATCCGCCTCTTCATTTGTGCGCTCGCCTGCGCGATTTTCTTCGCGCAGGGCTTTGCCGTCTCAGAGGAGACCGCGCCGCCCCTCAGGCATATCCTCGAAATCAAGGCGACGGTCAGCCCGTCCGCCCTCGTGACGCCGGGCGACGTCACCGTGACGTTCACCCTTTCGAACATTTCAGACTACGACGCCAACAACATTACGGTCACGTCGTCCGACGGGCTTCATTCCGCGCCGGTGGGGCAGATCGCCGCGGGCGGGACGCCGCTGGTGTTCAAGAGGTCCTACACCGTTTCCCAGGAGGAACTGGACGCGGGTGAAATCGACTTCATC
Organism: Bacillota bacterium; assembly: GCA_023435435.1. Lineage (GTDB taxonomy): Bacteria > Bacillota > Clostridia > Christensenellales > Aristaeellaceae > RUG11247. The sequence goes on along the minus strand of JAEYRW010000042.1, from coordinate 31,652 downwards.
GTGAGCCACGACGGCATCGCCTCCGATGAGGCGCCGGTGAATTATTCGGTTCCGGTTGCCATCGCAAAGAGCGAGGCGAAGCCGGACATCGAGCTTACGCGCCAGATTTCAAGCCGCGCGGTGGTGGCCGGCTCGACGGTCCTTGTGACGTACCGGGTCAAAAACACCGGGAACGTTACCTTGACCCAGGTCCGCGTGACGGATTCCTTCGGCGATTACACGGGGGGGCGCGTCGATTCCCTCGAGCCGGGCGCGACCAAGGTGTTCTCGAACCGCGTCGCGGTGTCGAAGACGGGCACGTCCGAGGCCCGGGTGAGCTATGTCGCCGAGGTGGTCTCGGAGGACGCGGTGACGAAGAAGCTCGACGGCGTGAAGATTGAGGTCGTTGAGGAGGCGCTCACGGCCACCCTCGCCCTCGACCGGGACTCCGCCACATCCGGGGAGACCGTGAACGGCGTTTTGACCATCGCGGCGGAGGGCGTCGATTTTTCGGGCATTGAGGTCACAGACGACATTTACGGAACCGTGCTGGCGGACGCTCTCGAGGTCAAGGCGGGTACATCCATCACCCTCACCTGCAGCTGGCCCGTTCGGGAACCGTCCGATTACCGCATCCGCGTTTCGGGCGCGGCCCGGACGGGGGATGAGATCGAGGTGGTTACCAACACCGCCCACGTGGCGCTCACGGCCGAATTTGCCGAGAGCGCGCTGTCCATCTCCGCGGTCGCCGCGACGCCCGTCATCTCGCAGCCCGGGGGCGTGCGCGTGACGGTGGCCATCGAGAACGAGGGAAACGCCGCCGCGCGGGATGTGGTGCTTTCCGAACAGGCGATGGGTGAGATTCGGACGTTTGCCTTCGTTCCGGCAGGAGAGACGACCTACCGCGACGTCATTTGCGACGTGACGGACGACGCGCGCCTGCTCTTTTCCGCCACCTACACGGACGATTCCGACCAGACGGTGACCATTGTGTCGCCGCCCGTGGAGATCAAAATCGATTCCGGCGGCGCGCGCCCCGAGGTGGCGCAGGAGGAAGGGGAGGGCTTCGTCGAATGGATCAAGCGCAGCGTGGACGATTCGGCCACCTACGTTTGGATGCTCGGCATCGCGGGCGCGGTGCTCATCGTTTTGACGGCGATTCTCATCGCGAGTCACTTCCGCGAGCGGCGGATCCGCAGGCAGAAGCTCGACAAGGAAAAGCAGCGCCGGCGCGAGGAACTGGGCAAGACCACGAGGTTCGAGCCGGTCAAGCGGCCCACAAAGCCGAAAAAACGCGGAGGCACCGATGTTTAACGGATTTACGGACGAGACGTTTGAGTTCTTCATGGCGATCCGGTTCAACAACAACCGGGAATTCTTTCTGGACAATCATGACTGGTATGAGCGCGCGGTGCGCAAGCCCGCGCTGGAACTTGCCGCCGCGCTGGCGCCCGCCATTGAAAAGCTTGACGAAAATCTCGAGCGCAGGCCCAACAAGGTCGTCTCCCGCATCAACCGGGACGTGCGGTTTTCGAACGACAAGAGCCCCTATCGCGATCACATCTGGATGGCGTTCCGCCGTCCCGGCGTCGAGCGCGCCACGACATTGGGGGTGTATTTTGAAATCTCGGCCGAGGGCGCGGGCTACGGCATGGGCTTCTACGACGAAAACCGGCCGCTCATGAACGCGCTCAGGCGGCGTCTTGTGCGGGACCCGGAACCCTTCCTCGAGACCTGGCGCGGGGCGAAGGGCGATTTTACGCGCCACACAAAGGCGTACAAGCGCATCGCGATTCCGGATCAGCTGAGCCCCGAAGCCCGGGAGTGGTACAACCTCAAGGGGTTCTACGTAGAGCGGGAAATTGAGGATGCGGCACTTTTGAAATCCCCCGCCCTGGCCGACGAGATCGTTCGGGGATATGGCATTTTGACCCCCATGTATCGCTCCATCATGACCCTGACCCCGGAAGAAGGAGGACTTTTATGAGCCCCGAGGCACGCAGGCTCCTGAGCGGAACCGACATACGCGGCGAAGAGACCGAGTTGACGGACGGATTTGCGACGGGGTTCGGCTACGCGTTCGCGCTCTGGCTCGCGGGGCGGCTCGGCACGACCCCGGACAAGCTCGCGGTGGCCGTGGGGCACGATTCCCGCGCCTCCGGCCCGCGGTTGGAACGGGCGCTTATCGCCGGCCTGACCGCCGTGGACGCGGACGTCCTTCAGTGTGGGCTCACCACCGCGCCCGCCCTTTACATGACGCTCTCTGGAGAAGGCCGGAAGGCCGACGGCGCGGTGATGATTACCGCCGGCGACGCGCCGGCGGGCGTGAACGGTTTCGAAATGGCCGCGCGGGACGGCTCGCCCGACGCGGGCGATGTGCGGGAAATCGCCGCGCGCGCGGCGGACGCGCAGGTGCCCGTTCGGCTCGTTGAAAAAATCGATTCCGTCGCCTCCTACCGGGCGCGGCTCGCCGCCATGGCGCGGGAGCGGCTCGAGGACGATGCGCCCAAGCCGCTTCTGGGGCTGCACGTCGTCGTGGACGCTTCGGGCGGCGCGGGCGGCTTCTATGCGGATTTCCTCGAGGAGCTGGGCGCGGAGACCACCGGGAGCAGCAACCTCGCGCCCGACGGGGCATTTCCGGCGCACGCGCCTTCCACCAACGATCCGGCGGCGCTCGCCGCGCTTTCGGATGCGGTGAGAGAGAACGAGGCCGATTTGGGCGTATTGCTCAACGCGGACTGCGACCGCACGGCCATCGTCGACGGCGCGGGCCGCGCGATTACGGGGAACCGGCTCATCGCGCTCATTTCGGCGATCCTGCTCAACAAGACGAGCGGCGCCACCATCGTCACCGATTCCGTGACCTCTTCGGGGCTTTCGCGGTTCATCAGCGAGTGGGGCGGCGTTCACTACCGCTTCAAGCGCGGCTGCAAGAACGTCATCGACGAAGCGATCCGGCTCAACGACGAAGGGATCGACTGTCCGCTGGCCATCGAGACCAGCGGTCACGCGGCGTTCCGCGAAAACGAATTTTTGGACGACGGCATGCACCTCGCCACCCGGATCGTTTGCGAGGCGTACGACAAAAAGCGCTTCGGCGAGACGATTTCCGATTATCTGGATTGCCTGCACGAGAGCGTCGAGGCAAAGGAGATTCGCTTCCGGATGGACGACGGCGACTGGACCGAGGAATCCAACGACATCATTGAAATGATCCTCTCCCACACGCTGGAGAACCCGCTCTGGCGGCTCGCGACGGACAGCCGGGAGGGTGTCCGGATTCTGTTCAACCTCGACGGGGGCGTTGAAAACGCGTGGTTCCAGCTGCGCATGTCGGTCAACGACCCGGAGGTGATGGTTCTGAACGCCGAAAGCGACGTGCGGGGCGGGGTGGGACGGATCTTGGGCGAGCTGTACGCGCTGCTGCGCGGGAACTGCGCCTCGGACCTGGCGGCGCTGCGGGATGCCTGCGCGTAGCGCGCGTTGGGCTTTTGATAAGATTGGGGAAATCGGTTTGTATCCGGTCCGCGGTATGCTATAATAATCGCACATAAAACGTTCTAAGGAGTTGTTTTTCATGAACAGGGAACAGATGGTCGTCAACGCGATCCGGGTTTTGTCGGCCGAGGCCGTACAGAAGGCGAAGTCGGGACACCCCGGCATGCCCATGGGTTCCGCCGCGATGGCATACGCAGTTTGGGGCAAGCAGATGAAGCACAATCCCGCCGATCCCAAGTGGATCGACCGCGACCGCTTTGTGCTCTCCTCCGGCCACGGCTCCATGCTGATTTATTCGCTTCTCCACTTGTTCGGCTACGGTCTCACCATTGAGGACCTTAAGGGCTTCCGCCAGTGGGGCTCCAAGACGCCCGGGCATCCGGAATACAAGCATACCCGCGGCATCGAGACCACCACCGGGCCCCTCGGACAGGGCGTCGCCAACGCCGTCGGTATGGCCATGGCGGAGAAGCACTTGGCCGCGGTCTTCAACAAGGACGGCTTCGATGTGGTCAACCATTATACCTACACCATCCTCGGCGACGGCTGTATGATGGAGGGAATTTCCCACGAGGCGTGCTCGCTGGCGGGGACGCTCAAGCTCAACAAGCTCATCGCGCTCTACGACGACAACGAGATTTCCATCGAGGGCTCCACTGATCTGGCCTTCCGGGAGGACGTGCCCGCGCGCTTCCGCGCCTACGGCTGGAACGTCATCGACGTAACCGACGCCAACTGCTACGTGCAGGTCAATTCCGCCGTTACCCTCGCCAAGAAATCCGACAAGCCCACCCTCATCGTTTGCCACACCGCCATCGGCTATGGTTCCCCCAAGGCGGGCATGGCCTCCGCCCACGGCGAGCCCCTCGGCGAGGAGAACGTCGCAGCCACCAAGAAGGCGCTGGGCTGGCCCTGCCAGGAGCCCTTCTGCGTGCCGGATGAGGTGTACGAGGCAACCGCCGAGACCCAGGCAAGGGGAAAAATTGCACAGGATCAGTGGGACGAGAAGCTCGCGAAGTATTTTGCCGCGTACCCCGAGATGAAGGCCCAATGGGAGACCTACTTTTCCGAGGCGCTGCCCGTCGACCTCATGAACGACGAGGCGTTCTGGAAGTTCGAAGGCAAGGCCGCCACGCGCAATTCCTCCGGCGAGGTTCTGAACCGGCTGGCCGCGCGCGTCCCGAACATGTTTGGCGGTTCCGCCGACCTCGCGCCCTCCAACAAGAGCAACATGAAGGGCAAGGGCGACTTCTCCGCCGAGACGCCCGAAGGCTGCAACGTCCACTTCGGCGTGCGCGAGCACGCCATGGCCGCCATTTCCAACGGCCTGAAGCTCCACGGCGGTCTTCGGCCCTACTGCGCCACGTTCTTTGTCTTCTCAGACTACATGAAGAACGCCATGCGCATGTCGGCGATCATGGGCCTGGGCGTTCCCTACATCCTCACGCACGATTCCATTGGCGTGGGCGAGGACGGCCCGACCCATCAGCCGGTGGAGCATCTGGCGGGCCTGCGCGCCGTGCCCGGGCTCATCGTGTACCGTCCCGCCGACAGCCGCGAGGTGGCAGCGGGCTGGTATACCGCGATGACGGTAGACCATCCGGTGGCGCTGGTGCTCACCCGGCAGGATCTGCCCCTCTACGAGAAGTCCGGCAAGGACGCGCTCAAGGGCGGCTATGTCATTTCCGCTTCCGAGAAGGCGACGCCGGACATGATCCTCATGGGTTCCGGCTCCGAGGTGGAGCAGTGCGTCGCCGCGCAGGCGCTTCTCAAGGCCGAGGGGATCGATGCCCGCGTGGTGTCCATGCCCAGCTTCGAGCTGTTTGAGGCGCAGTCCGCGGACTATAAAGAAGCGGTGCTCCCCAACGCCGTGCGCGCCCGCGTGGCGGTGGAGGCGGCGGCGACGTTCGGCTGGCACAAGTACGTGGGTCTCGACGGAGCCGTGGTCGGCCTCGACCACTTCGGCGCGTCCGCGCCCTACAAGGTGCTCTTCCAGGAATTCGGCTTCACGGCGGAAAACGTCGCGGAGACGGCCAAAAAGGTGCTGGGCAAGTAACCGATTCAAAAAGGCGTCCCGGGGGATTCCCGCGGGGCGCCTTTCCCATTTGGAGGCATGCTATGAAGATCTACGTCGACGCCGACGCGTGCCCGGTGGTGCGCGAAACGGAGCGGGCGGCGCTCCGGCACGGGATTTCTGTGGTGCTGCTCTGCGACACGAACCACGTCATGACCACGGACACCTCCGAGGTCGTGGTGATCGGCGCCGGCGCGGACGCGGTGGACTTCGCGCTGGTCAACCGCTGCCGGAGAGGCGACATCGTGGTCACCCAGGATTACGGCGTCGCCGCCATGGCCCTGGGGAAGGGCGCGCGGCCCATCCACCAGAGCGGCATGTGGTACACGCAGGACAACATCGACGGCCTGTTGGCCGAGCGGCATATGCACAAGGAGGCGCGGCGGGCATCCTCGAAGAATCATTTAAAGGGGCCGAAGAAGCGCACGGCAGAGGACGACAGGCGGTATGTGGAGTCGCTTACGCGGCTGATTCAGGAGGCGGAAAATGAAGATCGAAACGATTGACATATCGCGCGAGGTTGGTGTGGTGGGCGACCTCATTCGGCTGGCGTTTTCGGAGGTCGCGTCGCGCATGGGCTTTACCCGGGAAAACAGCCCGACCTATCCCGCGTTCATCGAGAATCAAAGGCTGCTCGGCCAGTTGGGCAAGCCGGGTGCGCGCGCCATGGGCATTCGGGAGAACGGGAAGCTCGTCGGCTTCGTCGCCGTCGCGCCGCATGGGAATGGCTACGAGATCACCCGGCTGGCCGTCGATCCGGCATACAGGCATAAGGGGTATGGGCGGCTGCTCATGGACACCGCGTGCGACGCCGCGCGGGAAATGGGCCTTTCCGAAATCGGTCTGGGCGTGGTCAACGAAAACACGGTGCTCAAGAAGTGGTACGAGGCCCAGGGGTTCGTTCCGGGCGAACCCTTTTCCATCCCCAACGCGGCGTTCACCGCCTGCGGGATGCTGAAAAAGCTGTAGAGATTGGACGGCGGGCAATCGCAATCGTCACAAGGAGGCGGAAGATGAAAATCGAGGAAGTTGACATTTCCTGCGAGATCAGCGGGGTGGGCGACCTCATTCGGCTTGCCTTTGCGGACATCGGGGGCCTTTTGGGCTTTACCCGGGAGAACAGCCCGGGGTTTACCGCGTTTGTCACGGACGGGGAGCTGCTCGATCAGCTCGGCCGGGCGGAGGCGCGCTGCTTCGGCATCCGGGAGAACGAAAAACTCGTCGGTTTTGTCGCCGTCGCGCCCTATGAGGACGAGCACATCGTTACGCGCCTGGCGGTGCGCCCGGAATTCCGGCACGAAGGCTACGGCCGCGCGCTCATGGACGCCGCGTGCGACGCCGCCCGGGAGATGGGGCTTTCCGAAATCGGATTGGGCCTGGTGAACGAAAACGCCGCGCTCAAGCGCTGGTACCTGAACCAGGGCTTCGTCCCGTACGGGGAGCCGTATCCCGCCCCCGGAGAGGCGTATACCGTTTGCGAGATGGTGAAGGCGCTGTAACCTCCGGCTCACAAAAACGCCCACCGCCGTATCTGGCGCACGCAGCACCCGGGTGGTATGCTGAACCCGAGGTGAGAAAAATGATTTTGCAGGAAAAGTTGCACGCGCTCAGATCGCGCGCGGGGCTGACCCAGGAGGCGCTGGCGGAGAATCTGGGCGTCTCCCGCCAAGCGGTGGCCAAGTGGGAGCAGGGGGTCTCCGTTCCGGACATCGGGAACCTCGTCGCGCTGGCGCGCGCCTTTCAGGTGACCGTGGACAGCCTCGTGAAGCCCGAGATGGACTGCGGCATGCGCATGCTCGCGCCGGAGAAGGCGGACGAAGACGCGCTTGTGGAGTTCCTTTTGCGCGCGAAGCGGGCCACCTATGCGGGAAACGGCGGAGAGGCGGAAGAGCCCTGTCGCCCGAAATCACACGATTTGCGTTATGTGGAGGGGGAATTCCTCTACATCGACACGTATCTGGGCGGCGAACATTTCGCGGGGGAGGAGGCCGTATGGCTGCGCGGCACGCCCCTTTGGGCGATGAACTACGCGGGGAAGGTGGTCTCCACGCTGTTTGAGGGTGGTTTTCTCAAGGACGCGCTTGCCCGCTGCGCGCCGGACATGCCGTATCGCGGGCCGGGCGTCTATCGCGCGGGGCAGTCCCTCTACCGCTGCGCCGTTGCAGGCGGGATGGACTGGTTTTCCGGCAGCGAGGATATCTATGTGGGCGACGAGCTCGTCTACACCTGCGTTTTCCACGGCGGGATCATCCGCTGAAGGGATCAAAGGAGCGGGTTTTTGATGTTGGTGGCGCACAATCCGCCATAGGTTTCAAACAGCGCATGGATGCTGTCCAGCGCGCGGGCGACCCGCGCGTCGTTTTCCAGCCCGAGCCGAATCAAAAGAGTCAGACAGACGGTATTCGGGATGATTGCGAGCGTCCGGAAGCACACGTTGCGGGGAATCCACTCCGGCTTCAGCCGTTGCGCGGCCTCAAACGCGGCGTTCCGGTCGGCTGTGGTAATGATGTCGTGCCCCACAAGGGCGTAGACATCCTTGGTGTGGACGCCCTGCAAATTCTCGTTCAGATTTTCAAACAAGAATTCCGCGCCGCGCCGGATTGAGTCGTCCCCGGGATCGACGCCCAGATCGAGCATCTCTTCCATGTGGGCGACGGTGCCGATGACGGTATTCTCCCAGGAACCGTCCGCCGCCTGCGCCGCCCTTTCCTCGGCGATCAAATCACGGATTGCCGCCCGGTCCCGATCGTTCAGCGCGCCGAGGATGTCCTTTTTGAGGAGCAGGGCGTAAAAGTCCTCGCTGTCCGCGAGGGTCGCGGCGAGTGTCCCCTCGGCGGCTTCTCCGAGGCCGGCGTGTTTGACCGCCGACAGGATGTCATAGCTGATCTGTCCCGACCTGTTCCACAGCCCGTCCCTTTTCCGTTTGGCCAGTAGTTCCGGCAGAGCGGGGGACAAAAGCCGCGCCGCCACATCCTTGGGCAGTCTGCGCAGCAAATACAAGCTTTTATGCCGCACGATGGCCTCGAATTCGCGCGCGTGGGAAGCGTAAAAATCCCCGACGCGATCCCGGTATCCTTCGGACGCCATGAGGGGAACGAGCCCCGCGAGATTGCACCTGAGCATGTCCTTCACCTTCCAGCAATGCCTTTGCGATAGTATAACACCCCGTCCCCGCTGGAGCAAGGCATGAAAAAGCGCCGGAACCCGACTTGGGCCCCGGCGCTTTTCGCAGCAATCATTTAAAAGAACGTCTTCTCCTGAAGGTAACTCACCAGTTCGTCCAGCGGCACCAGTTCCTGCTGCATGGTGTCGCGGTCGCGCACGGTGACCTTGCCGGTCACTTCGGTGTCGAAGTCCACGCACACGCAGTAGGGCGTGCCGGCCTCGTCCTGGCGGCGGTAGCGCTTGCCGATGGAGCCGGTCTCGTCGTAATCGCACATCATGTATTTGGCCAGCTTCTCGTACACCGCCCGTGCCTGGTCGCCCAGCTTGTTCTTCTGAAGAGGCATCACGCAGCATTTGACGGGGGCGAGGGCGGGATGGAGGTGCAGAACCACGCGGCTGTCGCCGCCCTCCAGCTCCTCCTCGTCGTAGGCGTCGCACAGGTACGCCAGCACCAGACGGTCCACGCCCACGGACGGCTCCACGCAGAAGGGGATGTATTTTTCGTTGGTCACCGGGTCGAGGTATTCAAGCGCCTTGCCCGAGTGCTCGGAATGCTGCTTGAGATCGTAATCGGTCCGGTCCGCCACGCCCCAGAGCTCGCCCCAGCCGAAGGGGAACAGGTACTCGAAGTCCGTGGTCGCCTTGGAGTAGAACGCCAGCTTGTCCTTCTCGTGGTCGCGCAGCCGGAGGTTCTCTTCCTTCATGCCCAGGCTGAGGAGCCAGTTTTTGCAGAAGGCGCGCCAGTACGCGAACCATTCCAGATCTTCGCCGGGCTTGCAGAAGAATTCAAGCTCCATCTGCTCGAACTCCCGTACCCGGAAGATGAAGTTGCCGGGGGTGATTTCGTTGCGGAAAGACTTGCCGATCTGGCAGATGCCCGCCGGGAGCTTCTTGCGGGTGGTGCGCATGGCGGAGAGGAAGTTGACGAAGATGCCCTGCGCGGTTTCGGGGCGCAGGTAGATTTCGTTGGCGGAATCCTCTGTGACGCCCGCATGGGTCTTGAACATCAGGTTGAACTGGCGGATGCCCGTGAAATCGCGCTTCCCGCAGGTGGGGCAGGCGATGTCGTGCTCCTTGATGAACGCTTCAAGCTCCGCGTTGGACCAGCCGTCGCCGGTCTCCTTGCCCCCGGTATAGTCCTCCACCAGCTTGTCCGCGCGGAAGCGGGACTTGCACGCCTTGCAGTCCAGAAGCGGATCGCTGAACCCGCCCACGTGGCCGGAGGCGACCCACACTTCGCGGTTCATGAGGATGGCGCAGTCGAGACCCGTGTTGTAGGGGCTCTCCTGCACGAATTTTTTCCACCAGGCCCTTTTGATGTTGTTCTTGAATTCAACGCCCAAGGGGCCGTAGTCCCATGTATTGGCAAGACCGCCGTAGATTTCCGAGCCCGCGAAGATAAAGCCCTTGTTCTTGCACAGCGCGACCAGCTTGTCCATCGTGAGATTCGCCATGGCATTCAACCCTTTTCAAAATTGTAACCGCGCGCACGGACACGCGTACGCGCGGCGTATACAAGGATAGCACGATTTGGGAAGCGAATCAACCCTTCAATGTTAAGTTGAGCTCGGCGATGCGGTACGGCCCGATCCCAAAGCAGACCGCGCTTCCGTCCACGGTCACCGCCCCGATTTCGTTGCCTTCGAGGTCGGTGAGGCACGCCTTCTCCACCGGGCGGGGAAGTTTCACCGTCACGGTGTCTCCCTTGCCCACTGTCTCGAACGCGCGGAGGGCGAAGCTGCCGTCCTCCTTTTGGGCGAGGGAGGAGAGCACCGTACGCCGGGATTCGAAGACCATGAGCGTGCCTTCCGGCGGCAGCGTCCCCTCGTGGCGGGCGGTGGGAATGCCGAACATGGGCCGAAGCAGGGATTCCACCGCCGTGCGCAGCGCCATGGGGCAGGGCTTGCAGACGCCCGCGTAGAGCTCAATGGCATGGATGCCGCGTTCGGGATACGGGTCGGGGCCGGACGCGGTGTTGATGAGCGTCGAAATCAGTTCGCCCCGGTCGAGCCGGAAGCCGTACTTGCAGTCCGTGGCGAGGAAGGGAATGTGGCCGATGGGGGTGACGTTGGACTCGCCCAGGGCGGCCGCATAGCTGAGCGCCGGGAGATCCATGGCGCGCGCCGAGCGGATCACGGAGCCGCCGGGCACGTCCATCATGACGTCCTCGCCCCTGTTGGCGAGGGGCATGCGGAACACGAGGACGGGGAGCGTCGTTGACTTGGCGGCGGATTCGTGCCAGTCCACCGTGAATGCGTACTTGACCGCCTTGGCGCTCGCGTCGAGGGTGATGGTGGTTTTGACGGTGGAGTTGAGCATCATGTGCTCCGTCTCGACGCCCGTGCGCAGAGTGCCCTTGAAGGGGACGATCCGCGTGGCGCGGGTGACGGGGTTCATGCCCAGATAGCGCCCGATGGTCCACGCGGACATGCCGTTCTGCTCGGTGTCCACCACGCAAAGTCCCGCCGGCGCCGAGAGCTGCTCCGCGCCCGTGGCCTTTTCAACCAAAGAGATCATCTCGCCCGTGCGCCCGTCGACGACCGCCTTGATCCATTCGTTTTCCAGCACCACGTCGCCCTTGGGCTGTTCGGTGCGCTCGGCGGAGAGATAGAACGTCGGATAGTCCTCCACGTCCTTCTCGCGGATCGCCAGCGCCGCGTAGCCCAGCGCCGCAACCTCCGCCTCGACCAGAATGCGCACGTACCGGTGATCCCAGTACCGCTGCGGCTCCTTGTCGAGAAGCTGGAAGGGCAGGGGGTTCATCTTGCTGTCCACTGCCTCAATTCTGCGCAGATCGCCCACGTAATCCCACACGGTAAGCTCCACGAGCGCCTTCTTGGGCTGGGAGGCGGTATTGAACACGGTATAGATGCGCGTCTTGCCCGCGCCGCGCTCGGGGTTCGGCACACCCGCGTAGTTCGAAAGCCCGAAGCCCACGCCCGCGCCCTCGGACTGGGTGAAGCGGATATCGTCGTCCGCCGCGAACATGGAGGTGTCCGTGTTCTCCGAGAGGCTGGTGGCCGCGGCCGACTCGATGGTCTGCGCGTGGGCGATGGATTCGGCGAACAGGCCCATGGCATGCTCGCGGCTTTCCTGCACGCAGGAACCGGTGAGGATGTCATGGAAATGGGTGAAAAGCACGTTGCGCCACGATTTTTCCAGGCAGCGCGCCGGGGAAGACGCGCCCGTCGCCATGGAATCCAGCGCCCCGAGCTTCTCGGCGTCGAGAAGGGCGAGCTCCGTCTTCCGGTTTCCGCGTTTGATCCGGCTCTGGGTGGTATAGCAGCCCGCGAAGATGGCGTTGAGCTCGTGATCGACCACGGGCAGCTTCTCGCGCACGGACTCGGCTTTCCGGAAAAAGCCCCGCACCGTGCCGAACTTCATGGCCGGGAATACCGGCCAGCCCTGCATCTCGATGATCCGCTCGATGTCGCGCCGGGACGGTCCGCCGCCGTGGTTGCCCACGCCGTACACGATGAGGCCCGCCTTGAGGCCCGCGCAGCGCTCCGACAGTCCGAAGATGCCCGTGCCGCAATCCGGCGTCACGCCGGAATTGTACCAGTAGGGCTCCTTATACATGAGAAGCTCCGCGCCCGAGGGGCACTTGTAGCGGTAGAGGGTGAGGTCGTCCTGGAGGCCCCGGCAGTGATAGTAATACTTTACGCCGCCGAATGTGTTGATCTCCGGCACGAAGCGGCTGTGGCCGAACGTGTCGGGGGAGAAGTCCAGCTCGATGTCCTCCCGGGCCACGCCCCAGACCTGTTCGAGGTAGTTGCGGGTATATTCGATGTGGCGGATGAGGGATTCGGTGTCGGGCATATTTTTGTCCGTCTCCACCCAAGCGGAGGCGGTCACTTCCCAGCGGCCTTCCGCGATCCGTTTTTTCATTTCGTCCATCATGTCGGGCGCGTAGTCCTCGATGATCTTGTAGACGGATGCCTGGGACTGGGAGAACGTGAATTCCGGATATTCGCGCATGAGGTTTAAAATGCTGCGGAACGTGGAAATGGTCACCGCCACCGTCTCCTGCCAGCCCCACATCCAGTTCATGTCGATGTGCGCGTGGGAGGCAAACGTCACCTCATATTCCTTTGCGGCGGGGGAGAGGGGCAAAAGTGCGTTTTCCGCCTCCGCGCACGCGGCGTAGCCGAGCACGCCGTCCTTCTCCATGGCGGCCTCGAGGATAGAAAGCGCCCGGTCGGTTTCGGCGTCGAACTTTCCCCCGTTTGCGCGCGAAAGCTTGAGCGCGAAATCGAGCTGCGAGAGCGTGCGCACGATGGCGCGGTTGGGGGACGTCGCATTGGCGCGTTCCTCCAGGGTTGCGCCGAACGTCCACTCGAAATCCAGCTTTTCCCGGTTTCCGCCGACCTTGCGCTTGACAGCCTCGTAGCGGGCGACCTGTGATGCCATGAAAAAACCCCCTCATGTGCTTTTGAGGGGATTATAGCACATGAGGGAGGAAAAGTATAGGCGTGTATCTGTCACTTTCTTATGTGATCGACGCGGCGTAGATGGCCTTGATGGATTTTTCCAGGGCGGCGTCAAATTCCGCGTCCGTCTGGCCGTCCGAGAGGCCCTCCGCCAGCGCCCGGGAGAAGCTCGCGATGAGCCCGTGATTCTCCTTGAGCAGCCTGTCGGCCTCCGCCTGGGAGTAGCCGCCCGAGAGCGCCACCACCCGCACCACCCGCGGATCATCCATGAGCGACAGATAGAAATCGGTTTCCGAGGGGATGGAGAGCTTGAGCATGATCTTCGCGTCCGCGGGAAGCGCCGCCAGGTGCTTCTCGATCTCCGCCTTCAGGAGGATTTCCGCTTCCGCCTTGGTGGGACTCTTGATGTCCACCTCGGGCTCCAGAATGGGCACGAGACCCTTTGCGGAAATCTGTGCGCCGATCTCAAATTGCTGGTCGACGATGGCCTTGACGCCGTCGGAGTTTGCTTCCTTGATTACCGAGCGCATCTTCGTGCCGAACACATGGCGCTCCACCGCCTGGTCGAGCAGCGCGTCCAGCCCGGGAATGGGCTTCATGAGCTGCGCGCCGTCCTTGGCGGCGTCGAGGCCCTTGTCGACCTTGAGGAAGGGGACGACGCCCTTATTTTCCCACAGAAAGTCGGCGGTAAACTTGCCGTCGATCTTGCGGTTCATGGTGTCCTCGAACAGGATCGCGCCGAGGATCGCTTCCCCATTGAACGCGGGGCTCTTGATGATGCGCGTGCGCATGGCGTGGACGAGAGCGAACATCTCGGCGTCGCCGTGGTACCGGCTTTCCTCGATTCCATAGGCGAGAAGAGCCTTGGGCGTGCTGCCGCCGCTCTGGTCCAGCGCCGCGATGAAGCCTTTCCCTGTGTGCATCCGGTTCAGTTGCTCTAGATTCATACATATATCCTCGCTTTCCCCAATGTTTCTATCTCTATTATACACCATTTTGGTCCGGAAATAACGAACACTTGCGTGAAGTGTGGGCGGGATGCTATAATAGCCGCGAGGTGAACAGGATGAAGCGTTCCGAGATCAAAAAGGCGCAGGATCGCGCGTACAAAATGTTCGTGCGTGCGGGCATTGCGCTTACGCAGACCGAGCGGGCAAACATCGAGGTGGCGGACTTCGGGCTGGGGGAGCTGGAAAAGACGGGTCTCGAGCTCGTAACATACGTCAATACCGACCGGGTGTGCGCCAAGGAGCTGGTGCTCTTTCCGGGCCAGGTCTGCCCGCAGCACAGGCACCCCACCGTGGGCGGGCGGCCGGGCAAGGAGGAGACGTTCCGCTGCCGCATGGGCGCGGTGTATGTCTACGTGCCCGGCGAGGAGACGAAAAATCCCGCGGTGAAGCCGCCCAAGAACGGCGCGTACAGCGCGTTTCACGAAATTGCCCTGAAGCCCGGCGATCAGTACACGCTGGTGCCCGACACCTGGCACTGGTTTGCCGCCGGCCCCGAGGGCGCCATCGTGAGCGAATTTTCCACCACCAGCACCGACGAGGCGGACATATTTCTGGACGACCGCATCCAGCGCATCCCGGAGATCGAGGAGGACTGACACGTGGATTACGGAAGAGAAATTTCGCCCAAAGTTATACGGTTCGATTACGAGGGGCGGAGCATCCGGTACTGCAACCAGAATTCCCGCGACTGGACCCATCCCTACGAGTACCAGGGCGGAACCGAAACCCTGCACAGCGCGGGCTGCGGCATCTTTTCCATGTCGTTTGTCATTCAGTGGATGACGGGGGAGGAGATCGACGTGGAGGCGTTGGGGGACTTCTCCAAAAAATGCGGCGGGCGCGGCGACGACGGCACCGACCGGCCCGCGCTTCTTTCCGGCATGGTGGAGGCGGGGCTGGACAAAAAATACGGCTTCCGCTACGAGGGCGACGGCCTGGTCAACGACCCGCCCAAGCTCTGGTCGCTTCTCAAAGCGGGCGGCTGTGCCATGGGCAATCTGCGCGTGGGTCACATCGTGGCCATTCTCGGCTGCCGGGAAGTAAATGGCGAAAAGCAAATTCTCATTCTTGACAGCGCCTGCGAAAGCGCCGACCGCCGCATCCGCGACGAGGTGCGCGAGGTGATTCCCCCGTCGAAGGTCGCGAACCTCGTCCACAACAAAGCGGGTCTCGAGGTGGGCATGACCGTCTCCCACGCCATGTACTGGGTGCCGCTTCGGCTCGCCATGGATGTGAACCTGCTCTATAAGCGATAAAAATCAAAACCGCCGCGCGAAAGCGGCGGTTTTCTCATGTCCGATTTCCCTGTTCACGTCCATATTTTTTTGTTCATCGCCGCACCTCCCGCGCATAATATACCCGGAACATGACGGAATATCGTGCGAAACACCCGTATATTTGCATCATATTCGTTCATATGTTATAATAAGGAAAAGGACTTTGAATGGAGGGTGCTATGAAGACAGGAATCATCGGAACATCCAACAAGGAAAATGAAAAGCGTGTGGCGATCCATCCGGCGCATCTCGACAGGATCGCGCCCGGTTTGCGGGGCGAGCTGGTTTTCGAGCGCGGCTACGGACTGCCTTTCGGCATGGCTGACGAGGCGCTCCGAACGCTGACGGGGAACGAGCTTCTTTCCCGCGACGGGATCTTGAAGACCTGCGACGCGGTTTTGATCCCCAAGCCGGTGGCGGCGGATTTTTTGGTCATGCGGGACGGCATGACCGTTTGGGGCTGGATTCACAGCGTGCAGCAGATGGAAATCGCCCAAATCGCCATCGAGAAAAAGCTTACCCTCGTGGCGTTTGAAAATATGAACCACCAGACGCGTCGGGGACGCGTACATTTATTTCAGAAAAACAACGAGCTGGCCGGATATTGCGGCGTGCAGCACGCGCTGACCCTCCGGGGCATCGACGGCTTCTATGGCCCGCGCCGCAGGGCGGTGGTCTTGAGCTTCGGCTCCGTGAGCCGCGGCGCGATCCGGGCGCTTCAGGGGCACGGCATTTACGACATCGACGTGCTGACCCGGCGCGCGCCGCATCTGGTGGGCAATCAGACGCCGGGGGTACGCTTCCTCCGTTTTTATCCCGGGGCGGACGGACGGCTCATGGTGGACGAGGAGGGAAAGCAGCGGACCCTCGTTTCGCTTCTGGTGCGTTCCGACGTCGTCGTCAACGGCATTCTCCAGTCGCCCAGTTCGCCCGTGACGTTTGTCGCGGAGGACGAGCTTTCACTGTTTGAGCGGGAATGCCTCGTGGTGGACGTGAGCTGCGATGCAGGGATGGGCTTTCCGGGCGCGCATCCCGCGAGCTTCACAGAGCCTCTCATCCAGATCGGGAAGCTGCTCTACTATTCCGTCGACCACACGCCGTCCCTTCTGTGGGACAGCGCGTCGTGGGAAATTTCCGCGGCGCTGCTTCCGTATCTGGGCGATTTTCTGTCGGGGCGCGCGAACCCTGTGCTCGACGCGGCCTACGACATGCGCGGCGGCGAGATCGTCAACCGCGAAATCGTCAGCGTGCAAAACCGGGAAGCGGCATATCCCCACCGGGTGCTCAAAAAGGCGCAGGTAAAGCAATTGCGTCGGCGTGGCACCGTTCCGGCGCACATCATGGCGGACAACGCCGGGCTTCCGACATTCGATTGAGGCAAAGAGGGCTCCCTCCCGCGCGGGAGGGAGCCTTTTCATGCCTGTTCGCGCTTCAGCGCGTAGAGATTGCCGTCCGCGTCCTCATAGTAGAACGCGCTGCCGTCCGGCTCGCAGCCGTAGAGGTACAGGCCGGGAACCTCCGGCGCAGGCCCCTTGCGTTCGATGAGCGCATGGCCGCGGTCACAGCGGCGGTCCCAGAGGATTTCGTAATCCCGTCCGGAGACGAGCCGCGCGGCCAGGTCGACGGGGCTTTTGATGCCGTGCCGGTCGCACCACGCGATGTCCGTCCGGTATTCACGGATGGTGTCGGGGTCTTCGAAAATCGGATCGTCGTCGCGCGCCACGGGCACCTCCCGCAGTCCCGCGAGGTATGCCGCCACGGCGCGGGTGTGGCCGTCCGTGAGGGTGAGCCGTCCGTTCCCGAAGTCCCGGACGGGGAGCGGCGGCATGTGCGCGGGATCGAGCCACGCCCGCACGCGCGCGAGCTTTTCCGTGGAAAGATAGAGCTGGCTCACGCCGAGGGCCGCGATGGGTACCGTCATATCCGTCCCGCCTTTTGGAGAAGGTATTTTTCGAAATTGGTGGGGTCGTAGCCCGCACGCGCCATGGACGACGCATCGCCGGGATAGGGCCGGAAATCGGCCGGCCGCGTGTCGAACATCCCCAAGCCCTTCGTGTACGAGGCGAGCGCGCGGGGATAGGCGCGGGAGGTTTCCAGCGGCGCCGTGCCCTCGTAGACCATGAGGTCGCGCTCGGCATAGGTGGTCTCGATCACGCCGCGCATGACGGTGATGTCGTAGGCGGCGCGGGCGGCGCAGTCGGTGGGCACGCGCAGGGCGTATTCCACATAGGGCTCGTAGATTTTCACCCCGCTTTGCGCCAGCGCGCGGTGCGCCGCCAGCGGCGCGATGTTTCGGAAATCCGCCGGGGTGCTCGAGACGGAGCTGAAGGTGGCGCTCGTCAGCGTCACCCGCGCGCCGAACACCTGCCAGCCGCACGCGCCGTGGCGCAGGGCTTCCAGCGCGCCTTCGCGCACCGCGTTTTGGAAGGATTGGGTGAGGTACCCGGAATCGACCCGGGAAACATATTCGATGTCCTGTGAATCGCAGGGCTCGATTTTGACGGCCAGCGCCGCCTGATAGTTGGTCTCGCCCCACGCGATGCCGCCTTCGCCGATCCCGATAGGTTTCTCGCGAAACACTGTGCGCGGTTCGTCCAGGGTGATTTCGAGACCGAAGCGCTCGCGCATGAGGGTGACGACGATTTCCATCTGCACCTCGCCGAAGATGCGCACGAGAATTTCCCCCGTCAGCTCGCTGATCCCCACCTGCAAAAGGGGGTCTTCATCCGCCAGTTCGGAAAGCGCCGAGAGCACGCTTCCGCGCTCGGCCTCCGCGCAGGAGACCTTGCTGTATAAAAGGGGCTCCGCGATCTTGACCCGCCGGGATTCCCGGCCCGCCGTGCCGTCCGTGACGACGTCGCCGATCATGAGCCGGTCGAGCCCCACCAAAGCCGCGATGTCGCCGGGGGGTACCTCGTCCACCGACTTCATGCGCGCATCCTCCAGGGCCATGAGCTGCTTGACCCGCAGCCAGTCCTCGCCGTGCCGAAACGACGCGCCGCGCTTCAGCGCGCCGCTCCAGACGCGCGCGTAGCACACCCGGCCCAGCCGGGGCAGCCGCTCCACCTTGTAAAGCTCGGCGACGAGGGGTTCCGCCGCCGCGTCCGCGCCGGGCAGGAGGTTGGCGACGGCGTCCATGATCTCCGGGACGCCGACTTCACGCAGTGCCGCGCCGAAGTAGACGGGATAGACCGCGCAAGCTTTTACCGCCCGGCAAAGGGCGGCCTCGAGCATGGGCGGTGTGATTCGGTCATTCTCCACAAAGCGCGCGAGCAGTTCGTCGTCGGCTTCCAGGAGGGACTCTGTCAGATGTTCAAGGGGGAGGGAGGTGGGAATGTCCGCGGGGATCTGCATGGGCAGCGCCCTTTCCGTGAGCAGCGCGCGAATCTGCGCAACCACGCCGACCGGGTCCGCGCCCGCGCGGTCGATCTTGTTGACAAAGAAAAGGGTCGGAATGGAAAGCGATTTGAGCGCGGAAAACAGTCTGCGCGTCTGGGTCTGCACGCCCTCCCGGGCGGAGAGCACCAGTACGGCCGCGTCGAGCACCTTGAGGGCGCGCTCGACTTCCGCGATGAAGTCCATGTGGCCGGGGGTATCGAGGATGTTAACCTTGACGTCCCGGTATTGAAACGAGACGGTGGCCGCGCGCACGGTAATGCCGCGCTGCTTTTCCACCGCCATGGAGTCCGTGATGGTCGTGCCGTCGTCGACGCGTCCGGCGGTGCGAACCGCGCCGGACAGGTGCAGAATGGCTTCGGTGAGGGTGGTCTTACCTGCGTCGACGTGCGCAAGGATGCCTAAATTGACGATCTTCATAGGGCTGCAAATCTCCTCTGATCCGGGAAACGTTGTCGCAAATGAATCTGTCAATCCTCTTCATGATGGCCTCCTTGCTTCTCGCGGCGCAGCGCGCGGTCGTTATGGGAAAGGGGCGCTTACCGAATGAGCATCGCGTCCCCAAAGGAATAGAATCTGTACGCCTCGCGCACGGCCTCCTCGTAGGCGGCCAGCGTCCGTTCCCGGCCGTAGAACGCGCTCACGAGCATGATGAGCGTGGAGCCGGGGAGGTGGAAGTTGGTGATGAGGCAGTCCACCAGCTTGTACGCATAGCCCGGGTAAATGAAAATATTGGTGTCGCCCTTTCTGGCGGTGAGTTTTCCGTTCTCGCACGCGGATTCCAGCGTGCGCACGCTGGTGGTACCCACCGCGATGATCCGGTTTCCCCGCGCGCGCGCGGCGTTGACGCGGTCCGCCGCGTCCTGGGATACCTCATAATACTCCGCGTGCATCTCATGGGTCTCGACGTCGTCCACCTTTACGGGACGGAAGGTGCCCAGCCCCACGTGCAGCAGGATGGGCACCACCTCGACGCCCTTTTCTCGGATGCGGTGAAGAAGCGCCGGCGTAAAGTGGAGCCCCGCGGTGGGCGCGGCGGCGGAACCTTCCTGCCTGGCGTACACCGTCTGATAGCGCTCTTTGTCCGCGAGCTTTTCGTGGATGTAGGGGGGAAGGGGCATTTCGCCCAACGCGTCCAGCGCCGCCTCAAACGGGCCTTCGCATTGAAAGTCCACGATGCGCCCACCCGCCTGGGTGGTGACGCCGATGACGGCGGTGAGCCGCCCGTCCCCGAAGGATACCTGCGCGCCCTCCCGCAGCCTGCGCCCGGGCCGGACGAGGGTTTCCCATTTCTTGGGCGCGCACTGCTTTAAGAGAAAAATCTCGCACGCGCCGCCCGAGGGCACCCGCTCGCCCAACAGGCGCGCGGGAATGACGCGGGTCTCGTTGACGACCAGCACGTCCCCGGGGTTCAGGTAGTCGATGACGTCGTAAAAGTGCCTGTGCTCAATGGAACCGTCCTCCCTGGAGAGGACCATCAGCCGGGCGTGGTCGCGGGGTTCGACGGGATGCTGGGCAATGCGGGATTCGGGAAGATCGTACAGAAAATCGGATGTTTTCATGCGCTTAAAAATCCATTCTCGTCTGTGCCGCGCCGGGATCGGGCTGCGGCGGCGTCTTTCCAAGGTGATGGTATGCCTGGGGCGTCGCCATGCGCCCCCGTGAGGTGCGGATGAGGAAGCCCAGTTGCAGAAGGAACGGCTCGTACACGTCCTCGATGGTGCCCGCGTCCTCGCCGGTGGAGGCGGCCAGAGTGTCGAGTCCCACCGGTCCGCCGCCGAACTTCTCGATCATGGTGATGAGCATGTTCCGGTCCGTGCGGTCGAGGCCCAACTCGTCCACTTCGAGCATGTCAAGCCCGCTCTGCGCCACCGGGAGGTCAATTTTCCCGCCCGCCTTGACCTCCGCGAAATCGCGGATGCGGCGGATGAGCCGGTTGGCGATGCGGGGCGTGCCCCGGGAACGGCTGGCGATCTCCAGCGCGCCCTCCCGGTTGCACTCGATCTTGAGAATCTTTGCAGAGCGCAGCACAATCACCGACAATTCCTCCGGCGTGTACAGTTCCAGCCGGAAGCTGATGCCGAAGCGGTCGCGCAGGGGGGAGGTGAGCATGCCCGCCCGGGTGGTGGCGCCGATGAGCGTAAATTTGGGAAGGTCGAGCCGGATGGAGCGCGCGGAGGGGCCCTTGCCGATCATGATGTCCAGCGCGAAATCCTCCATGGCGGGGTAGAGGACCTCCTCCACAGAATGGCTCAGCCGGTGAATTTCGTCGATGAACAGAACATCACCGGTGGCGAGGTTCGTGAGGATGGACGCGAGGTCGCCCGGCCGCTCGATGGCGGGGCCGCTGGTCACGCGGATGTTGTGGCCCATTTCGGAGGCGATGATGCCCGCGAGGGTGGTTTTGCCCAGGCCCGGCGGACCGTAGAGCAACAGGTGATCCAGCGGCTCCCGCCGCGCGAGGGCCGCCTGCATGTACACGGACAGGCTGTCCTTGATCTTCGTCTGCCCAAAGTACTCCGCCAGGCTGTGTGGGCGCAGCGATTTTTCCTGCTCGTCGTCCTCCTGGCGGAAGCCCGTGGTGATGAGCCTTTCCTCGTCCTGCATTCCGAACTCCTTATTTGCCGATGTAGTCCCCGGTCAGTCCCATTTCGTCAATGAGCTTGAAAAGCGTGTAGCGCGTGCGGTAATCCTTTGCGCAGCGCATGGAAGTCTCCTCGATGTCCTTGTCCACACCGATTTCCGCCATGGAAAGCGGCGCGCCCAGGCGCTTCATTGCCTGATAGACCTTTTCATAGGACGGCATCTCGTCGATGACCGCCTTGATCTCGCTAAAACGCTCGATTCCGCGCGCGGCACGGCGGCGCATTTCCTCCGCCGTGAGAAAGTCTCCCGGATTTTCTTCCATAATGGTCTCCGCGGCGGTCATTCCGTAGCACGCGATCATGAACGCGTGGCGCGCGTTTTCCGGCATGGGAACGAGGGATTCGACGTCCACGCCCGAGAGCTCCGCATCCGCGAACTTTTTAAAAACCGGATACACCATGAGGGTCGCCACGCCCACCGTCGCGCCGTGGGAGGGCGCCTTGCGATACCGCTCGAGCATCTTCATTTCCACGAAATGGGCGATGTTGTGCTCGGCGGAGGCTACCGCGCGGGTGTGACCCACGATCATGATGGTGATGCCCGCCAGGAGAAGTCCCTCGATAAGAATGCGCATGCCCTTTTCGGTGCGGTTTTTGATGTCATCTACGTTTTCCAGCAGCTTATCCACCGCTTTGATGACAATGTCCCCGCAGGTGGGACAATAGGGCTCGCCGTTGATGATTTTCCCGATCTTCCAGTCGGCGATGGCGATGTACTTTCCGAGCACGTCGCCCACGCCCGCGCGCACCATTTCGATGGGCGCGGTGGCGAGAACGCCGAGGTCGCACACGATGATCTCCGGGCAAGGCCCGTGGCGGTGAATCTTCACGCCCCGGAGCATGAGGGGCGCGACCACCGACGTGTAGCCGTCCATGGACGCGGCGGTTCCCACGCAGACGAAGGGGAGGCGGCACCGCTGCGCGTTCACGCGGCAGCTGTCGGTGATGGAGCCGGAACCGACGGCCACCAGAAATTCGGTCTCGGGCTGGATGGTCAAAAGCACCTCGCCCACCGTCGTCTCGTCCGGCACAAGCTCGCCGTCCCGCTCGATTTTGAGCAGAATGGCGTCAAAGCCCGCGGCCTTCAAGACGCCGTAGACGGTCTGGCCTGCCACGCGGTAGGTGTTTTCGTCGCACACCACCACGCAATGCTTCCCGAGGCCGCGCTTCTCGATGTAGCCGGGCAGGCGCTCGATGAGGCCGGTGCCCACATAAATGTCCTGGTTCGGCGTCGCGTGCTCGCAGGGGCAGTCGCAATCAAGCCCTTCGAGGGTCATCCGGCTGTCGTTGTCGTAAGTAACCTTGACCATTTTCATTCCTCCGCGTAGGGATTCACGTACAGTGTCCGCTGATGGGTGTAGATCACAAATCCGGGCTTTGCGCCGGAGGGCTTTTTCACGTATTTCCTGCGCGTGTAGTCCACCGGGACGTTGGAGCCGGTTCCGCCCTTGGAATACTTCGCCGCCAGCCGCGCGGCCGTGAGAAGGGTTTCCTCGTCCGGCTCGCCGCCCGGGATGATGACATGGGAACCGGGCATGTCCTTGACGTGGAGCCAGATTTCGTCCGGCTCGGCGGTGAAGGTGAGCTTGTCGTTCTGGAGGTTGTTTTTTCCGACGAGAATCGCGCGCCCGCCGGGCGTCGTGAACTTTATGGGCTGCGAGGGCGGAAGCTGCTTCAACTGCCTGCGGTTGTGGCTGGCGTTGACGTAACCCATTTTTTCAAGCTCCTGCCGAAGCTCAAAAAGCTCCGGCTCCGCCTCGCATTTCCCGAGGTTGTCCATCTGCCCTTCGAGGTAGCTGAGCTCCTCCTCGGTTTTTTCAATTTGTTCCGCCGCGAGGGTGCGCGCCGAGCGCGCCTTCTGGTAGAGCTTATAATATCGTTGGGCGTTCTGGGCGGGGGAGAGCTTCTCGTCGAGGGGCACGGCCACGGTGGGCATTCCTTCGGCGGCGTAGTCGATGAGCTCGGCTGACCGCTGTCCTTTTTTTACCATGTACTGGCTTGCGGTGACGATATCGCCCAGCCGCCGGTATTCCTCCATCCTTTCGGAGCCCATGAGCGCCTCTTTTTGCAGCGCGAGTTTCTTTTCGCAGCGCTCGATGTTGGTCTTCAAAATCCGATGGATGGACGAGGACTTCTGCTTGATGCGCTCCGCCTGGTCCTTGGACTGGTAAAACGCGTCCAGTGCCTCCGAGAGCGTCGGAAACAGTCTTACCGTCAGCGCCGCCCGGCTCCCGTATGGGAAGGCCACCACGTCCACGGGCCTTCCGTCGGCCGCGTACAATACGGCGGGGGCGAATTCCGACTCGATGTTTTGAAGCGTATGTGCGATGGTGACGGCGGCGGCGCGGACGTCGACTTCCTCCAGCGCCGCGTCCTCCGCGCCGGCGGCGCGAAAGGCGAGCTCCGCGGCGGTCTGGGCGGAGATGCCGCTGACCGCTTTGGCGATGGCGGACTTGAGCGCGCCGCGCTTTCCCAAGAGGGCCTCAAAAAGCGCGTCCTCCGTTACGCCGTCGAAGGGAATCTTCCCGTGGGCGGGGGGACGTTCATAAAAAAGCCCGGGCAGCACCTCGCGCACCGAGGACATCTGCTCGTTGACGCGGCGGGCGGAATCGATGATGCGCGCGTCCGCCGCCACAAATATAATGTTGGAATGCCTGCCCATAAACTCGCAGATTACTTTCTTCTCGGTTTTTTCGCCCAACTCGTCGAAGTGCTCGACGCCGATCTCGAGGATGCGGTCGCTCTCCGCCAGACGCACAAATGTGATCCGGCCGCCGACGATGTGCTTGCGCATGAGCATGCAGAGCATGGGCGGCTCGAGGGGGTTGTTCTTTTTAACGCCCGTCAGATGGGCGCGGGCGCAGTCGGCGCTGGCGGAGAGAAGAAGCTGCATGTTCCGGCCCGCGTTTCGGACGATGAGGATCACCTCGTCGCGCTCGGGCTGGTTCACGCGGTCGATTCGTCCGCCGGCGAGGAAGCCGTCCAGCTCCCGCGCGACAAAACCGAGCGTCAGGGCGTCCATTGGCATGGGAAAGCAACCTCGTTTCAAAGAATTCCACATCATATTATATCTGATTTGCGCGGATTGCGCAACCGAACGGCATGTGATAAAATAGTGCCTGTGGCGATTTCCGAGAGAATTCCGCGCGTAATACCTTCCGGCATGGTCGAATACATTTGAAACCAAGGACATGCGCGAGGAGGGTTCTCTATGAAATTTGACTTGAGTCAGCGCCGGATGTACCTGCTGGCGCTGATCGTGCTGCTCGTCGCCATCGCGCTTTTGTGCGTGTGGCGGCTGTGGCTGGTGAATGCGAGCGGGGGAGACGCGACGCCTGCGGCGTCCGCGAGCCCGGCGCCAAGCCTGAGCGCGAGGGCGACCGAACTCGCGCTGGATGCCACAATCGCCCCCACCGCCACAAGCGGCAAGGAGGCAAGCAGCGGGGTCGACACGGTGGTCTACTATCAGGACAATTACGGCTATCTGGTACCTGTGATGATGAGCGTGCCGCTTGAGGAGGGAATCGCCAAGGCGACGCTTTCCATGATGGTGAAATCGAGCGCCAACGACATGCAGGCCGCGCGGCTGGGACTTCGCACGGTGATTCCTGAAAACGTGTCCATGGATCTCGACATCGCAAACGGCAAGGCGCGCATCGACCTGTCCAAGGAGGCGCTGGACGTCGCGGACGCTGCCGCCGAGCAGAACATGATCGCGGCCATCGTCCAGACGCTCACCGAATTTGACACCGTTTCGTCGGTGGAATTCCTCTTCGGCGGCCAGAAGATGGAGAAGCTGAAGTTCGGCACCGACGTCTCCGGCGCGTTTACCCGGGGCGACATCAACCTCGAGACCACCAGCGTCTCGACGTCCGCCTCGAGCGCCCTCAAGAAGCTGACCCTTTACTTCCCGGGCGAATCCGGCTCGGTGGTGGTTCCGGTGACGCGCATGGTGTACTCCGACGCGGACATCTCAACCGCCGTCCTCGAGCTTACAAAGGGCCCCATCTCGGACGCGCTTGACGAGGTGATGCCGGAGGGCTGCGGGCTCATCGGCGTATCGGTAGACAATGGCGTCGCCAAGGTGAACTTCACCAAGGAGTTCATGCAGATCGTCAACAACGTCGACGGCGGGCGCATCGCCCTCAAGGCGCTGGTGCTCACCTGCACCCAGTTTAACGGCGTCGAGTCCGTCCAGATCCTCGTGGAAGGCGAGCCCTACGACCCGGGCGTGGGCACCCTCACGGTGCCGACCTTCGCAAACGTCGCCGGGGACATCGAATCCGACTACATACAAACCCAGTCGTCCGCCATCTTCGGCGACTGACATTGGAGGGAATACAAATGCGCGGGGAAATTCGCCCGGTCTCCATTCAGGTTGACTTCACCGACGCGGCCGCGGGATCGGTTCTCATCTCCTGCGGCCGCACGCGCGTGATCTGCACCGCCTCTGTGACAAACGAGGTGCCGCCGTTCCGCAAGGGGAAGGGCGGCTGGCTCACCGCCGAGTACGCCATGCTGCCCGGCTCCACCGGTGCCCGCAAGCCGCGCGACGGCATCAAAAAGGACGGGCGCGGCGTGGAGATCCAGCGGCTCATCGGCCGCTCGCTCCGCGCCGCGTGCGACCTTTCCCGGCTGGGCGAGCACACCGTATACCTCGACTGCGACGTCATCCAGGCCGACGGCGGCACGCGCACCGCGTCCATCACGGGCGCGTTTGTCGCGCTCTGCCTCGCTGCCGACCGGCTCATCAAGGAAGGCGCCATCGTCGATTCGCCCGTGGTGAGGCAGGTGGCAGCGGTGTCCGTGGGCCTCATTGACGACGAATTGGCCCTCGACCTCGATTACAGACTCGATTCCCATGCGCAGGTGGATATGAACGTCGTGATGACCCGGGAAAAATCCGGCGAGACGGCGTTTGCCGAGGTGCAGGGCACCGGCGAGGGCCGCGCCTACACCCGCGCGGAGCTGGACGGACTTTTGTCACTGGCGGAAAAGGGGATCGGCGATCTCATGGCGGCGCAGCTTAAGGCGCTGGGGGACCGCGCGGGCGTCATCGGTAAAAAGCCCAGGCTCGTCATCGCATCCAATAATTTTGGAAAAATCAAGGAGCTCCGCGCCCTTCTTGGGGACAAATACGACGTCTACTCCATGCGGGAGATGGGCGTGACGGGCGACATCGAGGAAACCGGCGAAACCTTCGAGGAAAACGCGCGCATCAAGGCGCGCGCCGTCATGGCGCGCACGGGCTGCGCGGCGCTGGCGGACGATTCCGGACTCGCTGTGGAGGCGCTGGGCGGCCGCCCCGGCGTCCATTCGGCGCGCTATTCGGGGGTGCACGGCGACGACGAGGCCAACAACCGGCTGCTTCTCAAGGAGCTCATCGGCGTGCAGGAGCCGCGCCGCGCCCAGTACGTGGCCGCCATCGCGCTCTGCGCGCCGGGCAAGGACGAAATTGTGGCGACCGGCGCGTGCGAAGGCGAGATTCTGCGCGAATACCGCGGCGCGGGCGGCTTCGGTTACGATCCGCTGTTTTTTTCAAAGGACCTCGGGGTCACGTTCGCGGAAGCGGACGAGGCGGACAAGAACCGCGTTTCCCACCGCGCCCGGGCCATTGAGGCGCTCTTGAAATCTTTATGACGCGGATCGCGGTTCTCTCTGATTCCCACGACGCGACGGGCATGCTCGAGCTCGTCGCGCAGTTTATTGCGGCGCGGGAATACGATCACGTGTTTCACCTGGGCGACGTTGCGGGCGACGCCAGGCGGCTCGCGGAGCGGCTCAACCGCAAGGTGCTCTTTGTCGCGGGCAACTGCGACTTCTTTTCCCGCGATCCCAAGGAAATCGAACTCAAGGCGGAAGGCGTGCGCATGCTTTTGACCCACGGCGATCAGTACGGCGTGAAGGGCGGTCTCGATCGGCTCTCGTACCGCGCCGAGGCGCGGAACTGCGGCGTCGCGCTGTTCGGGCACACCCACGTTCCCTTTGCCGGGTATGTGGGCGCGGCGCTTCTCATAAACCCCGGCGCGCTTCAGGACGGACGCTTTGCCGAACTTGAGATTGAAAACGGGAAGGCCGTGCCCCGCCTTTTACGGCTTTGAGAATGTCCGCGCACGGCGGAATTTAACGGGATTATTCATGACCGAAGGCGAAGAGTGTGCTATAATCGCATGAAGCACACGCGGAAGGTGACAATGACGCGCACTGATAAAGTATTCCGGGCGACGGCGCTGGTGACCATCGTCATCATCGCCTCGAAGTTGGTCGGCTTCGCCCGCGACATGATAACCGCAGGGTATTTCGGCACGGGGCTTGAAAATGAGGCGTACGTCGCCTCGTACAGCCTTTTCTATCTGCCGATCTTCCTGTTTAATTCCTGCATCACCTCGACGCTCATCCCGCTCTACACGCGGGCGCGGGAGCGCAGCGGGGAAAGTGCGGCGAATCGGTTTGCCAGCAACGCCATGAACATCTTTGCCTTGGCGGGGATCGTGGCCTCGGTTGTGCTGTATGCGCTGGCGGCGCCGCTGATCCATCTGACGCTGCCGGGCTTCGACGCGGAAAAAGTGGCGCTCACCACCCGGCTTACGCGGATCATGGCGCTGTCGCTTCTGTTCAACGTGACCTCCATCGTCATGTCGACTTTGCTCAACGCGCGGGAGAAGTATGTCGCCGCGCAGCTTACGGGGTTTCCCATCAGCATCGGCATCATCGGCGCGGCGGTTTTCTTCTCGAAGAAATACGGCATCGAAGCCGTGGCGTGGGGCGTGTTTGCCGCAGGGGCCATGCAGGTACTGATTCAGATCCCGTACCTGCTCGGTTGGTTCCGCTATTCGCCGCGCATCGACTTTTCCGATCCGCAGTTCAAGCGGCTTCTGGCGCTGGCGGTTCCCGCGGTGCTTTCGATGGCCATCAGCGAGCTCAATCATATGATCGACTCATTCTTCGCCTCCATGATCGACGACCGGGCGCTTTCCGCGCTCAACTACGCCTATAAGCTTATTATTTTTGTTTCGGGCGTGCTGGTGGTTCCGATTACCACCGTCATGTTCTCAAAGCTGTCGCGGCTGGTGGTGCTCAGGGACAGGGCGGGGGTCGTCTCGACGGTCAAAAACGCGCTGGAGGGCGTTGCGGTGATCGTGATGCCCATTACCGCGATTTCCGTCGTGATGTCCGACGACATCGTGCGCTTCGCCTACGCGCGCGGCGCGTTCGGGAACGAGTCGGTTCACGTCACGGCGGGGGCGTTCCTGTTTTTCATCATCGGCGTGCTTGCGTTCGGTCTGCGAGACCTTTTGAGCCGTGCGTTTCATTCCATGCAGGACACCCGGACGCCCTTCCGGGTGACTTTGATCGCCCTTCTGCTCAACACGCTTCTCGACTGGGTGTTGGGGCACTACATGGGCATCAACGGCCTCGCGCTGGGCACTTCGCTGGTGGGCTTCATGGCGGTGACGGTCATGTTCATCTTGTTCCGGCGGCGGATGGGGCAGTTTGGCTTCAGGGAGACCGCCCTTGATATGGTCAAGATTTGCGCGGCCGGGCTTTTGTGCGCGGCCACGGCATTCGTCACCAATTGGCTCTTGCCTGAGATGTACGGGACGCTGCACGTGTTCCTCAGGCTCGCGGCGGTGACCCTGGTCTCGGGTCTTACATATCTGTTCACGCTGTTGGCGCTGGGCGAGCGGCAGGTCATGTCGCTCGTGGGCGGCGTTCCAAACAAAAGAAGGAGGTAGGCATATGGAAAAGGTTTCAATCGATACTTTGTGCGTCCAGGGCGGATACGAGCCCAAGAATGGGGAGCCCCGCGTCATGCCGATCTATCAGTCGACGACGTACAAGTACGATTCCGCGGACATGCTCGGCCAGCTCTTCGATTTAAAGGCGCCGGGCCATATGTACAGCCGGATCTCGAATCCGACGCTGGACATCGTGGAAAAGAAAATCGCGGCGCTGGAAGGCGGTGTCGGCGCGATGCTCACCTCCGCGGGCCAGGCGGCCTCCCTCATGGCGGTTCTGAACATCACCTCTGCCGGGCAGAATATTGTGAGCGTTTCAACCATTTACGGCGGCACGCTGAACCTGTTTGCGGTGACCATGAAGCGCATGGGCATCGAGGTGCGCTTCGCCATGCCCGACATGACCGACGAAGAAGTCGGCGCGCTCATCGATGAAAACACCCGGCTGGTGTTCGGCGAGACCATCGCGAATCCCGCGCTCTACGTCTTTGACATCGAGCGCTTCGCGAACATCGCCCATGCCCACGGCCTGCCGCTGGTGGTGGACAATACGTTCCCGACGCCCATCCTCTGCCGCCCGTTTGAATTCGGGGCGGACATCATCATCCACTCCACCACCAAGTACATGGACGGCCATGCCACCGTGGTGGGCGGCGTCATCGTGGACGGCGGCAGGTTTGACTGGGCGGCCTCCGGCAAGTTTCCGGAGCTCACCGAGCCCGACGAATCCTATCACGGCGTGCGCTACGTCCACGACTTCGGCAATCAGGCGTACATCACCAAGGCGCGCGTGCAGCTCATGCGCGATCTGGGCGCCATTCAGCAGCCTCTCGCGGCGTTCCTCATCAATCTGGGCCTGGAGACGCTGGCGCTCCGGATGGAGCGGCATTCGTCGAACGCCCTCAAGGTCGCCCAGTATCTCGAGCAGAGCGCGGACGTCGAATGGGTCAACTACCCTGGGCTTGCCTCCTCCGACCAGAAAGCGCGGGCGGATAAGTATTTGCCGAACGGTGCAAGCGGCGTCATTTCCTTCGGCGTGAAGGGCGGAAGGGACGCGGCGATGAAGTTCCTCGATTCCCTGCGGCTTGCGGCCATCGTGGTGCACGTGGCGGATTTGCGAACCTGCGCGCTGCACCCCGCGAGCACCACCCACCGCCAGCTCACCGACGAGCAGCTCGTCCAGTGCGGCGTCAGGCCCGAGATGGTCCGCATGTCCATCGGCATCGAAAACGCGGACGACATCATCCGGGACATCGCGCAGGCGCTTGAAAAGACCCGCTGAGGAGGAAGAAAAATGCCCATCAAGATTCCCAACAGTCTCCCTGCCACGGAGACGCTTTTGAGTGAGAACATATTCGTCATCACGGAGACCCGCGCGCTCACCCAGGACATCCGCCCGCTCAAGATCGCGCTTTTAAACCTCATGCCCACGAAAATCGCAACCGAGACGCAGCTGGCCCGGCTTCTGGGGAACACGCCGCTTCAGGTGGAGCTGGAGCTTCTGCACATGAGCTCCCACGAGTCCAAGAACACGTCCTCGGAGCATATGCTGGCGTTTTACAAGACGTTTGACGAGGTCAAGGATCAGAAGTTCGACGGCCTCATCATCACCGGCGCGCCGGTGGAGCACCTCGAATTCGAGGAGGTCGACTACTGGGACGAGCTCTGCCGCGTCATGGAATGGTCGAAGACCAACGTCACGAGCACGCTGCACATCTGTTGGGCGGCCCAGGCTTCACTTTATTACCACTACGGCGTGGGGAAGGCAAAGCTTCCCAGGAAGCTGTTCGGCGTGTACCCGCACAAGATTGAGCACAAGCGCTCGATGCTCATGCGCGGCTTCGACGACAACTTCATGGTGCCCCAGTCGCGCTACACCACCATTTTACGCGAGGACGTTCTGCAGGTGCCCCAGGTGAAGATTCTGGCCTCCTCCGACGAGGCGGGCCTCTACGCGCTGGCGACCAAGCTCGGCAGGCAGATCTACGTCACCGGCCACAGCGAGTATGACGAGGATACGCTCAAGCTCGAGTACCTGCGCGACAAGCGCGCCGGTCTGGACACGGCGGTGCCGGAGCACTATTTTCCGGACGATGACGACACCAGGGACCCGGTGGTGACCTGGCGCGGCCACGCGAACCTCTTGTTCTCCAACTGGCTCAACTATTACGTCTATCAGACGACGCCCTACGACATCAATACCATTAACTGAGGAAGCATATGGCGAATAAAATCGCGAGCGCGATCGTGCGGCGCAGGATTCCCATCCTGGTCGCCTTCGCGCTCATTGCCATCGCGAGCGCATTCACCGTCTCGAAGGTGCATGTCAACTATGATTTTACCAAATATCTTTCCGAGGACACGCTGACCAAGAAATCCCTCGAACTCATGAAGCGCGAATTCGGCGATTCGGAGCAGCTGCGGGTCATGTTCGTCGGC
>JAEYRW010000004.1 GCA_023435435.1 Bacillota bacterium | reverse complement strand
GCGGTTCAATTCCCTCATGGCAGGGCACACCGCCATCTATATCTCCCACCGGCTCTCCTCCTGCCGGTTCTGCGACGACATCGCCGTGTTTCACGAGGGGCGGCTCGTCCAGCGGGGAAGCCACGACCAGCTGCTTGCGGAAGGCGGGAAATATGCCGCGCTCTGGCATGCCCAGGCGCAATATTACACGGCTTCCTGATTTCCAAATCCGCGCATCTGTGTTATGATTGAGAAAAACGCGGAGGACGGACGCATGAAGGCAATCGATTTGAGTGGTGCTTGGCGGATGCGGGAGGCCGGCAAACCGGAGTGGCATGAGGCTGTCGTGCCCGGCGGCGTGGCGAAAACGCTGATCGCCCATGGGAGAATGGACGATCCGTATTTCCGCGACAACGAAGAAAAGGTGCAGTCCTTCTTCGACGCGGATTATGCGTTTGAACGGACGTTCAACGCGGATGCCGCGCTGCGGACGCACGACAGGGTTTTTCTCAGGTGCGAGGGGCTCGACACGTGCGCGACGGTTTTCCTCAACGGGATCGAAATCGGGCGCGCGGACAACATGCACCGCACTTGGGAATTCGACGTCAAGGCGGCACTGATGGACGGGGAAAACCAGATTTCGGTGTGTTTTTCCTCCCCCGTCAAGTATGTGGACGCGCACAAATTCAAGGGGGGACGTCCCTTCGCGACCATCCGCAAAGCGGCGTGCATGTTCGGTTGGGATTGGGGGCTGACGCTTCCCGACATGGGCATCTGGCGGGCTATTTCCATCCAGGCATTCGACGTTGGGCGGATTGGGCGCGTCGAGGTGCGGCAAAGGCATGAAAACGGCGCGGTTTCCCTCGGTCTGCGCGTCTTTGCGGACAAATGGGAAGGCGGCGTCGAGACGCAGGCTGAAATCGTGGGGCCCGACGGGGATGTCATCTTTCGGGAACGCGGCGCGCGCGCGGAATTCGCAGCTTTGGTCGAGCGGCCCAGGCTCTGGCAGCCCGCCGGGTACGGAGAACAACCCCTCTACCGCGCGACCGTGCGGCTCTTACAAGGCGAAAGGATTTTGGACGAGTGGTCGCGGGAAATCGGCCTTAGGGAAATCAGGTTGAACCGCGACCGACTGCCGGACGGAAGAAACTTCGGATTTGTTGTAAACGGGCGGCGCGTGTACTTCAAGGGCGCAAACCTCATCATCCCGGACGCCGTTCTGGGAGAAACGGACGACGCAAAATGGACGCGGCTGGTGGACGACTGCGTGCGTGCAAACATGAATGGTGTCCGTGTTTGGGGCGGAGCGTACTATCCGCCGGATTCGTTCTTTGCTGCGTGCGACCGCGCGGGTCTGCTCGTCTGGCAGGACCTGATGTTTGCATGCTCTTTTTATCCGACGGACAAGGCATTTATCGCAAGCGTGCGCGCGGAATTGCGGGACAACCTCGCGCGCATTTCCCACCATCCAAGTCTCGCGCTTCTGTGCGGCAACAACGAGGTCGACTTTATCTATACCGTGTTTTCGTCCAGGGATGCGGAATCGGACAAGCTGCGCCGCTTCTTCGGCGTGAACAGGCGCACGGGATTTTTGACGCTTTTCTATGTGCGGCGGCTGTATGAAAAGCTGTTTTTAAAGGAGATTCCTCCAATTTGCGCGGAAATCGCGCCCGACACCTTCTATGTGCATTCCTCCCCCACAGCGGGGGAAAAGCTGGGCGCGGATTCCTACATGAATTATCTTTCGTGCGGCGACATGCACTACTACATCCAATACGACGGAAACGCGCCTTACCAGAAGATGCGCACCTTCAAATGCCGGTTCATGTCCGAGATGGGCTTTCAGAGCTACCCATCCATGAAGACAGTCCGCGCATTTGCGGAAAAGGCGGATTGCGGGCCGGACACGAAGGTCATGCTTTCCCACCAGAAGTGCAAAAACGGCAACGAGACCATCGAACTCTACATGGCGCGGGACTACCGCGTGCCAAAGGATTTTGCCGATTACGTCTATCTTTCCCAGTTTCAGGCGGGCGAGATACTGAAGTATTCCGTGGAGGAGATGCGCCGGACCAGCGGCTACAACAACGGGGTGATCCTTTGGCAGCTCAACGACTGCTGGCCCGTGGTTTCATGGGCGGGCGTCGACAGCTTCGGACGCTGGAAGGCGCAGCAGTATTACGCCAAGCGGTTTTATGCCCCAGTTCTCATGACCGCACGGGAAGAAGGGACGCGGGTCGAGATGTGGCTCACCAACGATAGCCCTGCGGATTTTTCGGGCGTGCTTCGCTGGAAGCTGTGCGACGGTGCGGGAAACGCGGCCGATGCGGGCGAAATGGAAGCGCGCGCGGCGGCGGGCGAGGCAAAAATGCTGGTGGCGCTTGATTTTGCCGAACAGCTCGCGGACGAAGGGGCTTCCCGGCTGCATCTGGAGTACGACTGCGGCGAGGCCGGACGCGGGAGCGTACTGTTTGTCCCGGCAAAGGACTTCGCGTTTGAAAAGCCCGCGCTCGCCACCATCGTGACGGAGAGCGCGGACGGACATGAGATTGTCGTTTCGACGGACACATTCGCAAGGGGCGTGGCACTCGAGCTTGCCGGGGACGACTGCCTGTTCTCAGACAACTTTTTCGACCTATTCCCGGGCGAGGAACGCCGAATCGCAGTCGCCAAGGGAGAGATTACCGAGCTGGAGAAACAGCTTCGGATCACATGCCTGAACGATGTCCTTTTTCGGACGGGAGAATGATTACTCGACCACTTCCCCGCTGTTGATGTCAAAGGGCATAATGAGAAGCGGCATGACGCGCTTTTCGTACTGTGAAAAGAGCCATGCGACGGCCGCGCCATACTCCTCGACCGTGCCAAATTCCCAGTAGCAATAGTACTTCACACACTTGACAATCTTCGTCAGCGGCCTGGGCAGCTCGCCGATCCGGTCGAACGTGTAGAAACGCTTCACGTACCGGGTCGCGCGGCACCCGGGCCGCGTTTCCTGTTCCGGGCGCATTTCCCGCGCCAGCGCTTCGAACTGCTCGATCCGGTCGGGCCGCACCTGAAAGAGAAACACGCCGGAAAACGCCATATCGCACCTCCTATATCGTCCGCTCTGAAACGAGCTGAAATTCAGGCTTTGACAAATACGCGCCGTAGGTCACGCGTCCGTCGAACCGAAGGATCCTGTCAAACCGATAGCGCATGGCGGGCGCGGTCACGAAGTCGAGCGCCTTTTCCTTGGGGACCCACATGACCTCACTCGTCTCCTCCGAGGGACGCAAATCCCCCGAGACGTATTCGCAGATGAAGTCGAACATCACCTTCGTGGGCACGTCGACGTCCGTGTCTCCCCATTTGTGCCGTCCGACGTTGGAGTAGACGCCGGCGAGCCTTATAACGCGCGCCGTGACGCCGCTTTCCTCCATGATCTCCCGAAGCGCGCCCTCCTCAAGGGTCTCTCCCTCCTCTACCTGTCCGCCCGTGCAGTCCCAGCCGCGGTTATACGTCTTGACGAGAAGGATGTTGCCCTTCCCGTCGAATACATACCCGCCCGCCGCCACAATGTGCGTCGGCCACGCCATCAATCCTTCACCGCCCTTGTCATGATGAAAAGGGGAGCATGCTCGCCCAGCCTGTCCTCCCCTGTCGCGTCGTAATCGTCCAATACGTCCGTAAGCCGGAATCCCGCCCGCAATTGACCGCCAATCTGCTCGGCAAGACTGTGGCTGAACTGGATGCCGTCGTCTGTGGAAACCGCCGTCCCGTCGCGCAGCGGATTGAAGGGCAACCGGTTTTCAACCTTTAAAGAACCATAGTCGTTAAAAAGAAAATTGATTCCGATATCCATTGCAGAAACAAGGACGCCGTTCTTTTTTAATACGCGATGAGCCTCCCGCCAGACGTGGTAGACGTTTTCAACGTAGCAATTTGAAATCGTGTGGACCACAAGATCGAAGGCACCGTCTCCGAACGGCAGCCTGCGCGCCATATCCCCCTTGATGAGCCGGATCTCATACCCCTCCCGCGCCGCGACCGCCCCTTCTGTTTGGAGCTGGCGGGCGGAATTGTCGAATACGGTCACGTCTGCGCCGTGGGCCGCCAGCACCGGCGCCTGCTGGCCGCCTCCGCCCGCGAGACAGAGCACACTTGCCCCCGAAAGCGGCGGAAACCACTCACGCGGAATGTGGCGCATCGCGCCCAGATGCATCTCAAGCGCGCCTGCCTTTGCGCGGGCAAATTCTTCCGGTGAAATGGGAACACCCCAAGGAATTCCGTCCGCCACCCACTGGTCCCACGCCTCGGAATTGAGAAAGGCATAATCCGGTTCCCCGGTTGCGATCCAGAAGCGGCGGTAGACGGTTCCGTCCGGCTCCCGGTGCGGCCTGTCCTCCACGCCGTCGAGGGACTGAATCGTCCCGGCGGAGGCGGCGTTCAACTCGTTGCAGGTCACAAGCGCGTGGGAGATACCCAGATCCCGGCACACGTCCAGCGCCAGCCGCAATTGCCGCTTGGCATACCCCATGCGCCGCTTGGAGGGGCGAATGGAATAGCCGATGTTGCCGCCCTTTTGCCGCAGCCGCTCGTTGAGGGGATGGCGCACGCCGATTGTTCCGATGAGCGCGTCCCCATCAAAGGAGAAATATGTCGTCTGCGCGACACCGCCGGGCGGGGTTTCCCCGAGGCTCTTCAGCCATTCCGTATAGGTTTCAAATTGGTGAAGTCCGCCCGAGCCGTAGATCTGGCTCTCTCCGGCGGCGCGAAATTCGGCGAGGAGTTCCATCGCCGCCCGTTCGTGCGCCGCGCGGGGCCTCACAAGTTTGAGATTCATGGCCGTTGCCTTTCCGTGTCCACCCAGAAGCGGCGGAGCACCGTGCCGTCGTCGTCCATCGAGGGCGTGTCCTCTACGCCGCCGAAGACCGCGATGGTGGCGGCGGAGGCGATGTTTGTCCCGGCGCAGGTGATGAGCGCCCGGGCAATGCCCAACCGCGCGCATTCGTCCAGCGCCAGACGGAGCTGTGCCTTGCCGTAACCCATGCGCCGCCTGGAGGGGCGCACGGAGTAGCCGATGTGGCCTCCCTTGCGCATATTCTGCTCGTTGAGGCCGTGGCGGACGGCGACGGCGCCCACGAGTTGTTCCCCATCGTAGGAAAGAAACGTGGTTTGCACGATCTCGCCGGGCGGGGTTTCGCCAAGGCTTTTCAGCCAGTCCGCATAGGAATCAAAGCGATGCAGTCCGCCGGAGCCGTTGACGTGGTTTTCCCCGGCCGCGCGGAATTCGGCAAGGTAATCCATCACCGCACGTTCATGCGCGGGACCGGGCCGCACGAGTTTCAAATGCATGATTTCTCCATTCCGGTGTCCACCCAGAAGCGGCGGATCACGGCGCCGTCGTCGTCCATGGACGTCTCTTCTTCCTCGCCGCCCAAGGCGAGAATCGTCGCGGCGGAAGCGACGTTCCATTCGTCGCAGCAGACGAGAGCGCGGGCGATGCCCAGACGCGCGCATTCGTTCAGCGCCAGCCGCAGCTGCTCCTTGGCGTAGCCCCTGCGCCTCTGGGACGGACGCACGGAGTAGCCGATGTGGCCCGCGATCCGCCGAAGGCGTTCGTCAAGAGTGTGGCGCACGGAGGCTGCGCCGACGAGCGTTCCCCCGTCGAAGGAAAAAAATGTCGTCTGCCTGACGCGGCCAGGCGGGGTCTCTCCGAGGCTTTTCAGCCAGTCGGCGTAGTCTTCATGCAGCGAAAGCCCGCTCGAACCGTAGATGTGTTCATCCCCTTCCGCGCGGAACTCCGCGCAGAATTCCATGGCGGCCTTCTCGTGTTCCGGACCAGGCTTTGCCAGCTTCAGTCTCATGTCTTTTTCACCTTTGGCCCCTTGGGCGTGTCCTCGACGACGTAGCCCTTCTGGGCAATTTCGTCGCGGATGCGGTCGGCCTCGGCGAAATTCTTCGCTTTTTTCGCCGCCGTGCGCGCTTCGACAAGCGCTTTCACGTCCTCGGGCGTCGCGTCCGCTTCCTTCCAAAGAAGGCCCAGCACGTCCGTCATGGTCTTGAGGGATTCGAGGGATTGGTCGATGACCGCGGCGCAGGGCTCGTTGGCGGCCGCGAGGGCTGTATTCATGTCGCGCACATATTCGAAGATCGCAGCTAGGGCGTCGGCGGTATTAAGGTCGTCGCACATGGCCGCGTCGAAGGCCTCCACCGCCTGATGTCCGCGCGCGACAAACACCTTTTCCGCGTCCGTCATTTCTCGCTCCGGCGCGTGTTCCCGGGCAAAGGCTGCATTGTCCCGGGCGTTGTAGAGCCGCTCGAGGGAATTCTTTGCCTGCTCGACCAGCTCGCGGGAGAAATTGACGGGGCTTCTGTACTGGGCGGAGAGCATGAACAGCCGCACCGCCTCGGGATCGAATTCACCCAACACATCGCGTACGGTGAAGAAGTTGCCCGCGGACTTCGACATCTTCTTGTTATCGATGTTGATGAAGCCGTTGTGCATCCAGTATCTGGCGAAGGGTTTGCCCGTGGCGCCCTCGGACTGGGCGATCTCGTTTTCATGGTGCGGGAAGACCAGGTCCACGCCGCCGCAGTGGAGGTCGAAGGTTTCGCCCAGATACTTCATGCTCATGGCCGAGCACTCGATGTGCCAGCCGGGGCGACCCATGCCCCACGGACTCTTCCACGCGGGTTCGCCGGGCTTCTGGCCCTTCCAGAGGGCAAAGTCCATGGGATGGCGCTTGATTTCGTCCACCTCGATGCGCGCGCCGGATTCCAGATCATCCAGATCCTGACCGATCAGTTTTCCGTAATTCTTGCGGTACGCCTGGGTGTCGAAGTACACGTCACCCTCCCCCGCCGGGTAGGCGAGTCCCTTGGCCTCGAGCTTCTTGATGAGCGCGATGATCTCCCCGATGTGCTTTGTGGCGCGGGGATGGACATCGGCCTTTTCCACGTGCAGCGCGCCGGCGTCCGTCCAGTATTCGCCGATGTAGTGCTCCGCGACGGCGTCCACCGTGGTGTTTTCCTCGCGCGCGCGCCGGATCATCTTGTCGTCGATATCCGTAAAGTTCTGAACATACTTCACGTCGTAGCCCAGGTGGATCAGGAAGCGGCGCAGCACGTCGAACACGATGAGCGGGCGCGCGTTCCCGATGTGGATGTAGTTATAAACTGTGGGACCGCAGGCATAAATGCCCACCTTCCCGGGGACGAGGGGCGCGAAATCTTCCTTTTTGTGCGTCAGGGTGTTAAATACCTGCATGGTTTTCATTGATATTCCTCCTTAAAACAAAAAGACCGCACCTCACAGAGGCGTGGCCGCGGTTCCACTCTGAATTCACTCAAAAGCCTGTAACGGGGCGTTCCGCCCGGCGATTTCCCACCGGGGACTCACGGGGCGCATGTTTCTCCGCGCGTCTGCCGGGATGGCTTTCAGCCGGTGACCATCCCTCTCTTGGGCTTTTGCGCGGGTACTTTTCCCCGCTCAGCGTCTTTGCGATCATTATAGGGGTGCGGGAAGGATTTGTCAAGCCTCTAAAGCAAGACTCAGAAATAACGAGAAAAAGCACGGCGATGGATTTTCGCCCAAGGCAAGGAGCCAGGGCGATGACGCAGCAGTGCTACGTCGGGCCGACAGCGACGCCGAAGGTTTGATTGGCTGTGTCTATCAAAATCGCACCGGTGAATTTGTCGCATGAAACGCGTCAAATAAAGTCCCGTGGGACCGCTTCACTGAAAGCGAAGCTGCCGTGCGACCCGGCTGTTTAATACAAAGCGTTGAACAGCCCGCCACTTGGGCAAAAAAGACGCGCTGGGCTTCCCGGCATTTCTGTGGATTTTTCAAAGCAATACTTCCGTCGTGAACGCGCCGTCTTCCGCCGCGCGGGCGAGGTAGCCGCCGGCGCGCGCCACGATGCGGTCCACCCGCAGAAGCCCAAAGCCGTGGGTCCCTTCCTTGTGGGACAAAAAGCGCCCATCCTTCCTTTCCGGCACGCCGGGAGCGGTGTTCGTGACGCAGAGGTACAATCGCTCCTTTTTCGCGCCCATGTACACGCGGATTACCCGCGCCTCCCCCGCCGGCTGCCGCGCGCACGCTTCCATGGCGTTGTCTAGGAGATTCCCCACGACGGCGCACAGCTCCACCGCGCTCACGGGCAGCTTTTGGGGCACGGACGCCTTCGCGCGGACCTCGATGTCGCGCTCCCGGGCCAGGGAAAGCTTGGAATTGAGGATG
This sequence comes from Bacillota bacterium, assembly GCA_023435435.1. Taxonomy (GTDB): domain Bacteria; phylum Bacillota; class Clostridia; order Christensenellales; family Aristaeellaceae; genus RUG11247. The sequence goes on along the minus strand of JAEYRW010000004.1, from coordinate 37,064 downwards.
GCGTCCACGGTGACGTTTCCCGTTTTGACCACCTTGTCCACGCTTCTCAAGTCGTCCTCGAGTCGCGCGAGGTAATTGTCAAGTTCCGCGTTCCTTCCCTCCGCGCGCAGCGCCTTCATGGTCTGGATGTGGCTGTGAAGGTCGTGCCGCCAGGCGCGCGTCTGCCGGTACATGTTTTCGACCTCGGCAACCTGCTTTTCGATGAGGTCGCCCTGAAAGGCGGCGAGCCTTTTGTCGAGCATCCGCCCCTGGGCGGCGCGCAGCGCGAAAAACAGCGCGAACCCCACGGCCGCCGCGGACAGGGCAACGGCGAGATAAATCATCTCTCCCTCCAGTTATGGTCGATAAAGGCGCGGTTGGCGGCGTCATACAGGCCCCGCGAGAGGGGCACGGCGGAGCCTTCGTCCATTTCGAGGCCCGTCCGGGCGACGCGCCGGACGCGGTCGAGGTTTGCGACGAAGGACCGCTGGCAGCGGAAGAAGCCCGCCCCCAGCGCGTTTTCCAGCTCGTTCATGGTCACGCGTGCGAGGCGGACGCCATTGGCGGTCCTGATCTCGACGCCCCGGGCCTTGGCCTCACAAAAAACAATATCATCCGCAAAAAACCGTTCCCCGCCGATCATCACCGTTCGGCGCGCGCGGGAAAGTCTTTCGCGGGCGCGGTCGAGGGCGTGGGACAGCCGCTCCCGCGAGACGGGCTTGACGAGATAGTTGACCGCGTCGACGTCGTAACCCTCCGCCATGTAGTCTGGAAAGGCGGTGACAAAGATCATCTGCGCCGTCGCGCCCCGCGCCCGGAGGGCTTTCGCAAGCGCCATGCCGTCCATGCCCGGCATCTGGATGTCGAGGATCAGGACGTCAAAGGCGCGCTCCGCGTCGAACAAAAGCGCCTCGGCACTTTCGTAGGCGGCGATTTCGGCGTCAGCTTCCCAATGCGCGGCCATTTGCGCCACGCGCGCCGCCTGTTCCCGGTCGTCCTCGACGATGGCAATGCGGATGCTCATAGGCTCAGAACCACGATGCTCGCGCAGGCGAGCAAGAGCCCCGCGACGGTGCGGGCGTCGGGCTTTTCCTTGAAAATCAGAAATGCGTAGACGGCGGAGAGCGCGAGGACGCCGCCGTTGTTGACCACGTTTAAAACGGTGAGGTTGACGCGCCGCATGGCGAACAGAAGAAGATTCACCGCCAGCGTGGCGCACACGGAGCTGACCAGCAGGAAGAAGATCGCATGGCGGGACATGCGAAAGCCGGTGAGGAACGCGCGCCTGCGGACGAGAAGCTCGAACCCGGATGTGAGGACCGCCATTCCGAGAAAGGTGGTCACAATCATCTCCTCGCGCTGGGCGCCCTTCAGCAAGAGCTGCTGCAGGTGCATGAGGATGCCGTAAAAGCCGTTGACCACGAAGAGAAGCGCGCACCAGAACAGGTATTTCCCACTTTTTGCGCCCCGAAAGCCGTCGAGGTTCATGATGGCGAACGCGGCGAGCATGACGGCAACCCCGGCAGCGCCCAGCGCGCCGAGGCGCTCGCCGACGTAAAGGACGTCGTAAACCATGGGCACGAGGATGCCGCCGGAGAGCATCGAGACCATCATGAACGCATAGGAACCCGTTGCGCCCGCGCGCACCATGGAAAGATTGAAGAGCAGAATCATGAAGACATTCAGAAAGCCGAGAACCAACGTCGTCAAAGCGGGTCGATAGGAAAAACCGTTTGCCGCGAGACTGAAAATGCCTACGATCAGCGCATAGGCCACGGCGAACGGGATTGCGCCCTCTCCCCCGCGCGCCTGCGTATAGAGCCGGCAAAAAAGGGACTGAAACGAAAACAGCACCACGAGCCCCGCAAGCAAAAGAGCCACGCATACACCCCCCGACATGTGGAAATCATATCACCTTGCGCACCCGGCGTCAACATGCATCCAGCGGGCAATCCAGTCAGGTTTTCGCAAACCTTCGCCCCTGGCGATCATTGACGCAAGGGGCCGCATGTGGTATCATCTTCTAAGCCGGTATATAAGGAAGTGGGATTATGTTGGAAAACATTCTGGACAGGAGGTCCATTCGCAGATACGAAGACAGAAAGGTTTCTGAGGAGGATATCAAAAAGTTGCTCGAATGCGCCATGTACGCCCCGTCGGCCATGGACAGGCGGCCGTGGAGCTTCATCGTCATCGACGACAAGATTCTCCTCGACGAACTGAGCCGACGGCACCCCTATGCCGCCATGCTCCGGCAGGCGCCGCTGTGCATCTGCGTATGCGCCAAGGAAGGCGAAATCGCGGGCTATTATCAGCAGGACTGCGCCGCCGCCACCATGAACATCCTCACCGCCGCCAAGGAGCTTGGGCTGGGCAGCTGCTGGATGGGCGTCGCCCCCCGCGCCGACCGGATGGAGACCGTCAAAGGGCTTTTGGGGATCCCGGACGGCATTGTGCCCTTCAACCTCATTGCGGTGGGCTACCCCGCCGAGCAGCGGCCGCGTCCCGACCGCTGGGACGAAGAACTCATACACAAAAACCGTTGGTAAGAGGGGTGCGCGCGTGAAGAAAGTGATGTATTTTCACCAGAAATACTGCCCGTTCTGCGTCGCGGCGAACAAGTATCTTGCGGAGCTGATCGCGGAAAACCCCGGTTACGGAGGACTCGAGATTGAAAAAATCGACGAAAACCGGGAGAGGGCGCGCGCCGACCGGTACGATTATTGGTATGTTCCCACGTTCTACGTGGACGGCGTAAAGCTTCACGAGGGTGTGCTGACCAAGGAGAAGCTCAGAAAGGTGCTTGACGCGGCAATGGAGGGCTGACGATGAACCTGTCCAAGGGAGATGCGCGCGTCCTGCGCGCGCTGGCCGAAAAGTATGCAGAACGCGCCGCGCTGCCCATCCAGGACGTCAAGCGCGACATGTGGCGCAAGCACAACGCCTGTGAGATCGTCCGGCCCATGGTGCTCATCGACCAGCTCCCCTGGAATGAGCTGGACGTGGACGGCCTCTTGGTCAACCGCGTCACGGACCCCTACTGGCGGCGCGTGGAGACGCAGCTCAGGCGGACGATCTATCAGTGGGAACACCTGCCCGTCGACATGGTCATCAATCCCTACGTCACCCTTCCCCGCCCCATCCGCACCACCGGCTGGGGGCTTGAGGCCCATGTGACGCGGCTCTCCATGGACGCAACCAGCGACGTGCAGAGCCAGCACATGGAATGTCTCATCAACGACTTCGACGATCTCGAGAGGATCAAAATGCCGGAGGTCGCCCTCGACGCGGCGTTGGAGAAGGAAATTATCCTGACGGCGGCGCATGTGTTCGAAGGGGTTGTGCCATTCCGCATGACGGGCCAGATCATGCACCTGGGCATCTGGGACACGATTTCCATGTGGATGGGCGTTGAAAGCTGCTACATAGAGCTTCTGGACAGGCCGGAGCTCATCCACGCGCTCATGGAAAAGCTCACCGACGGGCTGATCTATCAGGTGGGTCAGATGAACGCGCTGGGGCTGTTCGACGTGTACACGAATCTGTGCCACTGTTCCCACACATTTTCGGACGATTTGCCCGGTGGGGACGCCGTTACCCATCCCACCTCCCGCGACGCGTGGGCGTTCGGACTCGCGCAGCTCTTTACATCCGTCTCGCCCGCCATCACGGACGAGTTCGAGGCAGCCTACATGAAGCGGGTGTTCCCGCTGTTCGGCGCCATCTACTACGGCTGCTGTGACCGGCTGGACGATCGGTTGGACGTGGTGACGAAGATGCCCAACATCCGAAAGATTTCCTGCTCGCCTTGGAGCGACCGGGAAAACTTCGCCCGCAACCTGCCCAAGGGCTACATCATGTCCAATAAGCCCACCCCCGCCATCCTCGCCTATGACGCCTTCGACGAGGATGCCGCGCGCAGAGACCTCCGGCGGACCATCCGCGCGGCGCGCGAAAACGACGTGCCCCTTGAAATGATTCTCAAGGACGTGTCCACCGTACGCTACGACCCCGGGCGGCTGTGGCGCTGGGCGGAGATCGCCATCGAGGAATCGGAAACAATTTCTTAATTCCTCCGCCAATAAAAGATTACATTTATCCTTTATCCTATGAACGAACTGAAACAGGGAGGCCGTTTGATGGATCATCTGGACAAACTCGAGAGCAAGAGCGTACATATTTTGCGCGAGGCGTATGCCGCGTTTTCCAACATGTGCATGCTCTGGTCGATCGGCAAGGACTCAACGGTGCTGTTGTGGCTGGCGCGCAAGGCGTTTTTCGGTCATGTGCCGTTTCCGCTGGTACACATCGATACCCACTTCAAGATTCCTGAAATGATCGAATACCGCGACAAGCTCGCCATGGAATACAACCTCTATATGATCTACGGCGAGAACAGCCAGGCGCTCATCGAGAAGCGCACTTACCCCGACGGGGCCATCGGCCGCGTCGAGTGCTGCCGCGCGCTCAAGACCGAGGCGCTGACTCATACCCTCGACGGCACATGGCCGCGTTACCGGCTGAACCTGGAGACGGGCAAGTACGAGGTTGACCAGAATACCGAGGCATACACGGGCGTCATTGTCGGCGCGCGCGCGGATGAGGAGGGCTCCCGTTCCAAGGAGCGCTACTTCTCCCCCCGCGACAAGAACAACGACTGGGACCTCGACGACCAGCCGCCGGAGTTCTGGAACCAGTTCAAGACTGATTTCGCGCCCGGCACCCACGTGCGCATCCATCCGCTTCTCGACTGGACGGAGCTCAACATCTGGGAATACATCGAGCGCGAGAAAATCCCCACCGTGTCGCTCTACTACAATCAGGGCGACGGCACGCGCTACCGTTCCCTGGGCTGCGCGCCGTGCACGAACCCCATCAGGTCCGAATCGAGGAACCCCCGCGAGATCATTGAGGAGCTCAAGACCGGCGCGCTTTCCAACGTTGCGGAGCGCAGCGGCCGCGCTCAGGACAAGGAAGACGGCGGCGGGCTTGAAACCCTGAGACGGGACGGATATATGTAAAACGGGAACGCCTCCGGCGAGGCCGGTTTCGCAATTTGACTCCATTCTTGTTTTCACCAGCGGACAAGTTACCGAAAGGAACACGATTGATGGAAGAAGTCATGAACGTCGTAACCGTCGGCCACGTCGACCACGGTAAATCCACCGTGATCGGCAGGCTGATGGCGGACACACACACGCTGCCGGACGGGAAACTCGAGGCCATCCGCGAAATGTGCAGGCGCAACTCGAAGCCCTTCGAATATGCGTTCTTGCTCGACGCGCTGAAAAATGAGCAGGCGCAGGGCATCACAATCGACACAGCGCGCTGCTTTTTCAAGACCGAAAAGAGGCGTTATATCATCATAGACGCGCCGGGGCACATCGAATTTTTAAAGAACATGGTGACGGGTGCTTCCCGTGCGGAGGCCGCGCTGCTCGTCATCGACGCTTCGCGCGGCGTGGAGGAAAACACGCGCCGCCACGGCTATTTCCTTTCGATGCTTGGCATTCGCCAGGTGGCCGTGCTCGTCAACAAAATGGATCTGGTGGGCTACAAGCAGTCCGTGTTTGAGGACATCAAAGCAGAATACGCCCAGTTCCTCGCCAAGATCAGCATCGAACCCGACGCCTTCATTCCGGTCAGCGGCATGGAGGGTGACAACATCGCGAACCACTCCGAAAACATGCCGTGGTACGACGGGCGAAACGTGCTTGAGCAGATGGATTTCTTCAAGTCCATGCCCGTCCCGGACAGGCTCCCGCTGCGCATCCCCGTGCAGGGCGTTTACAAGTTCACCACCGGAGGCGACAGCCGCCGCATCATTGCAGGCACCGTCGATGCGGGTACGCTCAGGGTCGGCGAGAAGATCGCCTTCTATCCCTCCGGCAAAAAGACCACCATTAAGACCATCGAAAAGTTCAACGCGCCGCTTCCGGAATCGTGCAGTCCGGGTGAAGCCGTGGGCTTTACCATGTCCGAGCAGATTTTCGTCAAGCGCGGCGAAGTGGCCTGCCGCGACCTGGACGCCGAAGCGCCCCACGTAGGAGTGAGCCTCAGGGTCAACCTGTTCTGGCTCGGTAAGCAGCGGCTGGAGCTCGGCAAGGAGTACTTCCTCAAGTGCGGCACGGCCCATGTGCGAATGCGCGTCAAGTCCGTGGAGCGGATCGTAAACGCCTCAAATCTCACTGCCATGCTGCGGCAATATGTTGAGAAAAACGAGGTCGCGGAATGCGTTCTCTCCTTGGAACGGCCCATCGCCTTCGACGTGGCGGGCACCATCGAGGGTACCAGCCGCTTCGTCATCGTGGACAATTACGAAATCGCCGGCGGCGGCATCATCACAGAAGCCGCCATGGCGGACGATTACGACGTCAGGAACATCCGCTGGTCGGCGGGGCGCATCACCCAACTGGAGCGCGGCAAGCACATCAAGGACAATGGACTTGTCATCTGGATGACGGGTCTTTCCGGCGCGGGCAAGACCACCATCGCCCAGGAAGTGGAGCGCATTCTGGTGGAAGCGGGCATCCCGGCCTATGTGCTCGACGGCGACGATCTGAGGCGCGGGCTCAATAAGGATCTGGGCTTCTCCCCCGAGGACCGCACGGAGAACATGCGGCGCACCATGGAGGTGGCGAACCTCTTCCGCAAGGCGGGCACGGTGGTCATCGTTTCGCTGATTTCCCCCTTCGCGGCCTCCCGCCGGGCGGCGCGCGCGCTTGTGGGCGAACGCTTTCTGGAGGTGTATGTGCGGGCGAGCATTGAGACCTGCCAGTTGCGCGACCCGAAGAAGCTGTACAAAAAGGCCGAAAGCGGCGGCATCAAGAATTTCACGGGCATCGACGGCTCCTACGAGGTGCCGGAGCATCCCGACCTGGTGCTCGACACCGAGCGGTGGTCGGAGGTGGAGTGCGTGGAGAGCCTTCTGGGGGCGGTGTCCGGCATGCTGGGCGGCTTGAGCTTGGGTGTGACCGATGATTAGAGCGCTGCGCAAGCTTCCATTCTTTCCGCATGTTCAGAGGTGGATGAGGAACAGTCCGCCGCTGCATAAGTTTGCGGTGCGGCTGAATGAATGGGAAAAGCTGCGCAGGCGCGTCAAGAAGTTCGGCGAGTACGCGTCAAAGACCTTCCACATCAACCACGACAAAAAGCTGATCTACCTCAGCAACTCGAAGGTCGCGTGCTCGTCGATCAAGGCGAGCATGTACAAGGTCGCGGACGAAGCCGTCGATTATCGGGCTGTGCACCGCATCACCAACGCGCAGAAGAACTACGAGCTGAGTCTTCCCTGGGACAAGTATCCGGACTATTACAAGTTTACGTTCGTGCGCAATCCCTTTGCGCGCCTTGTGTCCTGCTATGTCAACAAGCTCATTGAGGACAGGAAGCGGCTGGGAAGGGACATGGCTTACCTCTACTTCGAAAAGTACCTGTTCGGCTACCTCAATGTGGATAAGGGGTTTCACGACTGGGCCGCGCGCGTCTGCCGCATACCGGACAAGTACGCCGACCGTCACTTCGTTTCCCAGAGCTTCCTGACTCATGATCGGGAAGGACATCTGCTGGTCAATGAGGTCTTCAAGTTTGAAAGCCTCTCGCGCGATTACGAGGTCATCCGGGAAAAGTATGACCTCGAACCGCTTCCGCACTATAATAAAACGAACAGGGGGAATTGGATGGATTACTACGACGAAAAGACCGCCCGCCGCGTCTACCGGCGCTATCGGACGGACATTGAAGCCTTCGGCTATCGGGGTGTGTATGACGAACTCATTTCTTACATAAAGGCCAGGGACGTTGGCGCTTAAAAAACGCCTGTACGACGCCTTCCAGAAGAACCTCCATACACGCCGCCTCATCTATCTTTTGAAAATCGCAAAGAGAGTCATGCGGAAGGGCTCCTATTATTCGCGCTCGTTCTTCTATCTGCCGGAGAAGAAGGTTCTCTATCTCAGCGTCTCCAAAGCGGGAAACACATCCATCAAGGCATCCATGTTTGCCATACCGCATGCCGCAAACTACCGCGCGATCCATCAGAAGGTCCACACGCTTCATCGGAGCGCGGGCCTCGGACAGATTGACGATTTCGCGGACTACTACAAGTTCACGTTTGTCCGCAATCCATTCCATCGACTGGTTTCCTGCTACGAGAACAAATTGCACACCGATGTGGATCAATTGGGTAATGGCATTCGCTTTCTCATATACGATGCATATCTCATGGGTTTTCTTTCCAAGGATCGAGGCTTCAAAAACTTTGCGCGGCGGGTGTGTATGATCCCGGACAGGATCGCCGACCGACACTTCGTCAGCCAAAGCATGGGCGCGCTGACTTCCGACGGAAAGCTCGTGGTTGATTTTTTCGGCAAGCTCGAACGGATGGAGAAGGACTATGAGCCCCTGCGGCAACGGTTCGGCTTCGCCCCGCTGCCCCACTATAACAAGACGCGAAGGTCCGGGAAAAGCTGGATGGATTATTACGATCTCGATACCGCCCGGCGCGTCTACAAACGCTATCGGACGGACATCGAGGTCTTCGGTTATCAGGACGCGTACGACAAGCTCATTGCCTATCTGGAAGCGAAGGGAAACGCTTGACGCCGACGAAAACCCCGCCGCTGTACGCGGCGGGGTTTTGGGGCCCTTATTTGTTCCCGCTCAGCTTTTCATGAATCGCCTTCGCGGCCGTCTTTCCCGCGCCCATGGCGAGGATGACCGTCGCGGCGCCCGTCACGGCGTCGCCGCCGGCGTAGACATACTCCCGGCTGGTCTCCATGGTGGCCTCGTCGACGATGATGCCCCCCCACTTCTCCGTCTTGAGGCCGGGGGTGGTATTCCGGATGAGCGGGTTCGGGGAATTGCCGATGGCGACGATGACGGTATCGAGTTCCATCGTAAACTCGCTGCCCTTCTTCGCCACCGGGCGGCGGCGTCCCGAGGCATCCGGTTCGCCCAGTTCCATCTCCACGCACTCCATGGCGACGACCGAACCGTTCTCGTCGCCGATGATCCGCGTGGGGTTGGTCAGCAGCCTGAAGTCAATGCCCTCTTCCCTGGCGTGGTGCACTTCCTCCACGCGGGCGGGCATTTCCTTCTCGCTGCGGCGGTAGACGATGTAGACCTTCTCCGCCCCGAGCCGAAGCGCGCTGCGCGCGGCGTCCATGGCTACATTCCCGCCGCCGATCACCGCCACGCGCCTGCCGCGCTTGACCGGGGTGTCGTTGTTGGGGAAGTCGTAGGCGCGCATGAGGTTGATGCGGGTCAAAAATTCGTTGGCGGAATAGACGCCGTTGAGGTTTTCGCCCGGTATTTTCTGAAAGTTGGGCAGGCCCGCGCCGGAACCGATGAACACCGCCTTGAAGTTTTCTTCGGTCAAAAGCTCGTCGAGGGTGACGCTTCTGCCCACGATCATGTCGGTGCGGATCTCGACGCCCAGCTTTTCGAGGGTCGCGATTTCGTCGCGCACCAGCTTCTTGGGCAGCCTGAACTCCGGAATGCCGTACACCAGCACGCCGCCGGGGGTGTGGAGCGCCTCAAAGATGGTCACCTCATACCCGATCTTGCGCAGATCCGCCGCGCAGGTGAGCCCCGCGGGGCCGGAACCGATCACCGCCACCTTGATTCCGTTGGAGGGGGCGGGCTCGGTTTCCCCGACGCCCTTTTCCATGGCGTAATCGGCGGCAAACCGCTCAAGACGCCCGATGCCCACGGGTTCGCCCTTGATGCCGCGCACGCATTTTTCCTCGCACTGGGTCTCCTGCGGACAGACCCGGCCGCACACGGCGGGCAGGCCGTTGGTCTCGCGAATCTTCTCATAGGCTTCCATGTGCTTGCCTTCCGCGATGAGCTTGATGAAGTCCGGAATCGCCACATTGACGGGACAGCCCGCCACGCAGGGCTTATGCTTGCACTGGAGGCAGCGCACGGCCTCCTCCATGGCGGTTTCCTCGTCGTAGCCCAGGGAGACCTCGGTGAAATTCTGGACGCGCGCCGCGGGCGCCTGTTCCCTGGCGGGATGCTTTTTTTTGATGTCCATCAGCCGCGCACCTCCCCCGTCAGCTTGCATTCGTGGCGTTCCGTGCTCTCCTTCTCCTCGGCGTGGTACATCTTCGCGCGCTTCATGGCCTCGTCGAAATCCACCAGGTGCCCGTCGAATTCGGGGCCGTCCACGCACGCGAATTTGGTCTCGCCGCCCACCGTCAGCCTGCATCCGCCGCACATGCCGGTGCCGTCCACCATAATGGTGTTCATGCTGACGATGGTATGGATGCCGTAGGGCCTGGTCATCTCGCTCACCGCGCGCATCATGGGCACGGGGCCGATGGCGATGACGTGCTCATATTTGACGCCCGCGTCGATCTGCTCCTGAAGGGCGGTGGTGGTAAAGCCCTTGCGGCCATTGGAGCCGTCGTCGGTCATGACGATGACGTTGACGCCCGCTTCCTTCAGTTCATCAAGCAGAATCGCGAGCCCGATGGTGCGGAAGCCCACGATCATGTCCACCTGCGCGCCGACCTCCGAGAGCGCCACCGCCTGTGGAAAAGCGATGGCAATGCCGAGCCCGCCGCCGATGACGCACACGCGCTTGCCCTTCAGCCCCGAAAAATCGCTGGGGTTGCCAAGCGGACCGACGAAGTCCTGAATGGATTCGCCCTCATCTAACGCGTCCAGCCGCCGGGTGGTGGCACCCATCTTCTGGAAGATGACGGTGACCTCGCCGGTTTTGCGGTCGAAGCCCGCGATGGTGAGCGGGATGCGCTCCCCCGCCTCGTCGATGCGGAACATGATGAACTGGCCGGGCTTCGCGTGGCGCGCCACGTTGGGGGCCTCGATCCTCATCATGGTCGTGGTCTCGTTGAGCCGCCTCTTATACGTGATTTTGAACATGCTGCCCTCCGTCAGTAGTTGTCGCTCGACTGCCCTTCGCCGGTGATGACCGCCGCGCTGCCGTTTGATCCGATGCCGAGCCGGGACGCGCCCATGTCCACGTACTTTTTCGCGGCGGCGTAGTCCCGGATGCCGCCGGAGGGTTTGACCTTAATCCTGCCTCCCGCCTGATCGAGCATGATGGCAACCGCTTCCACCGTCGCGCCGTGGGACGCGAAGCCCGTGGACGTCTTGACAAAATCCGCGCCCGCCGAAACCGACGCCTCCACCGCACGGCGGATGGTGGGCTCGTCCAGCTCGCTGGTCTCAAAAATAACCTTCACGATGGCGTTTTGGGCCTTTGCCTCCCCCACCACCGCGCGAATCTCCGCCTCCACCGTCTCCCAGTCGCCCGAGCGCGCGGCTGAATAGTTCATCACCATATCAAGCTCTTCCGCGCCCTGAGAAAGCGCGTACCGCGCGATGGCGCGCTTGACCTCGGCACCGCCTGCCCCGTGTGGAAAATCGACGACGCTGCCGACGTGGGTCTGCGTCCCCGCGCACAGCTGCGATGCGCGCTTCACGTCCCGGGGGTGCATGCAGACGCTGTAGACGCCGAGGGCGACGCCCGACCGGATCGCCTCGTCGATCTCATCCCGCGTCATGCCGGGTTTCAGTACCGCGTGATCGATATACCTTCCGATGTTCATCGCTTCCAGCTCCATTCCATGTCATTGTTTAATAGTATAATCCCTTTTCGGCGCTGTGTAAACCGTTTGGCGCGAGAACACACCACATATCGCTTTGTTTTGATTGTATGGATCAAATTTTACTTTTCCCGCACAGGCTATGGGCCGCCATAAATCCGCCGCTTGACACCGCACTCCGGCGCATGTATCATATCATTAGGTAGTTAACGACCGTAAGGAGGATTTCTATGCGGATATTCGATATGATGGCAAATCGCGTCAGGGAACCGCTTGGCTTCGCGCTGAAGCCGCTCCGGCTTTCGTGGAAGGCGGACGAGACCGCGGGCAAGAAGCAGGCGGCCGCGCAGGTGACGATCGAGACGGCGGCGGGCCAGTCGGTCTTTGATTCGGGCAAGCGCGCGGACATCGACAGCCTGTGCTTCGCGCCGGACGTGATTCTCGCGCCGCGTACGCGCTACCGCTGGAAGGCGACCGTGTGGGCGGACAACGGCGACGTGGCCACGGGCGAGAGCTTCTTTGAAACCGGAAAGACGGGCGAGGCGTGGGCCGGGAAGTGGATCACATCGGACGCGCGGGAGAACATGAACATCCTGAAGGACGTCTCAATCGACAAGCCCGTGAAGTCCGCGCGCGTGTATGCAACCGCAATGGGCGTCTATGAAATGTACATCAACGGCGAGAAGGCGGGCGACGAGTTGCTGGCGCCGTTCTACAACGCATACGACAAGTGGATTCAGGTGCAGACCTACGACGTGACCGCGCTTCTCAAGGAAGGACAGAACGCGCTGCGGTTCATGCTGGGCGGCGGCTGGGCGATCTCGCGCTTCGGGCTGGGCTTCGGAAGCGAGATCGGCGTGAAGAACCTGTACGCCGACCACGAGTCTCTACTGGCCGAGCTGCGCGTGACCTTTGAGGACGGCACGGAGCTGGTGGTCGGCACCGACGAGGGCTGGACCGCCACCGGGAGCAAGGTGCGGGAATCGTCCATCTACGACGGCGAAGTCTACGACGCGAATTACGATACCGGCGCGGCGATGCCCGTCAAGCTCGACGGGACGCTCGATTTTTCGAAGCTCGAGGATCGCCTGAGCCCGCCCGTGCGCGTGACCGAGCGGATCAAGCCCGCCGAGCTCATCAAAACGCCAAAGGATGAGATGGTCATCGATCTGGGGCAGGAGATCACCGGCTACCTCGAGTTCGTGTGCCGCGCGCCCAAGGGTACCGTTGTGAAGCTCTCCTATTCGGAGGTTTTGCAGAAGGGCTGCTTCTACCGCGACAATCTGCGCTCCGCCAAGGCGGAATACACCTATATTTCGGACGGCAACCCGCGCGCGGTGCGTCCGTTCCACACCTTCTACGGCTTCCGGCTGGTGAAGGTCGAGGGACTTTCGGAAATCGAGCTCTCCGATTTCACGGGCTGCGTGGTGCATTCGGACATTCCGCGCACGGGTTACATCGAGACGAGCAACGCAAAGGTCAACAGGCTGGCGCTCAACGCGCTCTGGGGCCAGCGGGGCAACTTCCTCGATACGCCCACCGACTGCCCCCAGCGCGACGAGCGTCTGGGTTGGACGGGTGACGCGCAGGCGTTCTCCGGCACCGCCATGTTCAACATGGATTCCGCGGCGTTCTTCGAGAAGTACCTGCACGACATGCTCCTTGAGCAGGAAGCGCGCGGCGGCAGCGTGCCCCACGTGGTTCCGGCAGCCGGGATGCAGGGCGACGGCGGTTCCTGCGCGTGGGCGGACGCCGCCACCATCATTCCCTGGAATCTGTACATGTTCTACGGCGACAAGGAGCTTCTCAAGGCCACGTATCCCAACATGAAGGGCTGGGTGGAATGGATCAGGAAGACCGAGGAGGCAGCCGGGTGCGGACGGCTCTGGAAGGTCGGCTTCCATTTCGCGGACTGGCTGGCGCTCGACACCAAGAACAATTCCGTCATGGGCGGCACCGACCCCTTCTTTGTCGCCTCCGCGTATTATTACTACTCCACTTCCCTGCTCGTGAAGGCGGCAAAGGCGCTGGGGTATGACGAGGACGCGGCCGGGTATGAAAAGCTGTTGTCCGAAATCTTCGAAGCGATCCAGAACGAGTACTTCACGCCCAACGGGCTCATGGCACAGACCACGCAGACGGCCTACGTGTGCGCGCTGTTCATGGGCTTCGCGCCCGAGGCGCACCGCGAGAAGCTTGCGAAGCTCCTCGACGGCGAGCTGGCGGCCACGGGCGGTGAGCTGCGCACCGGCTTTGTGGGCACGGCGTACCTGAACCGCGCGCTTTCCGGCAACGGTTACAACCGCCGCGCGTACCAGCTGCTGCTCAACGAGGCGTATCCCGGCTGGCTCTACGAGGTCAATCTCGGTGCGACCACCGTCTGGGAGCGCTGGAACAGCCTTCTGCCCGACGGCTCCATTTCCGACACGGGCATGAACTCCCTCAACCACTACGCCTACGGTGCCATCATGGAGTGGGTATACCGCGACGTGGCGGGCATCAACCCCGAGCTGCCGGGCTTCAAAAAGGTGATTCTCAAGCCCCTGCCGGACTATCTGCTCCCGAAGGTCTCCGTGCGCTATGATTCCGCCATGGGCTGGTTTGAAAGCGCCTGGGAAATCAAGAAGGATCTGTTCGTTTGGGACGTCGAGGTACCCTTCGGCGCGGAGGCGGTTCTGGTCTTCCCCAACGGGGATCTGGACGAGCTCGCCAAGGCGTATCCCGCCCTCGAGTTTGGGCTTTGCCCCATCGGCCTGACCATCGCGTTCGCGCCGGCCGGCAGGTATCACTTCGAGTACAAGCCCACAAAGCCGCTGCACCGCGTGATCTCCCTCGACATGCCAGTCTCCGAGCTTATCGCAATTCCCGAGGCGCGCGAGGTCGTCTTCGACGAGCTGCCCATGGCGCGCCGCTTCGCCGAGGGCGGGCCCGGCATGGGCGGAAGCGCCTCGCTGCGGCAGATGCTCACCATGCACCCCATGATGAAGATCCCGGAGGAAAAGGTCAGGACCATTGAGGAACGGCTGTTGGCGCTGAACTGACAACGAAGGAAAAAAACCATTCGATTCAAATTTCGTAAAACCGCCCGTGCCTGTGGTGCGCGGGCGGTTTTTGTTGTAAGATTGATACGATGGGGAAATCTATGGAAACAGGCTGGAGGTGCGGCATGAAAAGGAAAATCGCGCTCGGCTGGGCGGGCGTCGCAATCACCGTCGCTTTCTCGGAGCTCTGGACGTACTGGGGCGCGTTCGAGAACTTTCACGAAGGCTGGTATTCCGGTTCACTGCTGGACAACCTTCTCATGATGCTTCTCCAATATTTATCTTTTCCCATTGCCTTTGTGCTCCTGGCGTTGATCGCGCTCAAATGGAAGTACGCGGGTCTCGCCGCATACCTTGCGGCGAGCGGTTTTTGCGCCTGGTTCTTTTCGGGCGCACAGTTCAGCGTCGCAGGACTCCTCATCGCGTTGCCCCTCGCGGCGCTCGGTTTCCTGTTTTTCTTCGGCGACGCGCGCCCGCGCGGTTGGGCACGGGCCCTGATCGTGCTTTTGCCGCTTTTGACCGTGCTTGTGATCTCCATACCACAGGGCATCAAGATATCCCAAAGGGTAGACGACGGCGACCTTGGTCTGCGCGTTGTCGAGGGAAACGGCGTGACTCTCGCCTGGGCGCCGCGCGGTCCCGGCTGGCCCGACGAAGGCGTATCTTGGGACGAGGCGTGCCAGCGGTGCAAATATCTTTCCGCGGACGGACTGACACTCATGGAAACGGAGCAGAATATCTGGCGCTTGCCCACCGTCGACGAGGCGGTCAGGTCCATGGCGCTGCACGGTGAAAACGCCGGAGGAATATGGGATGCGGCCGACGAAAAGGCATCCTATGAAAGGACGCCAGACAAGGAATCGCCGCTCTGGGATGTGCGCGCCAAGACCATCTATTACTGGACGGGAGATGCGTCCCCGCGGGACGCCGAACAGGCTTATATCGTCGTCTACGACGGCGGGGTATATGACAGAAATAAGGCATACCGCCTCGGGTATCTCTCTTTTCGCGCAGTGAAGGATGTCACAGCCGAATCACCTCGCATACAGTAAGCGTGTCCCCGTCGACCTTGAAGCGGACGTCGTACCCCGCGAACGCGAAGCCGTACCTTCTGTCCGGGTCGTTTTGGTATGAGGGACGCGGATCGATTTCCAGCGCGCCAATGAGCGCCGACCGCTTCCCCGCCGGAATCATTTCAAGCCATTTCCCGGGAAAATCGACCTTCAGCCTGTATTTTTCATATGCGTCCGTAAAGCCGCCCGCCGCATCCGGGTGTGCGTCCAGCGGCAGGTACGGCTTGATGTCGTAGACGGGCGTCCCGTCCATCATATCGACGCCTGCGACGCGCAAAACAGGGCCGCGCGGGTCCTCAAGCATCACCGAGACGAGCCGGACCGACGAGAGGCCGAGGGCGTTCGGGCGGAACGGCGAACGCGTGGCAAACACGCCCATCCGGGCATTGCCCCCCAGGCGTGGCGGACGGACGGTAGCCGACCAGTTTTCCCGCCCGGCTTCGGAGAACCCCCAGATGAGCCAGATGTGCGAAAACCCTTCAAGTCCGCGCACAGCGTCGGGATTTCGGAACGCCGGCTCGAACACCACCTCGGCCTCCAGCGCCTCAACGAGCCCCGCCTGGCGCGGAATGCCGAACTTCGTGGGAAAATCCGTATGGACGCGGGCGATCTGTTTCAAATTCATAGTTTGGAAAACATCGTGGTGCGAAATAATTGAAAGCCTTCCCGTTCGTAGAGCCTGCGCGCGCCGTCGTTGCCGCCCAGCACATTCAGAAGCATCACCTCTTGCCCGCGCGCCTTCGAAATGTCCCGCGCGGCGGTGAGCAACGCGGTACCGACGCCCTGCTGGCGCCACGTGGGCAGAACGATCAGTGACTCAAGCATCGCGACATTTCCGAGCACGCAACGCGCCATGCCAATTGTGCCGCTTTCCACGCGCGCAAGGAGAGCAAAGTTCCGCGCACCATCGAGATAATCCTCGTATTTGCGTACAATGCTTCCGGGGTTGAAGGAATCAGACAGAAAACGCTTCATGCTTTCATCCAGCAACTTGTCGAGCGCCGCGACCTCCGCGAGCTCATCGTCCGTTTTCACAAGTACAATCTCATAATTCATCCTTTTCACCTGTATGCCATATTTCCCCGCAGCGTATCCACCACGGTGGTAAAGAATTCCCGCATCATATAGTGCGGCAGGGAGATGAGGGACGAGCGTACGGGCAGGCCGTACACATTGCGTCCGAAGATTTTCCGCGCCAGATGCCGCGCGCGGAAGATGTGAAAGTCATTGGAAGCGAGGGCCACCGTCGCGTCCGATTCCGGAATGAGCAGCGCGCTGAACCGGACGTTTTCGCTGGTGGAGGTGGACGCGTCCTCAATGAGAATCCGGTCGCGTGAGACGCCCAGCTTTACGAGCGCGTCGGCAATGAACGCCGCCTCGGTGGTTTCCTCATCGCTTCCCTGGCCGCCCGAGGCGATCGCGACGGTTTCGGGGTTCTCGAGAAGGTATTCCGCAGCGGTCGCGATGCGGTTGTTGAGCGCCTTGCTCCCCGTCTTCGCGCCGAGCACGATGAGGTAGTCGACGCCCGCCGGACACTGGGCAAACAGTCCCGTCACAAGAAAGGACTCCACAAACAGGAAAAACGCCGCGCATAAGGCGACGATGCCCCGGAACGTCCACAAAAACCAATCCGGGTACGGCAGCGGCACGCCGCGCGAAATGGACATCTGCACGATGATAAACCGCAAAATCAGCGCCGCGCCCAGCGCGGGCCAGGCCCAGAGCATCGACTGTCCGAACCGGATGGCGAGGCCGCAGACGATATAATACGCGAAGCACGCGATGCCCGCCACCAAAAAGAGGAGATTGATCATTTTTCTCAACGCTCGTATTCCGTCCGTTTCGTAGTGTCTTTTTATGACGCCCGCTTCGGACGATTTGTTCCAATCCCTGTCAGCCGCCCGGCATATACGGGAAGCGCCGCCGCGGCGGCCAGCGCGAGGCCCCAGAGGACATCGAGCACGGAATGCTGCTTGACGAGCACCGTCGAGGCCACGATGAGAAGGCCCAGCGCCAGCAGCGGCCAGCGCGCCTTTTTGAGCCGCGGGCTGTCGAACGCCGCGAAGACGATTCCCGCGCACCCGACGACATGCATGCTCGGCAGCACATTCGTGTTGGTGTCCGCCGCGTAAATCCGTCCGACCAGCCACGCAAAAAAGCCTCTCCCCGGATCCGCGGGGCGCAAATCCTGCCCGTTTGGAAAAACAGAACAGACAAAAAGACTGATGGAAAACGATGCAATGAAGTAAACGCCGAACCGGACAAACGCCCCTGCATCCTTAAAATACAGGTATGCGGCGGGAAAGGCCAGATAGGGATACCAGAGCACGTACACCACAATGAACGGGGGCGCGAACGGGATCAAGTCGTCCAGAGGCATGTAGCTTGCGTAGTAGTCGGTTCGGATCAGGCGCTCCAGCAGCGCGAACCAGGCAAGATACACGGGCAGGTACAGAAAAAAGAGCACCCGCGGATTCTTTCTGACGTAATCAAAGATCCTTCGCATCGTCACCATCGTCCTTTTCGTTCCTACGCGCGAAATACATCTGCCTCAGCTTTTCAAACCGCTCGGCATACCGGCCGCTGCGCAGGTGCGGAAATGCCCTGAAAAGCCGCGCGTTCCCGAGGCCGTGCGCGCGTTCCTCGAAGAGCTTTTTGTATTTTTCGAGTTTTTGGTCGAGTTCATCCTTCCGCTCGCGCGCCTTGAATGTATTTTCCGCGAGATTTTCGCCAATCCCGTCCGAAACGGTGGTGAGCAGTCGTTCCAATTCCTGCACGGCGCGGATGTGCCGCGGCAGCCTGAGCGCCTCGACGACGGTAAGCGTGAAATCCAGCGCAAGGGTTGCGCCGAGGGCGCACAGAATGGGCGTGCCCAGCCAAACAGGGACCATTTCGATGGGCCTCATGAGAACCGGATGAAGGATGTCCACGATCACGAGCGCGCCCACGCCCCATACGAGCGAAAACTTCAGGCAGACGTAGCCTTTGAAGTTGAACGGTTCCTTGGAATAGTCCCACAGCCGCGTGTGAAAAAGCCGCTGGGCGAGGACGCCCATCAGAAGCTCGATGGCGGTGGTGATGGCAGCGGAGCCCAGATACAGCGCGACGAAATTGTCCTTGATCGGTTCGAGGGCCAGCAGCACCGCCAGCATGCCGACGCCGTACACAGGACAAATCGGCCCGAACAGAAAGCCGCGGTTCACAAATTCGCCCCGGTTGACCGCGGCGTAGATCACTTCCACACACCAGCCGAGAAATCCATACAGAAAGAATATGCAAACCATTTCACAGATAGAATAAGGCAAGCGACCGCCTCCCCTTTTTACAATGATAATCCAATCCGCGGGCATTTGTCAACGCTTTGCCCATCGCGGTATCACACATATGTAAATTTCGGTTGCGCGGAACATGTCAATGCGGTATAATCACAGACAGGATAGATGGAGGGAAACGACATGACGCAGAGGGAACGGTTTCTGTGCGCGCTGGACAGGAAAATACCGGACCGCGTGCCCACGTTCGAATTGGAATTCCAGCTTGAGGAAGAACTCCTCGGGAAGCGCTTTCTGCGCGAAAAGATGCTTGAGGGGCTGACGAGCGGGCAGATCGAGGAAAAACTCCGGGAAAACGCGCGCTACATCATCGAAGTCTATGACAAGCTGGAGCACGACGCCATCTGCGTTCACTACCTGAGCCGCGAACATCTCGCCCGCACGGTGGAGCTTTTGCGCGAGTATTCCGGCGACAAGTACGCCATCTTCTGTCACGGCGACGGCACCTTTGCCATTCCAGACGGCGACGGGCTCGAGGAACTGGCGGTCAAGATGTACGAGGAACCGGAAGAACTCTGCGATGATGCCGAGCGAATGATGAAAAACGCCATGAAGAACAACGAGGACATGTTCGCGGCGGGCGTCGACGGCTTTATCCTGTGCAGCGACTACTGCTTCAACAAGGGGCCTTTTATGTCCCCCGATATGTTTTCGCGGTTTGTGACGCCGTATCTCACGAAAATCATCGCCCACATCCGCGACATGGGCGCATACGCCATCAAGCACACGGACGGCAACATCATGCCCATCATCGACCAGCTCGTGTCCGCCAACCCCCACGCACTTCACTCCCTCGATCCCATGGCGGGCGTCGACATCCGCGAGGTGAAGGAGAAGTACGGCGACAGAGTGGCGCTGTGCGGAAACGTGCACTGCGCGTACCTGCAGACCGGCACCGACCAGCAGGTAATCGATTCGTGCGAGTACTGCCTCACCTACGCGAAGCCCGGCGGCGGGTATGTGTACGCGACGAGCAACATCCCCTTCAAGGGCATGAAGCTGGAGCGGTACATGCTGGTTCTGGACGTCTGGCGCAGAATGCGCGATTATTAAAACCCGGGAGGGCGCAATGGTTCTGATGATCGTCAATCCCGTGGCGGGAAAACTGCGCGCCAGGACCGCGCTTTTTGAAATTGTGGATGTCATGAGCGCGGCGGGCCTGGAGGTTAACGTGCGCGTTTCGCGCCACCGCGGCCATGCGCGGGAAATCGCCCAGGCCGCCACGCGGGATCAATACGAAAAGATCGTGTGCGTGGGCGGCGACGGCACGCTCAACGAGGTGATCACCGGCCTTGTGCGCTCGGGTGAAAACATCCCGCTGGGATACATCCCGCTGGGCAGCACCAACGACTTCGCGGCTTCGCTGGAGCTTTCCCGCGACGTGCGGGAGGCGACCCGCGCGGCCATCGAGGGAAGCCCCCTCCCGCTGGATGTGGGCGCGTTCGGCGAACAGCGCATCTTTTCCTACATCGCGTCGTTCGGGCTGTTTACCGCCGCCTCCTACACCGCGCCCCAGGCCACCAAAAACGCGCTGGGGCATTTTGCCTACATCCTCGAGGGCATCAAGGACATCGTGAACATCCGTTCCTTTCACATGACGGTGGAAGCGGAGGACGTGCGCCTGGAGGACGATTATATATTCGGCGCGGTGGCGAACTCGACGTCTATCGCGGGCATCGTGAAGCTCGACAGCGAGATCGTGGACATGTCGGACGGGCTCTTCGAGGTAATGCTCGTCAAGAACATCCGCTCCCCCAACGACCTGAACCTGGTGCTCGGCTCCATCATGAATTCGGACTTTAACAACAAGATGTTCGACTTCATTCACGCGCCGGAGATCAAGTTCACCGTCGAGCAGGAGGTCATCTGGGCGCTCGACGGCGAGGAAGCCGCGGGCGGGCGCGAGACGGTCATCAGAAATCTGCACAACGCCATCACCATCTGCAAATAGGTCTACAGGAATTCCAACACGTCCCGGAGTCGCGCGACTGCCGGGACGTTCGCATTTTGGGGACCGTTGGGATACCAGACAGCGCGCAGCCCCGCTCTTTGGGCGCCGAGGACGTCGTTTTCATAGTGGTCGCCCACATAGACCGCGCGGTCGGGCGCGACGCCGAGAGCGGAGAGACACAGTTCAAAGATGCGCGGGTCGGGCTTGTGAATGCCGATGTCCCCCGACACCACCACGGCGCCGAAGCGGGCCCGGATGCCCAACCGGTCGAGCTTGGCGTGCTGGCCCTCGGTCGAGCCGTTGGTGATGAGGCCGAGCCTGTATTTGGGTTTGAGCGCGTCGAGCACCGCCTCCATGTCCGGATCGGGCACGACGTACCGGGCGAACGCCCGGTAATGGGCGGCGGTCAGTTCTCCCGCCGTTTCACCCCGAAGATTCCATTTCTCCACAATGGTTTCATAGAGCACGGATTTTTTGCCGTAGCCGCCCTGGTCGAGGGCCTCCATGAGGGCGATCATGGCTTCAGGGTCGTCCGGCAGGTTTCCATCCGGAAAGCGTTCCGCGATGAAGCCGGCCGCGAAGGCGCGGAAGGAGGCGCGCCGGTCGAGAAGGGTATCGTCCAGGTCGAAGAGAACCGCGTCGAGCTTTGTCATTCCTGTTTCTCCTTTGCGCAAGTGGAAATCAGCGCGTTGAGCGCGTCCGGCAGCGGGCTTTCCACCTCGACCCGCGCGCCCGTCATGGGATGCGTCACGCAGAGCCGCGCGGAATGGAGCGCAAACCGCCCGGGGAGCGCCGCGAGCTCTGTCCCATACAGAAAATCCCCCGCCACGGGATGACCAACGGCTGCCATGTGCACGCGAATCTGGTGCGTCCGGCCCGTCTCGAGGGTGAGCCGGATGAGGGAGTAGTCTCCGAAGACGCCCAGTGAACGCCAATGGGTCACGGATTTTTTGCCGCGCTTCGGATCGACGACCCGGCGGATGGAAGGCCCGTCTACCTTGGCGATGGGAAGGTCAATCACGCCTTCCCCCCGGAGAGACCCGCACACCACCGCGAGATATTCCCGTACAAATTCACCCGTGTGGAGCTTCTTTTGGAGGATCTGGCAGGCGTGGGCATTCTTGGCGGCACACAAAAGCCCGCTGGTTCCCTTGTCGAGCCGATTGAGCGGGCGGAACAGGAAGTCCGGCCCATACAGCCCCGCGAGCCGGTTTTCCAACGTCGGGCCACCCTGTTTTTCCGACATCTGACAGGGAAGCGGCGCGTCCTTGTCAATGACGAGGATATCCTCGTCCTCATAGGCGATTTTGACCGGCGCAAAATCCGGCGGAACGGCGGGATGCGCGTGGTCAAAAAGCCTGAGCGCCACCACGTCCCCGGGGCGGAGGAGGTCGTTGGCCCGGGCGGGCTGTCCGTTTAAAAGCACGCCGTCCGCGCGCTTGAGGGAAGCATACTGGGCGTAGCTGACCCCCATGGCGCCCCGGACGTAGTACTTCAGCTTTCGACCCGCGTCCTGTTCGGAAACGACTGAACTGATGATCCGATTCATTTTCTAAGACCCCGTGGAACGGTAGTGCCGGACGCCGAAGCGCCAGCAGAGGAAGCCCAGGCAAAAGAACGCCAGCCCGAGCAGGGGCGAAAGGTATGAAACCCACGCGGGGGCGTAATTTTTGTGGAGGAGTACGCTCATGGGCCAGTAGTTGATGGCGGCCAGGGGGATGACGTAGGTAAAGAGGTTTCTGAACCAGCCGGTGTAGATGTCCATGGGGTAACAGGTGGCCTCAAGACCGCCGTTTGTGAAGACATTGAATACCTCGAGAGCTTCCACGGTAAAGAAGCTTGCCATGGCGCGGATCAGTATGATGGCGCCGTAGCTCATGGAACCAAGTACGATGGAAGCGAGAATGAGCAGCCAATCGGCAGCGTCCCAAGCGGGCTTCACCCTACCAAATCCGATGAGAAAGGGCAAAAGCCCGTTCAGGAAGCGCCCGATGCGCAGAAGTTGGAAGTCGCTGCCGAGCACCTGCAAAAAGACGCTGCGCGGGCGAAGCAGAAGCCGGTCGAACTCGCCGGTTCGGATGTGCCGGTCGATGACGTCGAAGCCGCGCATGTACGCTTCCGCCAGCGCGAAGGCCATGTATGTCATGCCGTAGAAGAGCATGACCTCGCCCAACGACCACTGTCCCAGCGAATGGAAACGCAGAAAGAAGGCGTAGATCGCGAACAAATCGACAATGCTGATGGCGAAATTGGCCGCGGTATACAAGACAAACGACGCTGGATACATCATCTGAACCCGAAACGAAACCTTGAGAAACTTGAAATACATCGCAATCCCGTTCATCATCAACCTCCCGCCACAGCGACGCGGCGGATGCCGCGGCTTGCCATGACCCGTCCGGTTAGCACAAATGCCGCCATCCAGAAAAGCTGCGCGCCGACAATCCAGACGAAGTTCCCCGGCGCGAGGCTCCCGCAAAAGAGCTGCGAGGGAAGATCCATCACCCCCGCGAACGGCTGGAGCCGGGCAACCGTCTGCGCCCAGTCGGGCAAGAGCCGCAGGGGCACGATCATGCCGGAAAGCACCATCACAAGAACGGGCATGAAGCGCCGCAGCCCTTCGCCCCGGGTCGTCCAAAGAACAGCCACATGAACGAGATTGGTGATCGACGCGGCCAGCAGCACGCCGCACAGCATCGCGGGAATCCACGCAAGGAGCGTCAGGAGCGACGGCGCCGTCATTCCATAGGGCGCGGGCACAAGGAACAGGGCGATGATAAACTGGGGCACGGCGCGCAGGATCGTCGGCGCTGTGCGCAGCGCCAGCGTGCGCGCGAACCACATGGAATAGACGTCCAGCGGACGCGTGAGTTCGTAGGCCACTTGACCGGTGAGCACGGAGCTCATGATCTCGGCGTCCTCGTTCCAGGGGAGGGTTCCAAGCATCGCCTGTCCGATCCAGACATAGCTCGCCGTCTGGGCAAAGCTCATGGGATGGGATGCGTCCGAGGACGCGTAAAACGCCCATAGCACCAATACCCGCATCATCCCGAACACCCACTGGGTGGCGACGCCCGCCAGCGCCGCCGCGCGGTACTGGATGAGCGTCAGAAACCGCATGCGGAAGAACGAAAAATACGTGCTCATTCCGCGCCTCCCGCAAGCTCCGCGTAGACCTTGGCCACCACGCGCTCGATGGGCGTATGTTCCACCGTCACGTCCCCCATGCCGCATTTCTGGTCGATCTCGGCGATGAGGCTCGCGGCGGAGGTGACCTGCGGGTCAAAGCGCACGGTGAGCATGCGCCCGTCGGCCTCCATGGAGAGGATTTGCGCGTCCAGCACGCAGGGGCCGGGGTTTTTCACCTCGCAGGTGAGCACGCGTTCATCCCGCCCGCGCCGGAGGAGCGAAATGTCGCCGTCCAGAAGCTTCACCCCCGCGCCGATGAGCATCACGCGGGAGCAGAGAGATTCGATGTCGTCCATGTCGTGGGTGGTGAGAATGGCGGTCACGCCGCGCTGTTTGTTGATGTGCTTGATGAAGTCGCGCACGGCGAGCTTTGTGGCGGCGTCGAGGCCGATGGTCGGTTCGTCGAGAAAGAGAACGCGAGGACTGTGCAGGAGCGAGGCCACGAGTTCGCAGCGCATCCTTTGACCCAATGAAAGCTGGCGCACGGGCGTTTTGAGGAGCGGTTCGAGATTGAGGCGTCCGGAAAGCTCGTCGAATGATTTTTGATAGTCGGGAGAGGGGATTTTGTAGATGTCCTTGAGAAGGGAGAAGGAGTCGATGACGGGGAGGTCCCACCAGAGCTGACTTCGTTGGCCAAATACCACACCGATGTGCGCCGCGTGTTTTGCCCGGGATTCCCACGGCGTAAGGCCGTTTACCGTTAAGCGCCCGCCGTCCGGGGTGAGGATGCCGGAGAGAATCTTCACCGTGGTGGACTTGCCCGCGCCGTTGGGACCGATGTAGCCCACGAGCTCGCCCTCGGCGATGTCGAAGGAAACGCCCTTGAGCGCCTCAATCCGCTTGACCGTTCGCCCGATCAGCCCCTTCTTTTCGCGCACCGTGTAGGTCTTTACAAGCCCTTCGGCCGAGATCGCGGCCATGGTATCACCCTCCTTCATTTTGCGTCAAGGCATAAATGATACCACATTGCGCGCCCGCCTGTCAACCAAAAATTTGACAAAAGCAAAACGAACGGGTATAATAATCAATTTCCAATCGCGCAAATGGGGTGTAGAAATGGCGGAACGGTACGACATCTTTACCGAAGCGCGCGTCCCGACCGGCGGAACGCGCGCGCGATATGAGATGCTCCGGGACGGCGAATACCGGCTCGGCGCGGAAATCTGGATTCTGAATACCGACGGGCGGATCATGGTAACAAAGCGCCACCCGGAAAAGCGCGAATATCCTGGCCTGTGGGAATGCACGGGCGGCTTTGTGTGCGCGGGCGAGACCACCCTCGACACCATTCTGCGCGAGACGCGGGAGGAAATCGGGCTTTCCTTCTCCCCCGCGGACGTCCGGCTGGTGGCGACGGAGCTGCGCGAACGACAGTTCATCGACCTCTACACCGCCACCACCGACACGGACATTTCCTCCCTCACGCTCCAGCCGGAGGAGGTTACGGACGCAAAGTGGGTCACCTGGGACGAGCTTGCCGCCATGCGCGAAAGGGGCGAATTCGTGGATTTTGTCTTCGAGCGGATCACACGGCATCGGGACGGACTTTAGGCGCGATCAATCGGTGATTGACCATGAAATGTATAGAACCTCATCGTCTTCCAGGGCCTCAATGCTTCCATCCGTGTAGATGATCTTGCTGATTCCGCAATAAACGGTGTTGATCTTGCTCCTGTCCGGCATCGTCACATAGTCCGAGTAGATGGTCGCGCCGGGCTTCACGTTTCTTGTGGTCGTCCAATAATAGACCGTCGTCGACCCGTAAATCCGGTATCCCCAAACGTTCGTCGCGTAGGCGTAGAGCTCGAATGCATCGATGGTTTTGTGCTTTGCCTTGCTGGTTACCTGAAAGTGGATTTGAATCTTGTCGCCGCTCAGATTGTACCATTCCGCATATGCGCCGTCCTTAATGTACAATGCCATGGCAGGCTCCTGATAGGAAACTGGATTGCCGTCGTACAGGAGCTGCTGTGTTTTGTTGGAGGCGACATTCAAATTGACGATCAGGATGCCGTTGGCGAGATTGAAATCATAGACGGCCTGACGCGTGTTTTTACCGAAAATGCCGTCCGCCGCATCGTCCAAATATCCGAGGCGGATGAGCGCGAGCTGCAGCTTCTTGACTTCGTCGCCCCTGTCGCCGTATTTCAGTTCCGGGTATGTCTTGGCCGTCGCGGTGGGTTTCGGACGCAGTATAGGTCTCGGCGTCGGGCTTGGAGACGGTTCCGGCGTCGCGGGTAATGGGGTGCGTCCATCCGCGTACACATTGACGTCGCGGCTGACGAGTTCCTGGTTCCCGATCAGACAGGTTATGGTATAGGTGCCCTGCGCCGGTATGGCGTGCATCAATTCCGAAATATTGAAGTATCTCCGCACGGATTGCGTCTCGTTTTGCACAAAGGATTTTGTAATCGCGACGCTGTCGAGAAGCTTGTTTTGCGCGGAAAGCTGAAATGTAAAGACCACCGTCGTGCCCAAATCGCGCCCCTTATCCATCGAAAAGGTAATGTCCATGTAGTAGCTGTACTTCTCCGTCTCGTACAGAAGTTCCCCGAGCGCGACATCTTCAAAGGCATGGGCCTCACTCGATCCGTTCGATACATTCCTTCCCGCCTCACACCAGACGAACTGATCTGCTACGACTTTGATGTTTCTGTCATCGGCAGGTGCGGGAGTGGCGTTTGAATCGTTTTGCAGAACCTCTTCGGAAAACTTCCGGTAGCTCGTTCCATCCCATTGGGCAAAAAGGTCGGACACCTCGCGTACGTGCACGGCGATGTTGATGTTCTGGGCGTTCAGATATGTGGCGGAGGTGATGCCGATGACCTCTCCGTTGTCGTCAAACAGCG
Organism: Bacillota bacterium; assembly: GCA_023435435.1. GTDB lineage: Bacteria > Bacillota > Clostridia > Christensenellales > Aristaeellaceae > RUG11247. The sequence continues at coordinate 10,074 of JAEYRW010000004.1, read as the reverse complement.
CGCCGCCGCTGCTGCCGGGTGAAATCGGCGCGGTGAACTGGATTTCTGACACGCCGTCTTCCTCGTAAAGCGCGCTGATGTTCCCGATGGACACGGTGTTGGTGATGCCGATGGGGCTTCCAATTGCCACCACCTTCTGCGCGCGCTTGAGTTCCCCCGTCACATTGAGGGGAAGCGGCGCGAGGTCGGGGGACGAGGAGAATTCGAGGATCGCAAGGTCCCGCTTCTCATCCGCGATGAGCACCCTGTCGACAATATACCGGTACCCGTCGTCCGAATAGGCGACGATGTACGCAGCGCCCTCGATCACGTGGTTATTCGTGACGAGTTTACTTCTGTCAAAGGCGACAAAGCCGCTCCCCGAACCGAGGAACGTGCCGTTCCCGTCATAGACTTCAAGCATCAAAACGGACTTCGTCGCGATCTCGACCCGGTCGGGATCGTCTGAAAATCCGCTTTCGGAAAGCGCGCCAAAGGGCGCGAGGCATATCGCGAGCGAGACAAAAAGCAGCAATGCCCGCCGAAGCGCAATCATACGATTCCCTCCATGCCACACTTTTGACAATTATATCATTCGCCGCACGGACGGTCAAGCGGTTACCGCCGCCGGATCACGCCCGGATCGATCTCTTCCAAGCGGGGAGAGCACGTCCGCGCCATGGCGCCCGCGAGTTCGGCCGTCATCTGAGCGATCTTTTCCGCGACGCCCTCTGCGCCGCCTTCCTTCAGCTTTTCCATGAGCGCCCGACCCACCGAAACCGCCGTCGCGCCCAGCGCCAGCGCCTTGAAGGCGTCGATTCCCGTCTCGATGCCGCAATCGACGAAAACGGGCATGTCCTTCCCCACGGCCTCAACGATTTCCGGAAGCGCCATGAGCGGCGGCAGCGCGTAATCAAGGATGCCGTGGTGATGGGATACCACCACGCCCCGGACACCCAGGTCGCGGCAGATGCGCGCGTCCCGCGCGCCGAGTACGCCCTTTATGATGAACGGCAGCTTTGTGGCGCGGACGAACGAGGCGATCTCGTCGAGGGACTTGGGCGACATTTTCGCGCCGAGCACGGTGTCAAACTGTCCGCGGCCATTGAACGCGTGATCCATGTCCATGCCCACGGCCAGCGCGCCGCGTTTCTCCGCGTGCGCGATCTTTTCGAATATGATCCCATTGTCCGCGTAGGGCTTTACGATTTTGACCGTCCGCGCCCCGGTGGCGACGAGAGCTTCCAACTCCGCCCCGCTCCTCATACCCGTCCAGAGAACCGCGCCCGCCGCCTTCGCGCCGCGCGCCATCTCCGCCGCGCCGTCCGGGTGCTGTTTGTCGAGGTGGGAAAGCGCTGCCGTCATGACGGGCGTCGGGAATATTTCCCCGTAGATACTGACCTGTGTGGAAGGAAGGCACGCGCCCATGTGGCGCATTTCAATGAGCAGGGAATCGAAGTATTCGCGCGTGATGCGGTTCGCGTCGCCCGCGCGGGCCGTTTCATTGGGCATGGGGACACCGCCTTTCAATTCAGCGAAAAGAGATATGAAAAGGCCTCCGCAAACGCGGAGGCCCGATGCGATTCTTACTTGTGATCCACGGAGTACATGTACTCGACGAGATCAACGACCTTGTTGGAGTAGCCCCACTCGTTGTCGTACCAGGACACGACCTTGACGAAGGTATCCGTCAGGGCGATGCCGGCCTTGGCGTCGAAGATGGAGGTGTGGGAATCGCCGATGAAGTCGGAGGAAACAACATCGTCCTCGGTGTAGTCAAGGATGCCCTTGAGCTCGCCTTCGGCGGCTTCCTTCATGGCGGCGCAAATCTCGCTGTACTTCGCGGGCTTTGCAAGGTTGACGGTCAGGTCGACCACGGAGACATCCAGCGTGGGAACGCGCATGGACATGCCGGTGAGCTTGCCGTTGAGCGAAGGAATGACCTTGCCCACTGCCTTGGCGGCGCCGGTGGAGGAGGGGATGATATTGCCGGAGGCCGCGCGGCCGCCGCGCCAGTCCTTTGCGGAGGGGCCGTCGACGGTCTTCTGGGTCGCGGTGGTGGAATGGACGGTGGTCATGAGGCCGTCGGTGATGCCGAACTTGTCATGCAGAACCTTCGCGATGGGCGCGAGGCAGTTGGTGGTGCAGGACGCGTTGGAAACGAAAGCCATATCGGTGGTATAGGTCTTGTTGTTGACGCCCATAACGAACATGGGTGTGTCATCCTTGGAGGGCGCGGACATGACGACCTTCTTGGCGCCCGCGTCGATGTGGCCCTGCGCCTTGTCCTTGGAGAGGAAAAGGCCGGTGGACTCGACGACGTACTCGGCGCCGATGTCGCCCCACTTGAGGTCCGCGGGATTCTTTTCGGCGGTAACGCGGATTTCGTGGCCGTTGACGATGATGGAATGATCCGTGTAGCTCACGGTGCCGTCGAAGCGGCCGTGGATAGTATCATACTTGAGCATATAAGCCATGTAGTCCGGAGAAAGCAGGTCGTTGATGCCCACGACCTCGACATCCTTGTGGGACAGGCTGGCGCGGAAAACAAGACGTCCGATACGGCCAAAGCCATTGATACCGATTTTAATCATGGTATTCCCTCCTGTTGTCTGACATTCGTTGTCTTTCTTGATTATTCTACTCCACTGACCCTTTTTTTACAAGTTAATTGAGCGCGACTTCGGTAATATGAATGTCACGTCAAAGTTAAATCTAATCAGTCGAGCGCAATTCTTGCGTAGAAGGATTTGCCGTCGAGCCGCCCCTTCAAGCCCAGCGCATCGAGCACTGTGGCCGACACGTCCGCGAACGTTTCGCGCGTTCCGAGATGCACGCCCTCCTTGAGACCGAGGCCGTAGACCAGAAGCGGCACCCGCTCGCGGGTGTGGTCCGTGGTCTTCGTAAACGTCGGATCGACGCCGTGATCGGCGGTGATGACGAGCATTCCGTCTTCACCCAGATTCCGGAGAATCTCCGGAAGCCGCTTGTCGAACGCCTCAAGGGCCTTGGCAAAGCCCTTGGCATCCCGCCTGTGGCCGTAGAGCATGTCCGTGTCCACAAGGTTCGCGAACAGAAGCCCCTTCCAGCCGGGCTTTTTCAAAAAATCGACGGTGGCCTCCGCGCATGCCTCGTTGCCCGCCGCGTGTTCGGACTTGGTGATGCCCCGATGATTGAAGATGTCTTCGATCTTCCCCACCGCGTACACGTCCATTCCCTCGCGCTTGATCACGTCGAGCATGGTATCACCCACGGGATCGAGGGAGAAGTCGCGCCGGTTGGCGGTGCGGACAAACGCGCCGGGCTCGCCCTCGAAGGGGCGCGCGATGATGCGGCCCACGGCATGGTCCCCCGTCATGATGCGCCGGGCGATCCGGCAGATGTGCCAGAGCTCGGTGGGCGGGATGATGGACTCGTGCGCCGCGATCTGAAACACGCTGTCGGCGGATGTATACACGATGAGCTTGCCGGTCTTCAGATGTTCCGGACCCAGCTCCTCGATGATCTTGGTTCCCGAGGCCGTCTTGTTCCCGATCACGCCGAAGCCCGTCTCGCGCTCGAAGGCTTCGATGACGTCCTTGGGAAAGCCGTGGGGGTATGTCGGAAATGCCTTTTTGAGGGTCAGGCCGGCGATTTCCCAGTGGCCCGTGGTGGTGTCCTTGCCCGCGGCCGCCTCATTCATGAGGCCGTAGCACCCGATGGGCTCGTCCTCGTCCGCGCCCTGATAGCCGGTGGCGGCGTGCAGCCCCAGTTCCATGAGGTTGGGAAGGTCCGGATGCTCCGCCTCAAACACGTGCCCGAAGGTATCCGCGCCGACGTCGCCGTATTTCGCCGCATCCGGCGCGGCACCCGCGCCCAGTCCGTCCAGCACGACGACCGCGACGCGCTTCATTCTTTTCATCATTTATCCTCCATGCGCAGCATTTCTGCCAGCTGCGCGATCATTCCGCCGCACGTGGGCTTTCCCCGCGCCGCGTCGATGGTACCTTTAAAGATTCCGTATTGCTCCTCGATGCTCCCGCTTGCCCACGCGCGCTCGATGGCGTGGCGCATGGCCCGTTCCACCGCGAGAGGCGTCACCAGAAACCGCTCCGCCACCATGGGGTAAAGCGACTTCGTGAGCCGGGACGTCAGCCGCGCGTCACAATAGGCGAGGTAGGCCGCCTCCATGAGGTATTCCCTGCCCGCATGCTCCGGCACGCCCAGACGGTCAAGAATCCCCGCGAACGCAGCGCGCGCCCGGAAGGTCATCCTGCGCCCCTCGACAAACGTCTCATGCAGCGCCCGGCGAAGTTCGTCCGCGTCGATGGGCTTTGTGATGACGCGCACGCAGGAATCCGGCTTGAGGGGAGGCGCCATGCCGCGATAAGCCGCGATGAGCACGGCGGGCCGAACGGAAAGATGCGCGCGCATGAGCTTCAGCGCAAGGCCCGCGCCGTCCAGCCGGGGCATGACGGCATCCGCGATGACCACATCCGGCCGCAAAGCCATGGCCGCCTCGTAGGCGCTTTCCCCGTCGAACACCTTCGTCAGGGCAACGACCGACTCTTCCGCGAGCAGCCGTTCCGTGCGCGCGGCGGAATCCATCCCCAAATCGGATATGACGGCTGTTCGCGCCCCAACGCGCATGAGCGTCAACTCCTCCCGTTGTACCCATGTTTTCGACGCCGCGTGCGCATTTCCTTCCATATCTTCAAAGTTTACCTGGTTAAACGCAAGTTTTCACATACCCCGCAGTTCCTTGGGAAGGGCAGGCGCGCTGTTCAGGCCCGTTTGAACAACGCGGTCGCGTCGCGACTTGAATTGCCGGCGGCAATTCAACCCTGTCCTCGTTTTACTGCCCCTTTTGCCGACTGCCGGTCAACGGGAATGACAATATCCCGTTTCCCCTTTGCCTGAATGCTGTCCGATGCCGACTGCCCCTATGCCGCCTCATTTTCGAGCATCCAATCGATATACACACCGTAACCCATTGTGGGGTCATTGACGTAGACGTGCGTCACGGCGCCCACAAGCCTGCCGTCCTGGATCACGGGCGAGCCGGACATGCCCTGCACGATGCCGCCCGTCTTGTCGAGCAGCCGCTTGTCCGTCACGCGAATGGTAAACGAGCGCGTCGCGGGCGAATTCTGATCTTCGATGCGCACGATCTGCGCGTCATACTCCGTCAGCCCTTCGTCCCCCACCGTGGTCAAAATCTTGGCTTTGCCCGTCCGCACCTGGTCGGGGTCCGCCGTCTCGATCCCGTTGGGATAGAGCGCGTTTTTCATGATTCCCTCCGCGTCGCCGAAGATGCCGAAGTCGGTGTTTTCGTCTATGGTGCCCAGATACCCGCCGTCATAGAACTGGCCGATGATTTCACCCGGCGTTCCTTCCTCCCCGCGCTTGACATCGATGATGGAATTTTCATAAATTCCGCCGCCCTCGATGGGCAATACTATGCCCGCGTCTGTGTCCGTGACCGCGTGCCCCAGCGCGCCGTAGCGCCCGGTTTCGGGATCATAGAACGTGAGCGTGCCGATTCCCGCCGTCGAGTCGCGCACCCACACGCCCAGCTTGTACTTGCCGTCGTTCGCGTCCTTGGCGGGCGTCAGGGTTGCCGTGTGCGCTTCGCCGTTTCGCGTGTAGGTCACTTTGACGCTTTTGTCGCCCAGCATCGCCAGAAGCTCGTCAACTCCGCCGATTTTTTTGCCGTCGACGGTGGTGATGATATCCCCCGGCTTCAGCCCCGCCAGCCGCGCGGGACTCGGAATGGTGCCGATGTCGGACGCGCCGATGACCACAAGCCCTTCCGTGGTTACCGCCACGCCGATGGACCGCCCGCCCGGCACCAGCGTTTTCGCCTCCGCGCCCGCCGCGCCTGCCAGAAACAGGACGGCGATGATGGGCGTCAGAAGCCGCCTCACAAGTCTCGGTCTCAATGGAAAGCCCTCCCCCCGCGACGCTTTCCCGCGCCGCAGGATTAAGCTCCCCGTGCGGGTGGTTCCGCATGCTGGAAATGGGCGGGGCGAATGGGATGATCCTCTTGCCAATTCCGTGGTCGCTGGGCGTTTCCGGGCGGCGTTTCGACATTTTGGCATCTTTACCGGCAAATTCATCCAAAAGGTGTTGCGCGAGACCAGAAATCCGTCTATAATATAGAGTACTTTGGATTTGCCTTTTTGGCGACGGAGGCCTAAATGCTTGACGCCCAGTTGAACGACGCGCGGGGAAAACACGTGCTCGTCGCGCTCTCGGGCGGCGCGGATTCGGTGGCGCTACTGATTTTAGTATGCCGCGCGCGCGACGAGGGCATGCTCCGCGTTTCAGCCGCGCACTTTAACCATATGATCCGCGGCGCGCAAAGCCGGGCGGATGCCAATTTTTGCCAGAGTCTGTGCGAGGCACGCGGCGTGCCCCTCGCATTGGGTCGGGCCGACGTGCCCGAAATCGCGCGCCGCACCGGCGAGGGCCTCGAGTCCTGTGCACGCACCCTCCGCTACCGCTTTCTGCGGGAAACGGCGGCCGCACTGGACGCCGACCTCATCGCGCTGGGACATCACGCGGACGACCAGGCGGAGACGGTGCTCATGCACCTTCTGCGCGGCGCGGGGCCGGAGGGAATCGGCGGAATGCGCAGGCTTTCCGGCGACCTCTATCGCCCGCTTCTCTTCTGCCGCAAGGCGGAGATCGTCCGGTTCCTGCGGGAAAGCGGCGAGGCATGGCGCGAGGACGAAACAAACCTTGTGCCCGACAATCCGCGCAACGCGCTTCGGCTTTCGGCAATGCCCGCCCTCGAAGGTGTCTACCCAGGCGCGGTTTCCGCCATTGGGCGGTACGCCGAGGCGGCCCGCGTGGAGGATGATTTCGTCGCCCGCGCGGCGGATATGTTTTTCCGGCAGCGGGTTGATTTCCTGCCCAACGGCCACAGGGTCGGGCTTTCGGGCGAGCCGGAGGAAGCGCTTTTGCGCAGAACCATCCGGCGACTGTGCGGCCCGGACCTAAAAACGGACAAACTCAGGGAGCTTGTATGCCTCGAAACCGCAACGGACATCGGAAACGGCATGCGCGCAGAGCGCCATGGCGCTTATCTGTATGTCCTGAATCCGTTTGCGCCGCCCCCGGCGCAGCCGGTTGACTTAAAGGGAACCGCGCGCCTTGACGGCATTTGCCGCCTTGTGTGCGAGGACGCGGCGCCCGTCCCCGAAAGGGTGCTGAAACGCACGCAGGTGCTCGACCGGGCTGCGCTTTCGGGCGCGGTGCTTCGGACGCGGCGGACTGGTGACCGCATCGCTCCGTTGGGCATGACGGGATCGAAGTCGCTTTCCGATTACATGACGGACCGGAAGCTCGACCCGCCCCTGCGGGACGTGACGCCCGTGGTCGCCCGGGAATCGGAAATTCTGTGGGTGGTCGGGTACGGCATTTCGCGCGTGTGCGCGCTTCGTGGACAGGAGGCCGTGCGCCTCACATGCGAATACACAGGTTGGGGAGGAAGCCTTCAATGAGGGACGACATCGCCAGGATTCTCCTGACGGAAGAACAGATCCAGACGCGGGTGCGCGCGCTTTCCGCGCGGATTACCGAGGACTATCGGGATACCGACCCGGTGCTCATCTGCATTCTCAAAGGTGCCGTGATGTTCTATGCGGACCTGGTCAGGCACATTGACACCCACATCGCCATGGATTTCATGGCGGTCTCGAGCTACGGGAACGCCACCAAGTCCTCCGGCGAGGTGGAAATCCGGAAGGATCTTTCGAAGCCCGTGGACGGGCGGCACGTGATCGTGGTGGAGGACATCATCGATTCGGGCTTCACCCTCAGCTATCTGACGCGCGTGCTCGCCTCCCGCGGCGCGCGGACGGTGAAAATCTGCACCTTGCTCGACAAGCCCGCCCGGCGCGCGCCGGGGATCCGCCTGAAGTGCGAATACACGGGCTTTGAAATCGAGGACGAGTTCGTGGTCGGCTACGGCCTCGATTACGCGGAGCGATACCGCAACCTGCCCTTCATCGGCGTTCTCAAGCCGGAAATATACGAAAGCTGACCGCCAAGGCGCGACGGCTTGAAAGCGAGGTATGGATTTTTGAAGCAAAAGAAAAAGCTCAGGTTTATACAGGGGCCGCTCATGTATCTGGTTCTGATCATGGTGATTTTGCTCATGGTCAAGCTCATCGGCGGTACCACCACGACGGATACGACGACAACGCTCACGTATTCCGAGCTTTTGCAGTGGGTCGAGGCCGACCTCAAAATTGACAAGGGCATGGACGTGCCCGAGGAAGACAAGAACAAGACCATCGAGAGCGTGGAGATCACCAACTACACCCTCGTAGGCCAGACGGACGGGGTCGAGAAGATCACGTGCGTGCTTCCCAGCGAGACCCAGTTTTATTCCGACGTCTCCGCCATTTATGAGGCGGTGCTCGGGTACCCGGTGAGTCCGGTGGACTACTCCTTCTCGTTCTCCTCAAAGCTCCCGGCGACGACGCCCTGGTGGTATGAGTGGATTCCGCTGCTCATCATGATGGTGCTCTTCGGCGTGTTCTGGTATTTCCTCATGCGCCAGCAGACCGGCTCCGGCAAGGGCGGCGTGATGGCGTTCGGCAAGTCCCGGGCCCGCATGACCGAGCCCGGCGCCAACAAGGTGACGTTTGAGGACGTCGCGGGCGCGGATGAGGAAAAGGAAGAGCTTCGCGAAATCGTCGAATTCCTGAAAAACCCCCAGCGCTTTACAAACGTCGGCGCGCGGATTCCCAAGGGCGTTCTGCTCGTGGGCCCGCCCGGCACCGGAAAGACGCTGCTCGCGCGCGCGGTATCGGGCGAGGCGGGCGTGCCGTTCTTCTCCATCTCCGGCTCCGACTTTGTTGAAATGTTTGTGGGCGTGGGCGCGTCCCGCGTGCGCGACCTGTTTGACCAGGCCAAGAAGGACGCCCCGGCCATCGTGTTCATCGACGAAATCGACGCGGTGGGCCGCCAGCGCGGCGCGGGCCTGGGCGGCGGCCATGACGAGCGCGAGCAGACGCTCAACCAGCTGCTGGTGGAAATGGACGGATTTACCGCCAACACGGGCATCATCGTCATGGCGGCCACCAACCGCTCGGACATCCTCGACCCGGCGCTTCTGCGTCCAGGCCGCTTTGACCGCCGCGTGGTGGTCAATTACCCCGACGTAAAGGGCCGCGAAGAAATCCTCAAGGTGCACGCGCGCAACAAGCCCTTGGGGCCGGACGTCGACCTGTCCGTCGTCGCGCGCAGGACGCCTTACTTCACCGGCGCGGACCTTGAAAACGTGCTCAACGAGTCCGCGATTCTCACCGCGCGCTCCGGCGGCACCCTCATCTCCATGGCCACCATCGAGGAAGCAATCACCCGCGTTCTGGCCGGGCCGGAGAAGCGCAGCCGCAAGGTCACCGAAAAGGACAAGGAGCTGGTCGCCTACCACGAGGGCGGGCACGCCATCGTTTCCTACTACATCCCCGAGTGCGACAAGGTGCACGAGATCACCATCATCCCCCGCGGCGCGGCGGGCGGCTATACCATGTTCCTGCCGGACGAGGAGGTCAATTATGTGACCACAGCAAAGCTCCGGGGGGAAATGGCGGGGCTTCTGGGCGGGCGCGTTGCGGAGTCCCTTGTGCTGGGCGATATTTCCACCGGCGCGTCTTCGGACATCAAGCGCGCAACCGAGATCGCGCGCGGCATGGTCACCGAGTACGGCATGAGTGAGAAGGTCGGCCCCATCTATCTGGGCAGCGAGCACGAGGTGTTCCTGGGAAAGACGTTCTCCCAGCAAAACTCCAGCTTCTCCGAGGAGGTCAATTCCCTCATCGACCGCGAGGTGCATGGACTGCTCAACGAGGCGTACAGCCGCGCAAAGGACATCCTCGTTTCCCACATGGACAAGCTTCATGCCCTTGCGTCCCTCTTAAAGGAGCGCGAGAAGCTCGACTACGACGAGTTCGACCGGTTCATGAAGGGCGAAATCCTCCCCGGCCCGCGCAACATCGACGCCGAAATGAACGAGCTGCGCAAGCAGGCGAAGACGGGGTTTAATCCGGCATAGACCGATGGAGGACGGGGGGGGGGGGGGGGGGGGGGGGGGGGGGGGGG
>JAEYRW010000166.1 GCA_023435435.1 Bacillota bacterium | reverse complement strand
GGCTCTGCCCTCGCGCCCCCGCCAAAAGGGACATTGTCCCTTTGGAATCCCTTCCTGATATCAGGGATCATACTATTTTTGTCGTCGGATCGGTTGGGGCCCAACCCCAACCGACCGGGATTGTGAGGTGGATATGCTGGATTTTGCGAATATGTCCTTTGACGAGCTGACAAAAAAGGGCGGGTATGACTGCGCGTGCGGGAAGCATCATGCCACCGATCTCGAGTTTCTCAGGATCGGACAGGGCGCCGTTTCCGCTTTGCCGGAAGGTCTCAGGGCCATCGGCGCAAACCGCCCCTTCGTGATCTGCGACCCCAATACCTACGAGGCGGCGGGGAAGCGGGTGATTGAAATTCTGAATGAGAACGGAATTGCCCATTCTCTGCACATCATTCCCCAGCACGGGGAAAAGCTGACCCCGGCGGAGTTCGAGCTTGGCTCCATCGCCATGAGCTTCGACCCCGCGTGCGATTTCCTGCTGGCGGTAGGATCGGGCGTTGTCAACGACCTGACAAAAATGATGGGGCTTTCGTCCCGGCGCAAGACCGGCGTGGTGGGCACCGCACCCTCCATGGACGGCTACGCCTCCAACTCCTCCTCCATGGAAGTAAACAACGTCAAGACCACCATCTACAACAAGTGCCCGGCGCTCATCATCTGTGACACCGAGATCATGGCCAAAGCGCCCATGCGCATGCTCTGGGCGGGACTGGGCGACATGGTGGCCAAGTACATCTCCGTGTGCGAGTGGCGGATCTCCCATCTCGTCACCGGGGAATATTACTGCGAGGCCGTGGCCGCGCTCATGCGCGCGTCCCTCAAAAAAATCATGGCGGCCGCCCCCGGGATCAAAAAGCGCGACCCCGAGGCCATCGGCTCCATCGTCGAGGGGCTGGTTCTGGCGGGCATGGCCATGAGCTATGCCCAGGTTTCCCGCCCCGCCTCCGGGCTCGAGCATTACTTCTCCCACGTCTGGGAGATGCGCGCCCTCGCGGCCGGCAAGCACGCGGATTTGCACGGCATTCAGGTTGGCATCGGGACGCTTCTGACCTTCAAAATCTACGACCGCATCCGTCAGATCAAGCCGGACCGGGAGAAGGCGCGCGCCGCCGTCGCGGCGTTTAACAATGCCGCGTGGGCGGAAAACGTCGCGCGCGTGTTCGGCGCCACCGCGCCCTCCATCATCGCCATCGAGCAAAAGTCCGGCAAAAACGATCCCGCCAAACACGCGGCGCGGCTTGAAAAGATTCTGAAAAACTGGGACGCCATTCAGGAGGTCATCCGCGAGGAGCTGCCGGATTCCGCGTGGGTGGCGTCCGTCATGGCGGACACGGGCATGCCCCTGCAGCCCGTTGACATCGGCCTCACGCCCGAAGACGTGTCAGACGCCTTTGTCTGTGCCCGCGACATCCGCGACAAGTATCTGTCCTGCTCGCTCTTGTGGGATTTGGGCTACATGGACGAAATCGCCGCGTGGCTTCGGACGCTTTAAGAAAACCGCTTGCCGGGGGAACGCTTGTTCCCCCGGTTCTTTTATGGTAAACTGTTTCAGCGGACGAAGCGGCGGAAAGGTTGGCAAACGCATGAAAGAATCGCAGGAAACCGTGCGCACGGCGGCGGCGCGCTACGGGCTTTCCCGGGACCCGGCGGTGCGCGCGCTGGACGCGGCGTCGGAATTGGGCGAGCTGGCCAAGGAAATCTTAAAGGCGACGGGCTACGGCGAACGCCCGCTGACGGCGGGGAACGGGCTTCGCGAGGAGCTTGGCGACTGCGTGTTCGCGCTTCTGAACCTCGCCGATGTGCTGGGATTGGACGCGGCCGACGCGCTTTGCGGCGCGCTGGGCAAATATGAGGCGCGGTTCCGCGCCAAGGGCGAAATCTCGTCGGGGGGATGAGACCGTGACCCCTTTGAAGATCAAAATCGGGGACGATCCGGCGGGCCGCGAAAGGCTGGACGCGCTCTGCGCGCGCTGTTCGCAGCCGACGCTCGCCGCGTGGGCGGACGCGCTGGCGAAGCGGATTCTCGCGCTTGCGGGCCTCGATGCGGCGGCGCTTCCGACGGCGGCGGACGGGGCCTGCGTCAAGGAGATTCGCGCGGCGGGCTTCGCCATCCACGCGCTGGCGCGGGCGGAGGTGGGCGCGCGTCAGGCGGCGCTCCGGTGCGCGGGCCAGGCGCTGGCCGTCCGGCACATGCGGGAGCACGCCATGGCAGCGGCCGACTACGCGGTGAAGGCAGTAAACCTGCTCCACCCGGGCGACGAAAGCGCCGCGGCGCGCGAGCGGGCGCGGCAGGCGGAGGATTTGTCAAAAATGGACGCTGTGCGGGATTGGTACGAAAACGGGGAGAACCTCGCGGACATGCCCCGGGACGGGCGGCTGAAGATTTGGGAGGCCAAGGCAGCGCGGGCGTTTCCTGTGGGGGCGCGGGTGCTGGACGTGGGCTGCGGCATGGGTCGGGAGGCGTTTGCGCTTCACGCGCTGGGGTTCCGCGTGACGGGGCTCGACATTTCCGAAAACGTAATCGAGGGCGCGAAAGCGCGCGCGGTGGAATTGGGGATTGGGATCCCCTTTCACCATTATGACGGCGGGCACTTCCCTTTCGCGGACGCCACGTTTGACGTGGTGATTCTGTGGGCGCAGACATTTGGGCTCCTCTATGAGGATGCGGCGAAGGAGAACTTCCTTGCCGAGGCCGCGCGGGTTCTCGCGCCGGGCGGACAATTGAGCTTCTCCGGCCACGACCGGGACTATCTCGAAGCGCGCCACCCGGCCTTTCTCGACGGGGCGCGGCTTTATCCGTTTGCCCACCGGAAAATCTGGTGGGAGGCGTTCGGGCCGGACAGTTTGGCGGAATGGGCGGCACGCGGGGGATTTTCTGTGATTTCGGGCGGACGCGGCGCGGTTTATGTGCCCGAGGACGGCACGGTTCTCACCTGCCTGTGCCGGAAGGCTGGGTGTGGGACGTGAATCGCGCAATGGGAGGATTTGCGTGAAAATCAATTTGCGCGCGACCAGCGTCCAGCCGGCCCTCGACCTCCTCCGTCGGCTGGCGGGCGGGAACAGGCCCGGGCGGGAAGAGATTGAGGCGCTTTTCGCGCACCCGGACTATGATTTTGAGTTTCGGCGCTACGGGGCGGATCGGCGGGCGATGATGGCGTTTCTCCTCTCCCTTCCCGCGCCCGACCCGGACGCGCTCCCCGCGCTCTGCCCGGACAGGCCGGACGCGCTGCGCCAAAGGCTCCCTCTCTGGCAGGGGGCGTTCCGGACGCCGGACGCGGTGGAGCTGCGGTTTTGCGACGCCATGCGCAATCTCTGCCCCTCCGAACGCCAGGAAATCTGCGCGGACGTTCGGGCGGCGTTCCCGTTCGAGCCCGGCCTCGGGGATGTGGACGTCGTGCTGACGCTGGGCATCGGGCCGTCCTACGGCTATGTGTTCGAAGGCGCGCTGCACCTGGATGTGCTGTCGCTCATTTCGGGCGGCGCGCTGCGCCCGGTGCTGGCCCACGAACTGCACCACATCGCGATGCAAAAATTCGCGGGAAGCTTTATCGATTCGTTGACGCCCGCGGAGCTCTTCGTATTCACGTTTTCCGGCGAGGGATTGGCGGTCAAATTCATGAACAACGCGCGCGGCGTGCTCTCGAAACCCGTGCGCCCGGGCGAGCCGGAATGCGCGGGGCTGGACGCGTCCGCGATGGACCATTGGAACGCGCGGTTTGCCGAGTCCGTCGAGATGTTCTTTTCGACGCTTCGTGCCATGAACGAAGGCGGCGCGTCGGCGCGCGAAGCGTGGGAGCGGTTCGAGGGGGATTGGTGGAACCCGGTCCACGGGGGCCGGACGCTGGCGCACGGACGAATCTATGCCTTCGGAAACGATCTGTACGGCGCGATTTTCGACGCCCACGGACTGGACGCGACATTCGACGCCGTGCGGCATCCCCTGCGCGCAGTCGAGTTGTTCCGCGCCCTCCTGCCGCCGGAGCTTGCTGGGGTTTGACGGCGTTTCCGGAACACATCAATAAACTCCTGACATTTTGGCAATATCGTGCGTTTTTTCTCCGGACAGCGCGTGCTATAATGGCCCCGGGGGGAGGGATGCGCGTGAAATATCTGTGGGACGGGCGCGAGATCGACGCGGTGGACCTGAAGTGCCTGGTGGTCAGCCGGGGGCTTTCCATCGACCGGGCGGTGTACCGGAAATTCGGCGGGCGCTTCCGGCTGGGCCCCAACGCGCTTCAATGCAACTGTTTCAAGCTCCCGGACGGCACCATCGTCATGGCCACCGACCTTGGCATGCACCTGTCCACGCTTTCGTCGCTGTTTTCCTGGGACAATCTGAAGCTCTTCAAATACATGGCGGACATGCGCACGGACTTCCGGCTGGCGCTTTCGGACGGGGAGCCCGTGCTGCTGTATAAAAATGAAGAAGTATGTCCGGTTTCGTTTTTGCCGGGCACGGATTTTTTCGGGCAGCGGACGCGGTCGGGGCTCCCCTTTCTGGGGAACGCGGTTTTGCAGGGCTGCGACTGGGTGGCATTCCAGTGCCTGTGGCCCTGTGAGTACGCCGTGGCGGGAAAGGCCTGCCAGTTCTGCTTTTCCGGCGGGCAGAGTGAGGCGCTTGCCCGGCGGGGCGGGAAGCAGCCGTCGGTGCCGGCGCCCGAGGACGTGGCGGAGATCATTTCTTACGCGGTGGCAAATTGCGGCGTGAACAGCGTCCAATTGACCGGCGGTTCCACGTTCCTTTCCGAAGTCGAGGCGGGGTATGTCACGGACATTCTGGAAACCGTCGACCGGGCGGCCCTTGCGGGGGAGGTTCTTTTGTACATCACGCCGCCGGACGACCGCGCGGTCATCGACCGCTATTTTACGTTGGGCGCGAGCCGGA
>JAEYRW010000165.1 GCA_023435435.1 Bacillota bacterium | reverse complement strand
GGCTCTGCCCTCGCGCTCCCGCTCAAGGGCTGGCGCCCTTGAGGACCTCATACTGGGACGAATCCGTCGGTCGGTCGGGGGGCCTATGCCCCCGGCCGACCGATTTTACTTTTGGGTGTGACGCTTCATTTTACGTGGCGTGCGGTATCTTGAAGGTAGGTTATCTGCTATAATAGGCGCAAATGACGCGTGAAAAGGGGTAAATTTTGATTGGCACTTCACTTTCATGAAATCACGCTGAAGGATCGGGATTGGCTGACGGAGTTGTTCCGGCTGGGCGGACGCACTTCCCTCGACTACAGTTTTACGACCTGTTACGTCTGGCGCTACCTTTTCGCCTATCGCGCGGCGCGCGTGGACGACTACGCCGTCATCAAGGCGGAAACCGACGGCGGAAGCTACCTCTTTCCCACCGGGCGCGGGCCGCTTTTGCCGGTGGTCGAGGCTATTTTCCAGGACGCGAAGGAACACGGAACCACGCTTCGGTTCAACACACTGCTTCAGGGCGACAAGGAATGGCTCGAAGAAAATTATCCGGGCAGGTTTGACTTTATTCCCTGCCGGCAAAACGCGGACTATCTCTATGAGGCCGAGCGGCTTTCGACGCTCGCCGGCAAAAAACTCGCCGCCAAGCGCAACCACATCAACCGGTTTGTGGAAGCTTACCCGGACTGGACCTATGAGCCCATCACCGGGTCAAATCTCGACGCCGTCCGGCGGATGAACCTCGAATGGAACCTTGCTTCCGACGACAAGCAGGATGAGCTCCTGAGCGGCGAATACTGTGCCGTGGAGCAGGCGATGCGGCACTTTGACGAGCTGGGGCTTTCGGGCGGGCTGATCCGCGCGGGCGGGCGGGTGACGGCCTTTTCCATCGGCGATCCGCTTTCGGACGACACGTTCCTCGTGCACTTTGAAAAGGCGTTTGCCGACGTGCAGGGGGCATATCAGATCATCAACCGCGAGTTTGTCAGGCACAACTGCGCGGACTATCGGTTCGTCGACCGCGAGGAGGACGCGGGGGTGGAGGGTCTGCGCAAGGCGAAGCTTTCCTACGATCCCTTGCGGCTCGTGGACAAATATGCGGCGATTTTGAGGGAGTGACAAAATGATTCGCTTTGCCGAGCCGGGCGACCGTCCGCGGCTCATGGCCTTATGGGCCCTGATCTTCGGGGACCCGCCCGAAGCCGTCGAGGGCTATTTCGCGCGCAGACACGAGGACGAAAACATGCTGGTGTCCGTTGAGGACGGCATTCTGTGCGGCATGCTCTCCATGCTGCCCATGACCCTCATCGCACGCGGCGCGGAATATCCCGCGCGCTACGTTTATGCCGTGGCCACCGACCCTGCCTTTCGGGGCCGGGGCGTCGCCACGGAACTTCTTTTCAGGGCGCACGAGGAGATGGCCGCCCGCGGCGACGCGGCGTCCGTTCTCGTGCCCGCGTCCGAGGGACTGTTCGGTTACTACGCGAAGCGCGGGTACCGGACGGCATTCTCCATCGACGTGAAGGACTATGCGGCGCGCGCGCTGGCGCCCTTCCCGGCGGGGGGCGCCTTCGAGCCCTGCAAGCCGAGAACGTACATGCGCATGCGGGACGCGGCCTTTGCCGCAACCGGGCTTTACGCGCTGTGGGACGAAGGGGCCGTGGCCTTCGCGTGCGAGGGAATGAATCTGACCAAGCTCACGCTGGGCGAGGGTGTCGGCTGCGCACTTTGGGAGCGGTGCGGAGACGGCGTGCTCGTTCGCGAGCTGGCGCTTCTGGGGATGGGAATTTCCGACGCGCTGTCCATCCTTCATCGGGCCGCGGGGGCGGCGTCTTACCGCGTCCGTTTGCCGGGAAACAGCCTGCCGTTCGGGATGATCCGGTGGCTCATTCCCCAGCCGGCCGGGACGGACGGGCCGGGATATTTGTCGCTGGCGCTGGACTGACGGTATTTACCATAAAAAAACCGCAAGATTCCGCACGAGGAAGCCAAAATTGAGGCAAGGAACTTCTTTCTTTCAGGATGATCTGATGCTATAATGGTTTGGGCTTTTCAAACAACAATGGAGGTACTTGCTTAATGAATTGGGCGCTTATCGGTTACGGCGGAATGGGGCACTGGCACGTCGACAAGATCAAGACAATGCCCGAGCTGTTTACCATCTCCGGCATCTACGACATCCGCGCGGATCGGCTTCAGGAGGCCGAGGAAAAGGGCATGAAGGCCTATCCCACACTCGAGGCGCTTTTGGCAGACCCCGCCATCGAACTGGTCACCATCGCGACGCCCAACGACTTTCACAGGCCCATCGCCATCGAGGCCATGAAGGCCGGGAAAAACGTCATCAGCGAAAAGCCGGTGACCCTGTCCTCGGATGACCTGCAAGCGATGATCGACGCCGCCAAGAAGTACGGCAAAATTTTCTCCGTTCATCAGAACCGGCGCTGGGACGAGGACTATCTCGTCGTGAAAAAGCTCTGCGAGGAAAAGACGCTGGGCCGCGTGTTCAACATCGAGTCCCGCGTGCACGGCTCCCGCGGCGTGCCCGGCGACTGGCGCAACACCAAGCTCCAGGGCGGCGGCATGATCCTCGACTGGGGCGTCCACATGCTCGATCAGCTTCTTCAGATCGTGCCCGAGGACGTCATTTCTGTCTACAACGTCAATTCCCACGTCACCAACGACGAGGTGGACGACGGTTTCAAGGTCATCATTACCTTCGCGAGCGGTCTCACCGCCCAGGTTGAGGTCGGCACCAGCAACTTCATCAACCTCCCGCGCTGGTACGTCCAGGGTGAAAACGGCACCGCCATCATCAACGACTGGGCCCTGAACGGCGAGATCGTCAAGGTCTCCGACTGGGAAAAGCGCGACGCCGTGCCGGTGGTGACCGCCGCGGGCCTGACCAAGACGATGGCCCCCCGCACCGAGGAGACCATCAAGCGCTATCCCCTCCCCCGCGTGGAAAGCGATGTACGCGATTACTACCGCAACATCAAAAAGGCCGTCGCGGGCGAGGCAAAACAGCTCGTTACCCATCCCCAGATGATGCGCGTCGTCAAGCTCATGGAGGCGCTCCAGAAGTCCGCCGACATGAACGAGGTCGTGCATTCGAGGATCTAACGGGGAAAAAACGGCGAAGGCTCTGCCCGCGCGCTCCCGCCAAAGGGTCAATGTCCCTTTGGAATCCCAGACTGGGTGGAAAGTTTCACATTGTCCGTCGGCGGCGCGGGAACTCAAACCCCGCTCCGCCGAGTTTGCTTTTGGGGGGAGAGATCAAACAGGGCTACGGGGTCTGGTAACGCATGCTGACAAAGCGTTCCTGAAAGCCGAGGGATTGCCAGAAGGCGCGGCCCGCCCCGTTCCAGACCAAGACGTCGATGTCGATGGTTTGGGCGTTCAGGTGCTTAAGCAGCGCCTGAAACGCGGTCCGGCCGTGGCCGCTTCTGCGTTTTTCCCGGCGGATGAAGAACTGGCGCAGGTAGAGAGGGGATGCGGACAGGTTCACAAGCGCGTAGCCGACTTCCTCCCCCGCCGCCCCGAACAGGAACGCGCGGTAGTCCCCCGCGAGAAAGCCCGCCATGCGCGCCTCCAGTTGGGAAAGGGTCATATCGTTTTCCGCGCGCTCGTCCTCGATGAGCATGCGGTTCATTCGGGCGAGCGCCGGAACATCCGCCGAAGTGCATATGCGAACTTCCATCTTGGTTTTCCTCCCCTCAAAAAGAAAAAAACCCCCCGGAAGCGCCTTTGCGATTGCTTCGAGGGGAATGGATGACGGCCTTACTTGGCCTCCTTGGCCTTGTCGCACAGCGCGGTGAACGCCTGCGCGTCGGAAATGGCGAGCTCCGAGAGCATCTTGCGGTTGATGTCGATGCCGCCCTTCTTGAGGCCGTTGATGAGCCTCGAATAGGAGAGGCCGTTGATGCGGGCCGCGGCGTTGATGCGGGCGATCCAGAGGCTTCTGAAATCGCGCTTCTTCTGCTTGCGGCCGATATATGCGTACCGGAGGGAGCGGCGAACCTGCTCGCTGGCTGCACGGTACTGCTTGCTGAGCGCGCCAACATAACCCTTGGCGAGCTTTATCATCTTGCGACGTTTTTTCTGTGCGTTGACTGCACGCTTGATCCTTGCCATACTCTGTTCGCCCCCTTACTTGTACGGAATGAGCTTTTTCATGGTCTTGCCTTCGGTGGTGGTGAGATACGCGGCCTTGCGCAGATTACGGGTGCGCTTGGTGGGCTTTTTGGTGAGGATATGGCGCTTGAACGCCTGCGCGCGCTTGACCTTGCCGGACTTGGTCAGGCTGAAGCGCTTCGCCGCGCCCTTTCGGGTCTTCATCTTGGGCATGGGTGGTTCCTCCTTTCGCGTTTGCGCGGCTTATTTCTCGTCGCGCGGTGAGAGAATCATCGTCATGTTGCGCCCCTCGATGAGCGGACGGCGCTCGACGATGCCAAACTCCTTGATCTTTTCGGCGAAATCGTTCATCACCTGAAGACCGATTTCGGAATGGGTGATCTGCCTGCCGCGGAAGCGGATGTTGACCTTGACCTTGTCGCCGTCCTTCAAAAACTTTACGGCGTTTCTGAACTTCACGTCCACGTCGTGGTCCTCGATGGTGGCGGAAAGGCGCACTTCCTTTATGGTGATGATCTTTTGATTCTTGCGGATTTCGCGTTCCTTCTTCGACTGCTCGAACTTGAATTTGCCATAGTCCATCAATTTGCATACGGGCGGACGCGCGGTCGGAGCGATCTTGACCAAGTCAAGCTGCCTCTCCTCCGCCAGTTCGAGCGCCTGCCGCGTGGGCATGATGCCCAGCTGAGCGCCGTTCTGATCCACCAATCGCACCTCGCGGTCGCGGATCTCCTCATTAATCATCAGATCGTTAATGCGGATACACCTCCCAATCCATTTATCCGAATTCAAAAAAAGAGTGGCACAGTGCGCCACCTCAATAAAACAAACCCGTTTTATCTTATGAAAACCGGCACAACCGAGGCCGTGCGGTGAGAAGTGGTCGCTTCTGCTTCGTTTGTCAGTATATCACAGAAAGCATTGCGCGCGCAAGTTAATTTTCGAGCCGCGCCACTCCCCCAAACGCCGTCCCGGTCCCGGGGTCTGGGCCCCCGGGCGATCCGGCAGCTAAATGATAAAATTCACACCAAGTCCGGGATTCCAAAGGGACAGTGTCCCTTTGGCGGGAGCCCGAGGGCAGCGCCCTCGGCGTTCTCTTCGTATCCCCTCGGCGTTCTCACCGGATCCCCCTTGCCTTCCCCACGAAGTGGAACACGCCGAAGAGGACGATGTTGACGCAGACGACGCCCGCGCCGGTGGGAAGAGAATACACGCAGGAAAGCATGAGCCCGACGATAAAGCAGGCGGCGGAGACGACGGCGGCCGAGACGACCACCTGAAAAAACCGCGAGAACACGCGCATGGAGGTGAGCGCCGGGAAGATGATGAGAGAGGAGATGAGCATGGTCCCCATGAGACGCATGCCCATGACCACGGTCACGGCGGTTAAAATCGCCAGGAGCATGTTGTAGAAGGATGCCGGGGTGCCGGTGGCGCGGGCAAAGTTCTCATCGAAGGTCACGGCAAAGAGCCGCCGGTAGGAAACGACAAAGAGTCCAACCACAGCCAGGGATACGAGGGTCGCGTAGACCGCATCCCCCGGGGAGACCGAGAGGATGGAACCGAAGAGATAGTTGGTGATGTCGATGTTGATGCCCTTGGTGGTGGAGACCACCACCACGCCCACGGCGAGAGCGCCGGTGGCCAGAAGCGCGATGGCCGCGTCGCCCTTGATGCGGCTGGACGCGTTGAGCTTGAGCAAAAGAAAGGCCAGAATTACCACAACGAAGGTGGTAAAAACCATGGGCCGCTGGGAAATCCACGCGGCAACACCGCCATAGGCGCTCGTCGCGGGCACGGAGCCCAGCGCGGTCGCGATGGCCAGCGCGCCGAACCCCACGTGGGAAAGCCCGTCACCGATCATGGAATACCGTTTAAGCACCAGCGACACGCCCAGCAGCGCCGCGCACAGCGAAACCGCCAGCCCCACCACCAGCGCGCGGCGGATGAAGGGATACCCCAGATACCGCCCGAATTCAGAAAACGCGTGCCCGATCTCGCCGCGCGCGAGCACGGCGAGAACCCCGAACACCACGATCAAAAGCCCGAGCCCCGCCGACCAGCGCCTGCGCGCGGAGACTTCCGGTTCCATTATGCGCCCGCCTCCGCAACGTATTCCCCGGCGGTCAAAAACCGCCCCACCGTATTGTTCATCACCAGCACGTGCCTGGCGTCCCGCAGCGCGCCCTTCACGTCGTGTGAAATGGCCGCGACGGCCACCCCACGGTCATTGAGCGATTTGATGATGTCGTACATCTCCTCCGTCGCCTGGGGATCGAGACCCGTCACGGGCTCGTCCAAAAGAAGGAGCGAATCCGTCGCGCACAGCGCCCGCGCCAGCAGCACCCGCTGCTGCTGTCCGCCGGAAAGCGCGCGGTAGGGCTTTTTGCGCAGGGCGGCGACACCCACCATCTCCATGCTCTCCCGCCCGCGGGCCTTGAGGGCCCCGGAAAGGAAAAAACGTCCGCCCGCGCGGCTCACGAGTCCGGAAAAAACGACCTCCTCCACCGAGGCCGGAAAGTCGCGCTGCACCTGGGTCTGCTGGGGAAGGTAGCCGATCTGATTGCGCTTCAGCCCGTCCCCATAGCACACCTGCCCGCTTTTAAGCTTTACAAGCCCCAGCATCGCCTTCATGACCGAGCTCTTGCCCGAGCCGTTTTCGCCGATGATGACCAGATAGTCGCCCTTCTCGACGGCAAAGCTGGCGTCCCGCACGGCGGTGACGCCCTCATAGCTGATTTGCGCCTTTTCAAGTGCGATGAGCGCCATCCGCATCCTCCCCCGTCCGCGCGGCGCACGCGCCGCAGATCCCCACGAGCACCGATTGCTTCGGGTCGATGACGAAATCATGCTCCCCCCGGATGTGCCGGGCAAGCATCCCCACCAGCTCGCAGTCCACGTGGAAAAGCTCCCCGCACGCGCGGCACATGAGGTGCAGGTGCGCGTCGCAGCCCGCGTCATCCTCCAGATACTGATACAGAAAGCCCGCCTCGTTCTGGTATTTGCGCACGCGGCCCTGCTCGGCCAGCTGCTCCAGAAAGCGGTACACCGTGGTCTTGCCCGCGGTGATCCCGTCCTCGTGCAGCGCCTGGCTGAGTTCGTCCAGCGTATAGTGACGCATGGCGTTTTCCGTGAGAAACTTCAAAACGTCGCGCCTTTGGCGGGTGGAATATTCGCCGCGCATCAGTTCAGCCCTCTTTCAAGCGCCTCCACATTCTTCCACATGATGGAAACATACGTCTCCCCCGCTTCAAACTCCGATTGGGTCACGTTCTGGAGGGAGTGGAACGTGAGAATTTCCGCGCCCGTCTCCGCGGAAAGCGTCTTTGCGATGTTCCCGGTGGAAAGCTCGATCTGATAGACCGCGGGCACGCCGTCCGCCGCAATCTTGTCCACCAGGAACGTCACGGTCTGGGCGCTGGGCTCCGTCTCGCTGGTACAGCCGGGAAAAGCCGCGTAGTAGGTGATGCCGTACTCCCGGGCGAAGTACAGGAACGGAAAGCGGTCACCGAAGACAAACTCCCGGCGCGCGGCGTTCTCCACCACGTTGCGGAAGGCGGTATCAAGCGCCATGATGTCCGCGACATAGGCGTCGGCGTTGGCGGTATAGATTTTCTCGTTTTCAGGATCGAGGGCAGAAAGCTTGTCCCGAATGAAGTAGACCATTTTGCCCGCGTTGACGGGGGAGGTCCAGATGTGCTCGTCGTACGCCTCGGCCTCGTCGCCCAGATGGGTATTGTCGTCGTGGCCGGATTCCATGCCCTCCACCGTCTCCTCTTCGAGGGGATCGACCGCGTCGAACATGCGCGCCACCGCCGGGGCGTCGCTCCCCAGGGACTGAAGGATGTCGTCCGCCCACACATCCGACTCGCCGCCGATGTAGATGAACAGATCCGCGTCCATCACGGACACGATGTCCTCGGGCGAGGGATCGAAGGAATGCACCTCCTGACCGGGCTTGATGAGAAGCGTGATATTCCGCGCGTCCCCCATCACCGCGCGCGCAAAGTCGTAGCAGGGAAAGTCGGTGACGACCACGCTGAGATTGGTCTCGCCCGCACCGGGAAACGCCATGCAGCTTGTCAAAAGCGCCAGTGACAGCGCGAGCATCAGAACCTTGCTTTTCATGATATCCTCCAGAATATGAAACTGAATTCGGATTTCAATTTCACATTATATACCCTCAGCCATATCATGTCAATCGCCGCGCCCTGTTATGAGAGGCGCGGCGATAAAATAACAACAAACGAACGGCGTGCGTCACTTTTTCCCGCAAATGAGCCCCATCTCCCCCGCGACGAGGGGCGTACGCAGGAGCGCGGGCACGAAGTCGTTGTTCCGGGTGTCCACAAAGCGGATTTCCCGCACTTGGGCGGCCAAGGCGCGAAGCAGAGCTTCCCGATCGGGGTAACTCCTGGGCGAAAAAAAGATATCCTCAAACGCGAAGGGCGCACCCGGCTTGCACACGCGCAGGGCCTCGGAAATGAGCTTGAGCTTGTCGGGCTGCGTTCGCACTTGGTGAAAGACAAAGTTACTCACGGCGGCGTCGAAGCTTCCGTCGGCAAAGTCCAAACGGGCGGCGTCACCCTTTACAAATCGGACGCGCTCCGCTACGCCCTCCAACCGTGCGTTTTGCTCGCACTGCTCCTTGGCGTAGTCCCATATGGCGCCCCAGGAATCCATGCCGACCAGGCGCGCGTTGGGGTACTGCTTCGCCGCCTTGACGGTCATGGCGCCACTTCCGCAGCCGATGTCCAAAAGCGCACCGTTGCCGTCCCAGTCGAGGTAGGAAAGCACATTGTCGAGGATTTTTCCCTGCACGCCGCCGCCCTCGTAGGAGAGCATCCATCGGGCGCTGAACAGGTAGCCGAAAAGAAGGAGGACGAGAAGCGCCGCCACGCCGAGCACCGCGCGCAAAACCGCGAACAAACCGCCGCCTGAAACGAAAAAGCTCCCGGCAGATGCCAGCGCGAGGGCAATCCCCATCCTCCCCGAAACCGTCACCATTTTTTGGGGAATCCAGTTGGCGTAGTCGATTCGATCCCTTCCCCGCATCAAACGTCTCCTTCCGCACCCCGCAGTCAATTTACAGCTTTTTTGCAATATTTGAGATGCGCGTGACCATGAACAGCACGCCGGAGACGAGGAAGATCACCAATTGGAGGGCGTTCCAGGGAAGGTCTGCCCAGGCAAGGCCGATGCCGCCCATGATGAGGTCGGTGGCAAAGTAGCCGCCCACGAGGATCGCGCCGGCGCAGACGAGGGCGAGGACCGATTTGACGCAGAGCCTGCACGACATGAGCCCCCAGCCCGCCACAAAGCCCATGAGGCCTTTGATGACCAGCGTATAAGGCGCATACTGGAGATAGCCGCTCAAAACGTCCGCCAGAAAGGAGCCGAGGGCGGCGGGAATGGCGGCGTAGGGGCCGAGGAGCGCACTGGCAAGAGCGATGGCGCCGTCGCCGGGATGAAAGTAGCCGCCCGGGATCGGGACCTTGACGTAGGCGGTGAGCGCGGCGATGACCGCCGTCAAAAGTCCTCCGTAGGCGAGCCGCCTGATCTTCCGCGCGTTCATGGGGCATCCCTCCATTGAATTCGATTGGTTCGGATGCTATAATAGCATAAGATTATGAATTTTGTTGCGGCGCGCCGGGGGAATCTCCGAAAAAGCGCCGGGGGAGGCGCGCATGCAAACCTCATCGGGGCGGCGGATGAGCCTTCAAAAGCTCACCCGTTCCGCCATCGTCATCAACGCCGTTCAGATTCTGGCGGCGCTGGGCGTCGCTGTGTACGCCCTCGTGGCGGCGCGATTCCACCTCACGGGGCCCATCGAGCGCGCGGTCATCGGCGCGACGTCGCTGGTGGTCATCTGGGGCGCGGTGGTGGACATCCGCGAGGCGTACTCCGCGCGCCGCATCTCCAGCCAACGGCAGATGCTTGAGGACGCGTACCGGGAGCTGGAGACCCTCAATTCTACGCTGCGCGCCCAGCGGCACGACTTCATGAACCACATCCAGGTGGTCTATTCCCTGACGGAATTCGGCGACAGCCAGTCCGCCCTCGAATACATGGACAAGGTGTACGGCGATCTGCAAAGGGTGGGGCGCGCGCTCAAGACCGCCGTACCTGCCATCAACGCGCTCATCGCCGCCAAGATGGCGGACTGCGAGGAGAAGGGCATCCAGTTCAAGGCCGACATTACCTCGCGCTGGGACGGACTGGGCGTGCCGGGCTGGGAGATGTGCCGGGTGCTGGGCAACCTCATCGACAACGCCGTCGAGGCGCTGGGGCCCTCCGGCCCGCGCAGGCTCACGGTTTCCCTGTCGGAAAACGTGCGCGAGCATGTATTTTCCGTGGAAAACGACGGGCGCAAAATTCCCGAGGAGTTGCGCGAAAAAATCTTCGAGACGGGCTTCTCCACCAAGGGCGAGGGCCGCGGCATGGGTCTTTCCACCGTCCAGCGGATCGTGCGCGAGGCGGGCGGCGACATCCGGCTCGATCCCGACTGTCCGTTTACGCGCTTTTGCGGCACCATCCCCAAGGCGACCGCATGCGACATCGCGAACCGCCCGGCGGAAACGGCCGTGTGACCGGGAAAGAACGCGCCGCCCCCCGCGTTGAGGGCTGCTTTTCATCTACGGAATTTTGAGGGCGGGCGGCTGTAAAATGCCCGGATTGATTGTGGGCGCCGGGGTGGGCGTCGTTTGGGGCACGCTGGGGGCCATGGGCGGCCGCGTGGTCGCCGAGGGGAATTTTAGGGCAACACCGCACAAAGGCTGCGCGTGCCGGCGAGATGAATTTTCGGCGGCAGTGCCGCCCCCGCAGAGTGTGCATGCAGAATTCGACGGCGCAGCGGCCAGGGGCGGACTTTCCGCCTGCGTCAAGAATTCTGCGGGCGCGAGACGGCGGAAATACCGCCGTCCGCCCCGCGTAGGATTTGGGTGGTGTTGCCTTTATCCAATTGAAATTCCCGTCAGCCCGAAGAACGCGAACGCGTACCGGTCGGCGTATTGCGGGGATTTCCCGTCCTTCCAGGTTCCGTAAAGCGAGAACGTATCCGGCCCGACGCCGAACGGCTCCGGATCGGCGGCGAAGTGGAACGGCCCCAGCGTGTTGCGCCGCGCGCAGATGAGGGTGATTTCCACATCGTTGGCGCCGGGCTTCAGCATGCCCATCACATCCGCGGTGTCGGAGAACATGACCACCTTCTCCCGCTCGCCGATCTTAACCTTCGCCACGGCGTACCGGCCGGAAAGCTTCATCCGCGTCTCGCCGCCCGTTGCCTCGACGGCTGTGCGGAATGTCATCTCGCCGGAGAAGAACGGATAGCCGCACTCAAGCAGACGATCGGCGCGGACGCGCTTTTGGGATTTAACGACGGCAAACTTCCCGTTATTCGAGATGCGGGTGTCCTTTTCGCCCTTTTCCAAGGCCGCGGTCACGCCAAAATCGCCGCGCAGGTAAACGGATTCCACGTCCGTTTCATAGCTCAGGCAGTTGATGAGGCTCTCCGTGCCGCCGTCGTGGTCGTAATACACGCCGCCAAACACGCGGTAAACGTGCTCCGACTGGGCGTATTCGATCTCGAACACCAGCTCATTTTCGCCGATTTTGACATCGGAAAGGATGTCCGCGACGACGTTTGAACGGTCGATTTCGCCCGCGCCCGAAAGCGTCAGTGCCGCGCCGTTGAGGAACACCGCTCTTGCCGCCATCTTTTCCGCCTCCACGGACAGCCGCGCGGGCATTTCGTCCACCGTGAAGACGTACTTCAACCAGATTGTGCGGTTCGTCCGTTCGCGCAGAAGCCGGTCGGAAACGGCCATGATGGGCAGCGCCTCCGTATACTCCTTTCCATCGTAGGAAAGCCGCGCGCGGTCGAGCGTGAGGCTGTTTGGGTCGGCCCGGACGATCTCGAGCTCGACGGGCAAGGGCTTCAACTTCCCAGGCTTTGCGGGCGCTTCCGCGCTCGCCGCGCCGTCCAGCAGCAGCACCACGGACTCTCCGGGCGCGAACTTAAGCGCCACGACGACGTACGCGCCGTCCTTTTTGAAATAGACCTTTTCCGTCTTGCCCGTCTCGAGGTCGAGCTTTGAAAGCCCGGCCGCGCGGACGCGGTATTCGACGTCGTACTCGACGGTCTTTGAGAGATTGACGGCATAGAGGAAGTCGCCCGTCGAGGCGCGCCGAAGGGTGGAGCGCACGTCCGTTCCGGCGTTGCTGATCTGGCAGGCGGGGTTTTTCATCTCGTCGAACTTGACGTTGGAGGCGTAGCCCAGCTCGACCTCCTCGCCGTCGACGCAGGCAGGGCACGCACCCTGAAGCCACATCTTGCCGCCGCCGAGCAGGAACTCATCCAGCAGCTCCACCGTCGAGCCGTCGAGACCCTCCATGTCCGGGACGACGACGTACTTGTAGGCGCACGCGCCCATGATGAGCCGGTTCTCCTCCACGGAGCCGTACTTTTCGAGCAGTCGCTCGTCCACGAAGTGATGGCCGATGTTGGCCGCGCCCAGCCGCTCCGCGAGCATGCCGCACTTTTTTTCGAGGGCCGCAATGGTCTCCCGGTTGTGGCGGTCGTATTTGAAATATGCGGAATGGATGGGGTGGATCACCGCCACCTCCGCCTCCTCGCGGCTCTCGGCCAGCATGTGCCCGAGGCGCGTGAAGTAATCGTTGAAGTGCCTAAATTCGGTGGTCCAGGGATTGTGCTCGGAATAAAACGCCGGATAGTCGCGCTTTCGCTGGCCCCGGATGGAGTAGGGATAGAGGTGCTGGCACATGAGGTTGACGCCGTTGACGTACTGCCATTCGGCGATGCGCTTGAGCTCCCTGGGCGTCACATCCCAGCCCGCGCAGGCGAACGTCTCCGTGAGCACCTGCTTTTTGCCCAGCTGCTGCGCGGCGGAAAACACCTGCCGGGGCGCGACCTCTGTGTCGATTTCGCGCCCGAGCCAGTCGATGCCCGGAATGTGCTCGTACTCATAAAAGGGCATAATGCCGGCGCAGGCGATCATCTGACCGTACAGATCGCGCTCCTCGATGGCGTGCCCGGTGAGCATGCAGTCGTGGGCGGTG
This sequence comes from Bacillota bacterium, assembly GCA_023435435.1. GTDB lineage: Bacteria > Bacillota > Clostridia > Christensenellales > Aristaeellaceae > RUG11247. The sequence continues at coordinate 11,868 of JAEYRW010000165.1, read as the reverse complement.
CACCACTTGTAAATCTGGCCCGCGAAGTTCTCGGTAAACAGCTCGTTCATGAGCCGCCAGTAGCGGAAGCGAAGCCTGCGCGCCTGCGCGCAGTCGGCGAAAAGCGCGCCCAGCTCGTCCAGAATGTCCTCGCCGTAGCGGCCCCGGTAAATGGACAGGAGCATGGGCGAATAGGCCGTGTCCCAGCGGAAATACTGGGGCTCGTCGGTGAAGAAGCCCGCCATCACCCGGCCAAAATCCTTGCCGAAGCGCGCGTAGTACTTTTCATGGGTTTCGTCGATGAACTTTTTCACCACGTCGGGGTTGAGGATATCCACCACCGAGGCGTTCACCCTGTCGTACAGGCAGAGGCAGTCCGCCCCGTCGTCCTTGTAAACCCGCGCGATGCGCCCGTCCGTCACCCGGTAGCAAGCCAGCGCCGCGGGGTCGAACGCCCGCGTCTCCCGCGTGAGGTAGTGCGCGAGGTTTGCCGGATCCTCCAGAAGCTTCATGCCCGCAAATCCGCTGGGCCAGCCATTTTCGTCGTAGCACCAGGCGTTCATGTCCTGCTTTTCCGCTTCGTCAATGCAGGCCTCCACCGCCTTCATCCAATCCTCGCCCATGTATTCGGTAAGGAGTCCGCCGCGGGCGTGCATAAAAAAGCCGCCGATGCCGGCTTTTTTCATTTCTCGGATCTGCCTGCGGAGCTCATTCGGCTCCAGTTTGTCGTTCCAACTCCAGAATGGAATGGACTGATAATTTTTGAGACCTGTTTCGGGCATCGTGTGTCCTCCTCGCCGCGTGCGGCCGTTCGTTTTTCTCTTTTTGTAATTTGGGCTATCCTGTCATTCGCCGCCCATCGCGCGGCGGAGCTTGTGCACGTGCTTCACCCGGTAAAGCGCCTCGTCCGCGCGGGCAAACACGTCCTCGAACCTTGATTTTTCCCTCACCAGCGCGAACCCCACGGAACAGCTCACCCCGGCGCGCTCCGCCACCAGGTAATCCATGAACCTGCGCGCGACGGCGCCCGGGAGCGCGGGGTCGGCGAACGAGCGCATGTACACGATGAACTCGTCGCCGCCGAAGCGGCCCTTGATGTCCTCCGCGCGGAAGACGGCGCGGATGGCGTCCGCAACCCGCGAAAGCACCGCATCCCCCCGCAGGTGCCCGAGGGTATCGTTGATCCGCTTGAAGTCGTCGATGTCGATCATGAACAGGGCGTCCCAGCGGGAAACCGAGGGTTCGGCCAGGGCGGATTCGATGAGCCGCTGCACCGCCCGGCGGTTGTAGAGGCCGGTCACCGCGTCGGTCAGCGCGTTTTTCAGAAGCTCCGCACGGTCGGCCATTTCATTTTCGATCTCGTCCGCGCGGCCGACCACGCGGGACACCGTGCCGCCCGCATCCGCCACGCTCACATAGCGCAGCCTGTACCATCGATAGCCTTCACCAAAAAAGTCCGCGCGATACTCGAACGAACCGCGCGCGGGCCCGTTCATGGCGCGCAGAAGGTTTGTCCGGCACACCTCGCGGAATTCCGGCGCGATTCGCCCGCACGTCGGCAGATTGGCGAGATAGCCTCGCACCGCGTTCTCCACCCGCATGCCGTCCGCGGGACATACCGAATACAAAAGCGTATCCGAATCCGGATCATAATCAAACGTCAGCACGCCCGCGTCCTCGCCCAGAAGACGATACCGCTCCAAGCGCCGCCGCTCCTCGTCGCAGCATCCAGTATACGCCAAATCGTCCGCGGTGTCCAGATGGGATTCGTTCTGCGCGTCGGTGGGGAAGAATACGCCGACGTACCCGCGGGGGCCGTCCGCGCAATGGGGCGCGCGGGCATACCACAACCGCCCGAGCCGGGTCGCCGCGGAGCCCGAACGTCCGCCCGCGGCGAGCACCGCGCGCATCAACGAGCCGTATTCGCCCGCGGAAAAGGCGGCGACGACGCGCGCGTCCAGCTCGCGCAGCGCCATCAGTTCGTCCAATTCCGCGTCGTAGGCAAAACGGACAATCCCCGTTGCGCGCAGCTCCTCATCCATTGCGGCGCGCGCGGCAACCGCGTTGTTTCCAACCGAACTGCATATCTCAAAAGACAGACCCTCATCCATTGCGGCGCGCGCGGCAGCCGCGTCCGCACACACAGTCGTATCCTCTTCGCGCAACACCTGAACGCAATGAAGCGCGGCGTGCCCGTCCGACCCGCGCGGCAGCCATTCCTCGCGGCGCGCCGGTTCCCCCAATGCCCCGGCAGCGACGCGGACAGATTCCTGCCGGGGCGCATTTCTTTCGCTGAATCGCGCATCTCCCCAAACCACACAGACACCCCCACGGCCAAATGTGATAGCGTACAGCTATATATACGTGTGTACCAATCAAAAAATGACAGGCGGCAGATAAGCAAAAGGCCCGCTCCGGCGTTAAAAACTCCGCCTGGCGCGCGCCTTGCATGGACAATCAAATGATTTGCCCGGGCTTTTATCCGTTTTCCATTTTAAGGGGAGCAAGCCGGTAGTTGAAAATGATGTTCGAGCTGGGGTACTTTTGGTAAAACACGCGCTTGATGCGCTCGACGGCCACCGAACCGCTCTCGTAATCCGCCGTGGGAAGCAGAATCGCGCACTGGGCGGGCAGGTAATGGGTGATGGCGTCGCCCTTGCGCAGATTGGTGCGCAGGATTTCAAGCAGGTTTTTCATGATCTCGTCGAGCTTGAGGGGCGCAAGGGGAGTGCCGTCCACGGAATTGACCCGAATGAGCGCCAGAAACATGGGCACGCCGAGCCGCTCGAGATTGCGCATCTGGATGTTGTAAATCTCCTTGAATACGGCGTATTCGCAGATGAACGCGCCGGGCGCGCGGTTGCTGTCCAGAAGCTCGCTGCGGATGGTTTCCATGTTATACTCGAGGTCGCTGCGCGCCTGCATGATCTGTCTGTAGAAGTCCTGAATCCCCGCGGGAGGCTGGACGCCGAGGTATCGGTAGTGCAGATTCGTGATGTGCTTATATTGCTGAAGGGCTTCGTTGTCCCGGTCGGTCTTGGTCAGCGCGTTTAAAAGCTCCAGGTGCAGCCGCTCGTCAAACGCGTCGATGTCGAGGGTAACGCGCGTGGCGTTGACGATCTCCTCGTAATTTTCAATCCGCTTCAGTAAGTCGATGTAGTGATAAATCGCCTTCAAATATTGCCCGTGCAGAAGTACCGCCCGCGGCACCGCCCATTCGCATTGGGCGTTGTGCCCTTGCAGGAGATCGCCCTTGTAAAGGTGCTGAAGGCGGCTGTACTCCGCACCCGCGCGCGCGTCGAGGGACTCCGCGGGCGCCAGCTTTTTGATCAGGTCGACGACCTCGTAGTAGTCGACCGTCATCTCGTTCCCCATTTTCCACTGGTACGCGCCCCGCGCGGACGCGATGGAATCACCAAATCCCGGCGCGACCCCGTTTAAGATGACGCGCATGCGGCTGACGAGGGTCTTGAGCGCGTTTTCGGGATTCGAGCTCTCCTCCTCGGGCCAAAGCACCTCGTAAAGCTTGGCATTGGGAACCGGCTCGTCCTTGTTGAGCATCAGGTATTGAATCAGCGCCGTTCCCTTGCGCGACTTGCAGATCGGGTCGGTCACCTTTGCCTTGTCGACATAGACGCCGAAATCGCCGAGCAGTTCGATATGGATCATCAGATCGCCGTCCTTCCTGATGTTCGAGGAACTACAGCTTGCGGAGCATGGTCTCGGGGTTGGAGGCGAACATGAGCGCGTTTTCGCGGCTGATGACACCCTCCCGGTAGAGCCTGAGAATTTCGCCGTCCATGGAAAGCATCCCCTTGTCCCCGCCCGAAAAGATCACGTTGTCGATCTGGTGGGTCTTGCTGTCGCGGATCATCGAGCGAATGGCGCTTGTCACGTGCATCACCTCAAACGCCGGGACGATCCGTCCGTCCAGCGTGGGGATGAGCTGCTGCGAAACCACAGCTTCGAGCACCATCGACAGCTGGACGCGCGCCTGCTGCTGCTGGTTGGGGGGGAATATGTCGATGATCCGGTCGATGGTCTTTGCGGCGCCGATGGTGTGAAGGCACGAAAGCATGAGATGCCCCGTCTCAGCCGCGATCATCGCCGTCTGGATCGTTTCGTAATCGCGCATTTCGCCGAGCATGATGACATCCGGCGCCTGGCGAAGCGCGGCGTGCAGCGCCTCGGTAAACGAACTGGTGTCGGACCTCACCTCGCGCTGGCTCACGATGGAACGCGCGTGCGGATGCAGAAACTCGATGGGGTCCTCGATGGTGATAATGTGCCCCATGCGTTCCTGGTTGATCCTGTCGATCAGGCACGCGAGCGTGGTGGATTTGCCGCTGCCGCCGGGCCCGGTCATGAGCACGATCCCCTGCTTCTTCGCGTAAAGCGCCATGACGGATTCCGGAATCCCCAGCGCCACCGGGTCCGGAAGCCCCAGCGCCACCACGCGCAGAACCGCCGCGAGGGAACCGCGCTGGCGGTAGGCGTTGCACCTGAAACGGCCCAGGCCCGTAATCGAGAACGAGAAATCGTCGTCCCCGCTGTCAAACAAATCCTCCAGCGACCGATTGGTGCTCATCTCGTATATTTCGCGAAGAATGATCTCCGTATCCGAGGGCATGAGCTTCTCCTCGGTAAGCTGCACGTGCTTGCCCATGCACTTGACCACGATGGGAGACCCGGGAACGACAAAAATATCCGAGCCATTCAATTGTATCGTGCGCGCGACAACCTCAAACAAATCCATCTTCTTCTCACCCGCTTCTCTCTTTTGTGCTCCGCTGACAACCTTCACCGCAGGGCATTCCGCAACGCAATCCGCACAATCTGTCCGGTGCGTGAAAAAAGGACACCTTTGCGCGCATGTCAGCACCTCGCTCTCATGCCGCATCCCCCAAAGGCAGGCTTCGGTCCCTTTCCGCCCGACGAACCCGCCTGAATCCGCACGCGGAAGAGACTCGCCATTCAAACCGTGTCAGTTCCGTGACTTCTCCGCGCGATCCGCCCACCCGGCCAGAGCCTGTCTGCCAAAAATCGGGACCACACCCATAGACTTTTGCCTGTTTTGGTGCATTGTGCAATAAACAGTACTTAAGTCTGTTTTATGTGTCCCCCACATCCCGCAAAGCGAAAGCATTGACCCAGGGTGAATCGGTTGCAAAGCGGCTTTTTTCTTTCCCAAAGCCCGCCGCGGGCCTTCCTGCGGCAACAGTGCCTGTAACCGGCTTGCACGGCCGGCGTTCGCAAACCGTTCTTCGCCCGGATGCCTGTCACGCCCTTTCCAGTCGCCGATGCGCTGAAAAAAGCCTGCAAAGGTAGCTTGCGCATGGCTCAATTCCAACTGAGCAAACCAGTTGGGGTCGGCCATTGTAAGATCACAACCACATTTTCTGTATGCATCCATTATACAGCTTTCGCGAAAAAATACAAGCATTTGTTACATGAAGTGATGATATTTTGTGCGCCCATGTTGCGCGCGGCCGGTGGTCATCCCGCGACGGCCTGCAGCGTTCCCTTGCGCATCAGCTTATTTTGGTACATGGCGCCGTCGGCGGCCGAAAGAAGACCGTCCAGCGTGTCTGCCTTGCTGGTTCCGTATTCGGCGATGCCGCAGCTGATGGAAAGCGCGTTCTTTTTCTCCGCGGCACGGTTATAGCACTCGATGGCGCTGTCAATGGCGCGGACGATTCCAAACTCCTCCCCCGCTTCCCGCAGGGCGAGAATCAGAAACTCGTCACCGCCCATGCGCGCCAGAAAATCCTTGGACGGCGCGCAGATTTCCTCCAGTATCCGCGCCATTCGGACGAGCAACTCGTCCCCATGCGCGTGCCCGTAGGAGTCGTTCATCCGCTTGAAGTCGTCCGCGTCGATCATGATCGCATACAGTCGCTTCGACGGGTCAAGGGACTCCACCATGCCGGAAAACGCACGGGCGATTTGCCTGCGGTTGTTGGCCCCCGTCAGTTCGTCGGTGAATATCTGACGATTTTGGATGTTGGTGTATATCATGACGAAGGAAAGGACGGATAAAATCCACACGAGCTGAATCCCATGCGTGAGCAGCTGAACGACGAGCCCGGCCAAGGGCAGAATCAGATAGCCCGCGAGCTTTTTGATCTCTTCGCGTTCGACTTCCGTTTTGGAAGCGTTCCCATACCGAATGGTCAAAACCTCAATCCAAGCGGGATAGACGACCATCAGCACGGGAAGCACCAGAAACGCCGGCCCGCGCACATACCAGTTTGCCTCGTTCACATAATAAAACCAGCCTGTGAAGGCATTTACGGCAAAGACCGCATAGGAAAAAACGAGCGGAATCAGGAAAAACGGGAGCCGCGCCATGAGTCCGCGAACGCTCCCGAATATTTTGTATTCGCAATAAACGAGACATGCCAATGTGACGACGGGATTCATCAGATAGTATCCGTACACGCTTGCGACAAACAGGGCGCGGCCCCCCGCCATTTGCGTGCCATTGAGCACCCAGACCATCGCGTCAAACACAAGAGTCAGGGCATTCGCGATGAGCGCCAGGTCAAACAGTCTTTGTTCGAAGGATTGAACACTGATGCCATGTCGGCTGACAATCATGACGACGAGTATCATAATCGCAAACGCATTGAGCTCAATGTGCAACAACGGAGCCATGATCTCGCCTCCTGCCGGTTTCGGCGTCAGTTTGATATGAATATGATACCGAAAACAGTCGGATTCTGCAAGAGAAATCGTTGCATCGATCGTCCATTTTCGTGATGACAGTGTAACAATAAATATATAAAAAGCCGCCGCCGCCGCGGTGGCCTTTCCCGGTTCATTGAGGGCGCGCTCTTTTCCGCTCCGCTTTGTTTTGATACATCGCGCTGTCCGCGGCGGAAAGAAGCGCATCCAGCGTGTGTACGCCATCCTTTCCATACTCCCCGACGCCGCAGCTGAAGGAAAGCGCAAACTCCGCATTCTCGCCCGCGTTGCAGGCGTTTGTCACCTCCCTGATTTCTCCGGGAAGCAGAAAAGGTTCGTCGGCGCGCCGCGTGGCGAGGATCAGAAACTCGTCGCCCCCGATCCGCGCGATAAAATCACCGCGCCGCTGGCACATGCTTTCGAGCATCCGCGCCGCGTTGACGAGGAGCCGGTCGCCCGCCGCGTGCCCGAAGCGATCGTTGATGATCTTGAAGTCGTCCGCATCGATCATCACCGCATAGATCCGCCGGTCGGCATCGGGGGCGTCATTGCGGCGCAAAAATTCCCGGACAACCTGCCTGCGGTTGTTGAGGCCGGTGAGTTCGTCCTCGTAGATTCGCCTGTTTTGCACGTTGGTGTAGATGAGGAACAGGGAAAGCGTTGTGGCGATCCAGATCAGGGGAAGGCCGTAGAAAAACAGCTGCACGAGAAAGCCGGCAATCGGGAAAATCATAAACGTAAGGAAGAAGCGAAGTTCCTTCCGCTCCGCCTTCGTGCGCACGATTCCATAGTGGGCAATCGCCATGAAACATGTGGCGAGGGCGGGGAGAAAGCTTATCGCGGTGTAGAGCAAAAACAGATTGCCGCGGTAATAGTAATTCCGCGCGTCAAAGCCGTACACAAAGTTTGTCCATGCGTTGGTCGCGAGAAGCGCCGCGAGAAGCGCCGCCGGAATGATGGCAAGCCGCATGCGGCGCTTGAGCCCCGAAACGCTGCCAATGATCTTGTAATCGCAGTAGGCGAGCCACGCAAACGGAACCGCGGTATTTGAAACGTAGTACAGGTATGTGGCCGCGACAACCGCGCCGCGCATGTCCCGCCCGTCAAAAAACCACTGCGCGGCGTCGAACACAACCGTCATCGCCGTCAGAAGAAGCACGAGATTAAAGAAATTTTGCTCGGCGGTCCGCACATCCCCTTTTTTACGGAACCCGATCATCAGGAGGAGCAGTGCCGCCGTGAACAGGTCGAGCTCGAGATAGAGATACGACGTCAAAAGACCCCCTCCTTCTTTCGTATAGACCAATTATATCCTGATCCCGCGCGCCGCGCAAGCACCGTAAATCGCCGGAACGAAAACAAAAGCGCCGGAACCCGGCGCCTTCAAAATGGGGTCAGTCTTCGAGCAGGAACCGGTACTGTGCGTCGCACAGTCCGCGATAATGACCGCCTTCCAGCCGGATGAGCTCCTCATGGGTGCCCTTTTCGGCGATGTTTCTGTCCTGAATGACCATGATGCAGTCCGCGCTGCGGATGGTGGACAGCCTGTGGGCGATGACGAAGCTCGTGCGGTCCTTGAGAAGCACGTCCAGCGCCTTCTGGATGAGCAGTTCCGTGTGGGTGTCGATGGATGAGGTCGCCTCGTCGAGAATGAGTATCTTTGGATCATTGAGCAGCGCCCGCGCAAAGGAGATGAGCTGCTTCTGCCCCACTGAAAGGGACGAACCGCGCTCGTTGACCTCCGTCCGATATCCTTTCTCCATGCCCACGATGAAATCGTGCGCCGAAACGGCCTTGGCGGCCGCAATGACCTCCTCATCCGTGGCGTCAAGCCGCCCGTAGCGGATATTGTCCATGATGGTGCCCGAGAAGATGAAGCTGTCCTGCATCATGACGGACATCTGCTCGCGCAGGGAGCGGAGCTTCACGTCCCGGATATCGTGCCCGTCCACCTTGACCGCGCCGCCGCACACATCGTAGAAGCGGCTGAGAAGGCTGACGACGGTGGACTTACCCGCGCCGGTGGGCCCGACCAAAGCCACGGTCTGTCCGGGCTGGACGGTGAAGGAGAGGTCCTTGAGCACCACCTTGTCCGGGGAATACCAGAAGTCCACGTGCTCGAAGTCCACGCGGCCTTCGATGGGCGGAAGCTCCGCCGCGCCGGGCTTGTCCACAATGTCCGACTTGGTGTCCATGATCTCAAAGATGCGCTCCATGGAGGCCATCGCCGAGAGGATGGAGTTGTAGAAGTTGGAAATGGTGTTGAGCGGCTCCCAGAACCTGCCCAGATACCACAGGATGAGCAGGAGGCTCGAGAGCGAGAGCGGGTTCACCTGCGCGCCCATCATGCGGATGCCGAAATAGTAGACGAGCACGGTGCCCAGCGTGCCGGTGAGGTCGAGGGCGGGCCAGAAGGTGCTGTTGATGCGGATGGCGCGCATCCAGCTTTGACGGATGTCGTCGTTGACGTTTGTGAAGGTGTCGAAATTCTCGTCCTCGCGCACGAACGCCTCGGTGACGCGCATGCCCGCCAGGGACTCGTGCAGGTAGCCGTTCATGCTGGAGGTCTTCATGCGCACGGTCTGCCAGCGCATGCGCATGACGCGCTTGAGCTTGAACATGATGAACACGAGCAGCGGCATGATGACCATTGAAATGAGCGTCAGCTTCCAGTTGACAAACAGCATGATGAACAGGAGCAGCACCAGCGTCATGCAATCCACCAGCACGTTGACAATGCCGTTGGTGAACAGATCGTTCAATGAGTTGACGTCGTTGATGACGCGCACGAGAATCTTGCCCGCGCTGCGCGTGTCGAAGAACGAGAACGACAGCCCCTGGATGTGCCGGAACAGGTCCTCCCGCAGCTGGGCAAGGGCGCTCCTGCCCGAGGTATCCATCAGCCGCACGCGGTAGCGCGTGCAGACGGCGCCGATTCCGGCGGTGAGAAACATGCCGCCGATGAGATCCTTCAGGTATTCGCCGCGCGGAATCTGCAGCTCGGCAATGGCGTTTGAGAGAAGGTACGTCGTCGCAAGCGACATGACGGTGGCCGTGACCATCAGAACCAGGGCCAGGGCGATCTTCTTCCGAAAAGGCTTCAGGTACTTGAGCAGCCTCAAAAACTGCCCCTTGTCAAATGGCCTCTCGAGGGCCTCGTCGTCGATCTGCCGCAGCATCTTCGCCATTCTAAGCGCCTCCCTTCGGCGTGACGGTGTCGAGGTCGCGGTATTGGTCCTGCACCATCCGGTAGTAGATGCCCTTCTTTTCGAGGAGCTGCCTGTGGGTGCCGCGCTCCGCGACGGCGCCCTTTTCAAGAACCAGAATGAGATCGGCGTTCTTGACCGAGGAAATGCGGTGGGCGATGACGAACGTCGTGCGGCCCGCAAGCACATCCTTCAATTTCTGCTGGATGACGTACTCGGTCTCCATGTCCACGGCGGAAGTGGAATCGTCCATAACGAGGATGGAGGGATCGGTGAGCACCGCGCGCGCGATGGCGGTGCGCTGCTTCTGACCGCCGGAAAGGCCCATGCCGCGCTCGCCCACCACCGTCTCATAGCCCTCGGGCATTGCGGAAACGAATTCCGTCGCCTGGGCCACGTCCGCCGCCGACTCCACACGAGCCATGTCCGCGCCGGGCGCGCCGAAGCGGACGTTGTCGGCCAGGGTGTCCGAAAAGAGGAATGTCTCCTGGGGCACGTAGCCGATGTGCGCGCGCAGGGCCTTGAGCTTCTGGTCGCGCACGTCGACCCCGTCGACTTTTACGCTGCCCCTGCTCACGTCGTAGTAGCGGCCCAAGAGCAGGATCAGCGTCGATTTGCCCGCGCCCGTCGCGCCCATGACGGCAATCGTCTGGCCGGGCTCCGCGGTAAATGTAATGTCGTGGAGCACCTCGGCGTCCCCGTAGGCGAAGCTCACGTGGTCGAACTCGACCTTGCCCGCATACGTCCGCGGCTGGACGGCGCTCGCGCTTTCCTTGATGGCCGCGCCGAAATCCACGTAGTAAAACAGCTTCTCGGCGGAGGTCACCGCGTTTGTGAACATATTGACGAGGTTTGAAAGCTGGCGCATGGGGTTGATGATGAGCCAGACGTAGCCGTTCACCGCGACGAGGGTGCCGATGTCCATGTGCCCGTTGAGGGTGAGGTACGCGCCCACGATGAGCATCACGGGGGTGCAAATGCCGGAGAGCAGCTCCATCAGCGGCACAAAGTCCGACCAGATCCAGGTCGCCTTTAGGTTGAGCGCGAGAAGCTTCCGGTTGTCCTTTTCGAACTCCTGAAACTCGTAGGGCTCCCGCGCAAACGACTTCACCACACGGATGCCCGCGAGGTTTTCCTGGGTGCGGGTGTTCAGAACCGCGTTCTGCTCGCGAATGTTGACGAAGGCCGGGTGGATGCGCTTTCTGAACTGCCAGGCGGTCACGGCCAGAATCGGCGCGAAGATGAGCAGGGCGAGCATCAGCTGCCAACTCAAAAATGTCAGGAACACCAGCGCGCCGACGAAATTCAGAAGGTTGTCGAAAATGGACACGAGGCCGCCCGCGATGAGGTTGCGGATGCCCTCGATGTCGCCCGTCATGCGGGACATGATCTCGCCGATGCGGTGCTTGTCGTAGAACTGATACGGCAAATCCTGCATGTGACGGTAAAGCCCTGTGCGCAGATCGAACACCACGTTCTGGGACACGCGCTCAAGCATGATGGCGCGCTCGTAATTGCATGCGGCGCGCACGAGAACCAGCCCGATGAGCCAAAGGCACAATGGCCCAAGTTTATCGAGCGCCTGGTTGGGGATTACGTTGTTGACAATGGAGCGTTGAATGAGAGGAGCGATCATACGGCTTATGATCACAAGCAGCTGCAGCGTCATCGCGATTGTGATGCGCCATCGGTACGGCCCCATCAATTTGATGAGGCGCCTTGTGGTATCCATCGCATGTACCTCGCTTGTTTCGGACGTCTTGCACGCTTCTTTCAAAGCGCTTTAGAGGTGCCCGCAGGGCCGCTTTGCCTCGCGGAGAACCCGTCTTGCCCGACTTTCGTATATGTTAAGCCAGCGAATGAAATAGATATACCCACGCCGCGTAGCATTTCCATTATCTTTGCGTTAATGTCGTTCCCCGGCAAAGCGTCTCTCCAAAACAGGCTCGACCGGGCGGGGCCGGGGGGCCCCGCGCGAGCGGGGGGGGGGTGGAAA
>JAEYRW010000094.1 GCA_023435435.1 Bacillota bacterium | reverse complement strand
CCCCACCCACCACCCCCCCCCCGGGGGTGGGGGGGGGCCCCCCGCGTTTGCGCGCGGCTTACCGCAATGTTTGGCGCAGGCGCTGTTCATCGCCCCGCCCCCGGGCGAAGCGGATCAGGGATTGACCACATTCCGGGGCGTGCCCTTGACAAAGGCCGCGAGGTTGCCCACCGCGATGTCCATCAGCCGCTTGCGGCTCTCGCGCGGCGCCCAACTGATGTGCGGCGTGATCAGGCAATTCTTCGCCTTGAGAAGCGGGTTGTCCGCACGGATGGGCTCTGTGGACACCACATCCAGGCCCGCCGCGTAAACCTTCCCGCTGTTAAGCGCGTCCGCCAGATCCTGTTCCACGATGAGCGGCCCGCGGCTGTTGTTGAGGAGAATGACGCCGTCCTTCATCTTCGAAATGGTGTCCTTGTTGATGATCCCCTGGGTTTCGGGAAACAGCGGGCAATGAAGCGCCACCACGTCCGCGCATGCCAGCAGCTCGTCGAGCGCCACATATTCGGCCAGCGCGCGTCCCGCGTCGTCAGGGTCATTGTCCGCCGCCACCACGCGCATGCCAAGCGCCTTGGCGATGCGGGCCGTCACCTTTCCGATGCGGCCGAAGCCGATGATGCCCATGGTCTTGCCCGCCAACTCGATCAGGGGGAAATCCCAGAAGCAGAAATCCGGGCAGGATTCCCACCGTCCCGCGTGCACCGCGTCGCTGTGGCTCTGCACGCGGTGACAGATTTCAAGCAGCATGGCGATGGCGAACTGGCCAACCGCATCGGTGCCGTAGCTGGGCACGTTCGAGACGACGACGCCAAGTTCCTTCGCGGCCGCGACGTCCACCACGTTATATCCCGTCGCGAGAACGCCCACGAACCGAATGCACGGGCACATTTCAAACACGCGCCTGGAAAGCGGGGTCTTGTTTGTGTACACATAAGGCGCGTCTCCGACGCGGCGGATGATCTCGTCCTCGTCGTGCAGGGGCGTGCGGTCGTAGACGACGATTTCCCCAAATTCCTTCAAAGCGTCCCAGCTAAGGTCACCTGGGTTTTCGGTGTAGCCGTCCAATATGACAATCTTTTTCATCTTCATCCTCCAATCCGGATTCCTGTGTTATCTTAGCACATTGCATCCCTCCAATCAAACAAAACCGGCGCGGCGATTGCGGAAATCCGAAAGCGTCCGCGGCGTGCCCCGCGCCGGTTCAAGAATTGCATTTCGATAAGTACTGCATGATCTATTGGCAAAGCGCCTTTTTTATATTATACTGAAAGTACCATCTCGTGCAATTTCTGTTGAAAGGATATGATATTCGCGCCATTTTTGAAAGTTTGCATTTTAACCGCCAAAAATGAAATCATGCTATGGTGCCGCGACGTGCGAAAAGGCTCATTTGCCCGTCGGCCCCTTTCGCGGCTTCATCTCTGCACCAATCGACACACATTCGGCAAATCATGAGGAGGGGAACTGCTTTGAACGTAAAAGGCAAAATGATTCTCATCACCGGGGGCGCCGGAGGGCTGGGCAGCGCCATGGCGAGGCTCCTGAGCGAAAACGGCGCGAAGATTCTGATCCTGGACCTGGAAGCCACCCGCGAAAAGGGCGAGGCGCTGGCCGCCGCGCTGACGGCTGCGGGGGGCGAGGCATGGTTTTGCGGCGCCGACGTGACCTCGGAAGAGGATTGGAAAAAGGCCGTCGATTTCGCCGTACAAAACGGCGGCAGGGTGGATGTGCTGGTCAACAACGCGGGCATCAACATCCGAAAGCCCGTGGAGGAGATGAGCATCGACGAGTGGATGACGATGATGAAGGTGAACACAGGTTCCGCCTTCCTGGGCTGCAAGTATGTGATCCCCGCCATGCGCAAACAGGGCGGCGGCGCGATCATCAACACTTCCTCCGTGTGCGGCCTCGTGGGACACAGGTATACCACCGAGGCCTATACCGCCACCAAGGGCGCCATCACGACGCTGACCAAGGCCATCGCCTCCCGCTACGCCAGGGACAACATCCGCTGCAATTCCATCCACCCGTCCACGGTGGACACGCCCTTCATTCAGCTTTTGTTCAACGACCCCGAAAAGGGTGCGCAGAACCGCGCGGAACGCCTGGGCGAGGTGCCTCTGGGGCGGCTGGCCACCGGGGCCGACGTCGCGAACGCGGTTTTCTACCTCGCCAGCGAAGAAGCCTCGTTCATCAACGGCGTTTCGCTGCCGGTGGACGGCGGCGTCACCTGCTACTGATTCATCCAAAGAAGGGGGAAAGCAGAATGGGATTCAATGAATCGGACCTCCGCGCGCTCAAAAGGCGCGCCGCGCAATTGCGCGCCAACCTCATCGACATGATCCCGCCGGGCAAGGTGGGACACCTGGGCGGCAGCTCCTCCATCATGGACGTCGTCGCCGCGCTCTACTTCAAAATCATGCGCGTCTTCGAGGACCCCAAGGACCCTCGCCGCGACCGCCTGGTGCTCTCCAAGGGACACGCGGTACTGGCTCAATACGCGGCCTTTGTGGAACTGGGATATGTGGCGCGCGAGGCGCTCCGGCACGTCAAGACCCTTGACGGCACGCTGCAGGGGCATCCCGACATGGATCACACCCCCGGCATCGAGGCGGTCACCGGCTCCCTGGGACAGGGGCTGTCCGTCTGTCTGGGCATGGCGTTCGGGCTGCGGCTGGACGGCGCGGACTGCCGCGTCTACTGCATCATCGGCGACGGCGAATTGGCTGAGGGACAGATCTGGGAAGCCGCAATGGCAGCCGGCGCGTATGGGATGGACAATCTCTGCGCCATCGTCGATGTCAACGACGTGCAGGCCACCGATTCGGTGAACCGGGTGCTCCCGAATCCGCGCCTCAGGGAAAAATGGGAAGCGTTCGGCTGGAATGCCATCGAAATCGACGGCCACGACATGGGCCGGATTCTCGCCGCTTTTGAGGAAGCCAGGGCGACTTTGGGCCGACCCACCGTCATCCTCGCCAAAACCGTCAAGGGCAAGGGCTTCTCCTTCGCGGAGGGCAAGGCCGCCTACCACAACGCCGCCATGAACGAGGACGAGTACGCGCAGGCGAAGGAAACGGTGAAAAAAATGCTGGAGGAGGCGTGAACATGGGAATGGGCAACATGCGCAGGGCCTATGGCGAGGCGCTGCTTGAACTGGGCCGCTCCGACAGCCGGATCGTGGCGCTGGAGGCCGACCTCGGAAAATCCACCATGTCAAACCTGTTCGGGGACGCCTTCCCGGCGCGCTATTTCCAGATGGGCATCGCGGAGGCGAACATGATTTCCGCCGCCGCGGGTCTCGCGCTGACGGGTCACGTGGCCTTCGCAAGCACATTTGCGGTGTTCGCGTCCGGCCGTCCCTATGACCAGATCCGTTCCTCCGTGGCGATCCCGCGGCTGAACGTCAAAATCTGCGGCTCTTCCGCGGGCCTTTCCGATTTCGGCGACGGCAAGACCCATCAGTCCATCGACGACATCGCCATTATGCGGGTGCTTCCCAACATGAAGGTGTTTTCCCCGGCGGACGCCATCGAAGCCGCGAAGATTGTCAAGGCCATGGCGGACATTCCCGGACCGTGCTACATCCGCGTCAACCGCAACGACGTGCCCGATGTCACCGATCCCGGCGAGCCCTTCGCGCTCGGCAAGGTCAATACGTGCCGCCCGGGCGGCGACGTCGTCCTCTTCGCCACCGGTTACATGGTTTATCAGGCTCTCGCGGCGGCAAAGGCGCTGGAGGCGGAGGGCATCTCCGCCAAGGTGGTCAACGTCGCGACAATCAAGCCCTTCGACGCGCAAGGCGTGCAGGCCGCCGCGTCCGGCATGAAGGCGGCCGTGACCGTCGAGGAAGCGAGCATTTACGGCGGACTGGGCTCCGCGGTTTGCGAGGCGTTGTGCGCAGGACCGGCCGCGTGCCGCGTTCCCGTGGGCGTGATGGGCGTGCAGGATTCCTTCGGCACCTCCGCGCAGGCGTATGAAGAGCTGCTCAGGCACTATCACCTGATGCCGGAGGACATCGTCCAAAAGGTGAAGCAGGTTCTTTGGGCCCAATGAAAATGACAAAGGATCGGAGGGAAAGGACATGAAAATCGGATTGATCGGGCTGGGCATCATGGGAAAGCCCATGGCAAAAAATCTCCTCAAGGCGGGCTATTCGCTGGTTGTGAGCGACAAGTTTGCCGGGGCGGCGGTGGAAGAACTGGCGCTCTGCGGCGCGACCGCCGCAAAGACCAACGCGGAAGCCGCCGCGCAGGCCGATATCCTCATCACAATGGTGCCCAACTCACCCAACGTGAAGGAGGCGCTCTTCGGGAAAGACGGCGCGGCGGAGACACTCAGACCCGGCAGCATCGTTCTGGACTGCTCGTCCATCAACCCCGTGGCCTCCCGCGAAATCGCGGAAGAGCTGGCCGGAAGGGGCGTCGAAATGATGGACGCGCCGGTCTCTGGCGGAGAGCCCAAGGCAATCGACGGCACGTTGGCGTTCATGGTGGGCGGAAAACCGGAAATTTTTGAAATCGTAAAGCCTGTCCTCGAGAAAATGGGTTCCTCCGTCGTGCTGTGCGGCGCAGTCGGCGCGGGCAACGTCACAAAGCTCTGCAACCAGATCGTCGTCGCCGGGAACATCGCGGCCGTCGCGGAGGCCATGACCCTCGGGCAGCAGTGCGGCGTCGAGCCGGAAAAAATCTTCGAGGCCATCAAGGGCGGCCTGGCCGGTTCCACCGTAATGAACGCCAAGGCGCCCATGATGATGGATCAGAACTTCAGGCCCGGCTTCCGCATCAACCTGCACATCAAGGACCTGAACAATGTGGTCGAAGCGGCCGCCAAGTACGACAGCCCCATCCCGCTGACGCAGACCGTGCTCGAAATGATGAAGATTCTCCGGCGCGACGGCGACGAGGCCTGCGATCACAGCGCCTTGGTCAAGTATTATCAGAAGCTCACGGGCGAAGCGCTGCACCGCTGATCTTTGCGCATTCGCCAAACCAAACGCCACCCGTCGGAGAGGATCTCTCTCCAATGGGTGGCGTTCCCGGTTTCGAAAGTGCCGCCGGTCGGTATAAATAGTAAGAAGTTCATCCGCCGCGGGCGATTTGGGGCCTGTGGATTCCCATAACTTACCATACCGTCCACAAGGCGCGGATAATCCGGGCATATTTCAGTAAACATACCCTATTTCCGGGCGGCTTACCGTAACCAAGTTACACAAAATCGCACCACGAATGTTAATTTTCGGAGAAGTGACAGGATATACGTAGGCGCATCACGAAGTCTATAAAACTACCTGATCCGTCGGGAAATCAGACGGTGAGCCGTCCGACAAAACGGAATCTTCCCAATGCCTTCGCGCACAGGACCGTTCGAATGAACGGCCGGATTTTGCACAAGGTATATTTGAGACGCCCCGCCGCCACGGCCGGCATTGGTTAACTGCGAGGAGGAACACTTGGAATGAGCAAGAACGTCGTCATTTTGGGAGGCGGCTATGCGGGTGTCATAGCTGCGAAGAAATTGGAGAAATCACTCAGAGCGCTTCAGAAGAAGCAGGCGTTGGACGATGTTTCGATCACGCTGATCGACCGAAACCCGTTCCACACCATGCTGACGGAGCTTCACGAAGTCGCCGCCGCGCGCGTGGAGGAGGACTCGATCAAGCTGTCCTACGCGAAGATCTTTTCCGGGCGCAAGGTCAATGTGGTGATGGACACAATTGAAGACATCGATTTTGCCGGCAAGGAGCTCACGGGCGCTTCCGGCACATATTCGTATGACATCCTGGTGATGGCGGCCGGTTCCAAGCCGACCTATTTCGGCGTCAAGGGCGCCGAGGAAAAGTCCTTCAAGCTGTGGAGCTACGACGACGCCGTTACGCTGCGCGAGCAGATTCTTGATTGTTTCCGGGCCGCCGCCCGCGAAAAAAATCCCGAGGAACGCAAGAAGCTGTTGAGCTTTTTCACGGTGGGCGCGGGCTTTACCGGAACCGAAATGGCCGGCGAGCTCGCGGAATGGATGCCGGTCCTCTGCCATCAATATGAGATCGATCCCTCCGAAATCAGCATGTACATGGCGGACCTTCTCGACCGCGTGGTGCCCACCATGCCGCCCAAGTACTGCACGCGCTGCTACAAGCGCCTGACCAAAATGGGCATCAAGATCATGCTCAAGCACAACGTTGTTGAAATCGGCGACGATTTCATCGAGCTCACCGACGGCACGCAGAACAAGCGCGTCGAAACCCGCACGGTGATCTGGGCCGCGGGCACCCAGGGCGGAACCATCGCCCAGAAGGCGTCCGAGACCATCTCCGGCACGCGGCGCGGCCGCCTCGAGTCGGACGAGTTCCTGCGCTCCAAGTCGGACGAGTCGGTGTACCTCATCGGCGACGTGCTCCAGTACGTTCCCGAGGGTGAAAAGACGCCGGTTCCGCAGATCGTCGAGAACGCCGAGGAAAGCGCCGAGTGCGCCGTCCACAACATTCTCGTCGCGCTGACGGGCAAGGGCGAAATGCACAAGTACGCGCCGAAGTTCCACGGCGTCATGGTCTGCGTGGGCGGACGCTGGGGCAGCGCCTACGTCGGCACGCAGAACCACAAATTCGGCCTTCCCTCGTTCCTCGCCATGTTTGCCAAGCACTTTGTCAACCTCATCTATTTTGTCAAGGTGATGGGCTGGACAAAGGTCATCGGCTACATGCGGCACGAGTTCTTCACCGTCCGGAACAACCGTTCCTTTGTCGGCGGGCACTTTTCCAACAAGACGCCCAGCTTCCTGCTGGTATTGCTGCGCGTCTGGCTGGGCGCCGTGTGGGTGTTTGAGGCGATCATGAAGATCGTGGAGGGCTGGTTCAAGGCCCCCATGCTCGCGGACTTCTTCGGCGGCGCGACCACGTGGTTCAATACCGTCATCGCGGGCGCTTCCGCGGGCAGCGCGGACGCGGTCTCCTCGGCCACCGCCGAAACGGCCACGGACACCGCCGCAAGCGTCGGACACGTACTCATCAACTTCAACTTCCTGCATCTTGTGCAGGTGATCTTCGTGACGGGCAAGGAGATTGCCGCTTCGTCCCTGGCGGACTACGCGGTCAAGCTCAACATCCCGTTCATGAACTGGATCCTTGATCACACAGTGCTGGCCAGCGACGGTTTGCAGATTTTCATGCAGATCGTAATCGTGCTGATGGAGCTTCTGATCGGCCTGGCGCTGATGGGCGGACTGTTCACGTTCCCGGCCAGCGCGGCGTCCCTGGTTCTTCAGTTCATGTTCATCACCACCACCGGTCTTTACCTCAACACGTTCTGGATGATCTTCGCGGGCATCGCCTGCCTGATCGGCGCCGGACGCACCATCGGCCTGGACTACTACGCCATGCCGTACCTCAAGAGCAAGTGGAAAAAGGTCCGCTGGGCCAAGAAATGGTATCTGTATAATGATTAACGGGACACAAACCGACACCTTGAACGACCCGATCGCATTTGACGAGGCGCTGACGCTGGCGAAAAAGCGCATGGACCAGGCGCTCAGCTCGACGCCGGCACCCTTCCGGCCGCGCACCGCGTATCTGACCCAGTCGCCCGGCAAATTCCTGCGCGCCTATGCGCTCATCGCCTGCGCCGAGGAAGATTCGGGCGTCCGTCCGTCCGCCGCGAAGGCCGCGGCCGCGGTGGAGCTTTTGCACCTGGCCACCCTCGTCCACGACGACGTCATCGACAACGCGGACACGCGGCGCGGCCTGAAGACCCTGATGAAGAAGTTCGGCGCGCATCAGGCCGTCATCACCGGCGACTATCTGTTCTGTCTGGCGCTCCGGCTTGCCGCCGAGGCGGCGGCGGGCGAGCGGGAAATGACCGACGATCTCCCCCGCGTGATGGAAAAAATCTGCATGGGCGAGCTTCTACAGAGCATCAACCAGCGCAACTTCGGGCTCACCGGAAACGGCTATCTGCGCATTATTGCCGGGAAGACCGCCGCCCTCTTTGAGGGGAGTTTTCTGGCCGGGGCGATGCTCGGCGAAACCAGCCGCCCCGAGGCGAAGAAGTACGCCCGGATCGGCTGGCATCTGGGCATGATCTTCCAGCTGATGGACGACTTGATGGATTATGAGTCCACCGCCGAACAGGCGAAAAAGCCGGTGCTTTCCGACTTTGCGCAGGGCGTTGTGACGCTGCCGCTCATCGTCGCCCTGAAAAACAGGCCGGACATCCACGCGCGGGCTTGCGCGGGGGAGATCGCAAAGGAAGAGGTCCGGCAGTCCGTCCTGGAAACCGGGGGACTCGTGTTTACCCGGCGCGTGGCACGGCTGTATTACGAGCGGGCGGTGCGCCTTCTGGAGGACCTCGGCGCGCCCGCGTACAAAAAGGAAAAGCTCGGCGACCTGCTCTCTCAGGCGTTGGTTGGTTCCACCTCCCGCCTGGAAGCGCAAAATCGGACAAGCGAATCCCTGGGGTATTCCACAGGCACGACCGGGGTTTCGTAGCCCATGAATTCCATTTAATGAATTAGGTTTCGGTTCGGACTTCGAGCCGATGTAGAATGACAGGAAAGAGGTATGGCCATGAAGAAGCGCATTATCCCCATGTTTGTTGCAGTCCTGCTCCTGCTGAGCAGCTGCACCACCGTCGGTCTGGTTGAGGAGGCCAGCGTGAAGACCGGTCTCTCGATCATCGCGGACTTCACTTCCTCCAAGGACGCGACCGCCGATGCGGATGGCCTGGTGCAGATCAACGTTACCTTTACCGGCGTTACCCTCGACGCGGACGGTAAGATCGTCAAGTGCGCCATCGATATGTCCCAGGCGAAGATCAACTTCGACACCACGGGCAAAATCACCAGCGACCTCACCGCCGAAGTGAAGACCAAGGACGAGCTCGGCGACGACTACGGCATGAAGGCCAAGTCCGGCATTGGCAAAGAGTGGTACGAGCAGGCAGCCGCGTTCGCGGACTACTGCGTGGGCAAGACTGCTGAAGAAGTCTCCGCCATCGCGGTGACCGACGAAGGCTATGCCGCCGACGAAGACGTTCTTGCGGGCACCACCGTGCACGTGTCCGGCCTGATTGAAGGCGTCGTTGCCGCCTGCGAGAACGCCCAGGATCTGGGCGCCAGCGCCTCCGATACCCTGGGCATCGCCACCGACATCGATCTCGCGGGCCACTCCAAGGACGCCGCGGACGACGCGGACGGCACGGGTTATTCCTATGCCTACTACACCGCCATCACCCTGAACGCGGACGGCCAGATCACCAGCTCCGTGCTGAACGCCGCCCAGTTCCAGGTGACCTTCAACAAGGAAGGCGTCATCACCACCGACTTGACCGCCCCCCAGTATGACAAGCAGCAGCTTGGCGACGCCTACGGCATGAAGGCCAAGTCCGGCATCGGCAAGGAATGGTACGAGGAAGCCAATGCGTTCGCCGCGTACGTAAAGGGCAAGACCGCCGCGGAAGTCTCCGCCATCGCCATCGACGAAAACGGACACGCCACCGACGCGGACGTCCTTGCCGGCACCACCGTTGGCATCGTCAGCTTCCAGACGGTGATCGAAAAGGCCGCCGCCACCGCGAAGTAAACAACTCGAACATAGAACAAAGTGCCGGTTTCTTACAAAAGTCAGGAACCGGCACTTCACTTTTGCGCTTCCCTGCGCAAACCATGACAAGGTGCACGATATGAAAAAACACGGCAAGCTCTTCGTTCCGCTCATCGCGCTTGCGGCGACCGTGCTGGTTGCCGGCGCCATTCTGATTGTCTTTTTCCCTGATCTTTTTCGGCGGTCGTCTGCGCTTAAGCGCTACAACGCGTCGTTCCTCGAACTGTTTGACACCGTTTCCGTCATCGGCGGATACGACAGCAGCAAGGAAGCATTCACCGAATTTTCCCAGGAAGTGCACGATTCGCTCCTGGCCTATCATAATCTGTATGACATCTATCATGAAAATGATGTGGATGCGTCCATCAAGACCATCAACGACAACGCCGGAATCGCGCCCGTTCATGTGGACAGCCGGATCATCGACCTGCTCAAGCTGAGCAAGGAGCTTTACCGGCTCACGGACGGAAGGACCAACGTCGCCTTTGGGGCGGTGCTGAGCATCTGGCATACGTACCGGGAGGCGGGCATCGACGACCCGGAGAACGCGAGTCTGCCGCCCATGGACGAGCTGCGCGAGGCGGCCAAGCACACGAACATCGACGACGTGATCATCGACGAGGCGGCGGGAACCGTTTACCTTGCGGACCCCGACATGTCGCTGGACGTGGGCGCAATCGCCAAGGGATATGCCACCGAGCAGGAAGCGCAAATCATCGAGCAGTCCGGAAGGACGCATGTGCTCCTGTCCATCGGGGGCAATGTGCGCGCCATCGGCGCGAAGCCGGACGGTACACCGTGGCAGGTGGGCATCGAAAACCCGGACAAGGAATCGGACCAGAAGAGCCTGTTTACGCTGAACATCGACGGGCTATCCGTGGTTACCTCCGGCGCATACAACCGGTACTACACGGTGGACGGCGTGGTCTACCACCACATCATTGATCCCGAAACGCTGATGCCCGCCGCTTACTTTGCGTCCGTGGTGGTGGTCGCCAAGGACTCGGGCCTCGCGGACGGTCTGAGCACGGGTCTCTACTGCATGCCCTTCGACGAGGGAATGCGGCTTGTGGAATCCTTGGACGATGTCGACGCCTGCTGGGTCATGAACGACGGAACCGTCGAAATGACGGACGGGTTCCGCGCGCTCATCAAGGAATAGCACACATATCATCAAAAAACCGCGGAAACAGCGACGCTGTTTCCGCGGTTTTCCGTCGCCAAACGATGTCACACGAATGGAAAATAAAAAGGCGTCCAAAGCGCCAAGAGATTTTTTCGTCCCGCAAGGAGCTGGAGCGCGTCGTAGCAGCGCTACGATGAGCGGAGGGCGACGACGCGGGGCGGAAAAAGATCCGGCGCGTCGTCGCCTTTTTATTTGGAATTAGTATCAGGAAAAAAGCACGCGCAGCGCCCAACCTGCGAGGATGACGACGAGATAGCCATACAGGAGTATCGTATAGCTTTTCACGCTCAGAATGAACGTTTCGGCCTTGACCGGATGCGCGACAAACTTCCGGACGTTCCGGAAGACAAGGGGCGCCGTGAGAAGCGCGGCCAGCGCCACCGGATGGAGCACGCCCGCGATCACGGAAACCAAGATGGCAAAATACGCGGCGGCGTACAGAAGTTGAAAGAGTCTGAGCGCCGCCGCCCGCCCGATGAAGTACGGCAGCGTGTAGCGGTCGTTCTTCACGTCGCGCTCGACGTCGCAGATGTTGTTGGCGAGCATGATGTTCGCGGTGCAGCACATGTTGGGCAGCGCCAGCAACAGCAAGTACAGCATGTTGATCCAGTCAAACGAGATCAGAAGCGCGTGCCCGGCAAAGCGCACATCCGCGTAGGCCGCGCTGCCCGCGCCCGCGTTCACATACACCGCAAGGAAGATGACCAGAAAGCCCTCCGTCAGGCTGGAGGCAATTTCCCCATACGGCGTGCGCGAGATGGAAATGGGACCGAACGAGTAAAGAATGCCGACGCCAAAGGAAAGCAAACCCGCGACGAGCACCGGCAGTCCGTACATCCACGTCAGACTCAGGCCGATGAGCATGGACGCGCCGCCCGTGAGAAAAATGAGCGCCAGCGAAACGCCCGTGCTGAAGTGGGGCTCGCCGCCTTCCCTGCGCTTGTCAATGAAGTTGTTGATCATCGTCACCGTCAGCGACCAGAAAAAGACCGCCACGAGCAAAAGGACCGTCGCGCGCGGGTCCACCGCGCCATTTACATACAAACTGTACGCCGTACCGATGAAAAAGGGCGTCAGACTTAGGAGTTTTGTACTGAGCTCGACAAACTTGATCCATCGCTTCCATACGCTTTCGTTCCGATTCATTCGTGTCCCCCATTTCACAATGCCCGGCAAATTCGCCGGGCTGCTTCTTATTTGATTATATGAAAACTACAAAAACGTGTCAAGGGCAATGAGGCGGACAAAGCAAAAAGCCCGCCGCTTTTCGGCGGGCTTTCCGGAAACGGGCGCCTGCGCGGGGCACCATTTGCGTTTTTACAAAAGCGCGGACAGCACGGCTGCCTTGGTGACGATGCCCGTCAGCGCCCCCGCGTCGTCTACCACCGCAAGCGGAAAGGAGGATTGCGCGGAGAGAGGCATGATGTCGCGCACCGTGGCGTCCGGGCGAACGGTTTGCAGCTCGGTCAGCATGAAATCCGGAATCGAGCGCTTCTCCTGATGCGCACGCACCGCGTCCCCGATGGTGAGAATGCCGCGCGGCACCAGATCATGGTCCACCACGTAGACGGTGGAAAATTCGTTCCTTCGCATGGTCTCGATGGCCTGCGCGGGCCTGTCGCTTATGCGCACCAGGCTTGTGGGCGTGATCATCACGCTCTGCACGGTAAGCACCTTCGAGCGGTCGGCGCTGTCGATGAACTTGCGCACGTAATCGTTGGCGGGATTCGCGCTCATCCCCTCGGGGGTATCCACTTGAATCACCTTGCCGCCCTGCATGATGGCGACGGTGTCGCCCAGCTTGAAGGCCTCGTCGATGTCGTGGGTGATGAACACCACGGTCTTGTTGAGCTTGCGCTGAATTTTCAGAAGCTCGAACTGCATGTCGCGCCGCACCAGCGGATCGAGGGCGGAAAACGGTTCGTCCATCAGCAGGATTTCGGGGTCGTTGGCCAGCGCCCTGGCGATGCCCACGCGCTGACGCATGCCGCCGGAAAGGCTTTCACAGGATTGCTTTTCCCAGCCTTCCAGCCCGACGAGCCTGATGACTTCCTCCGCCTTTGCTTCCCGCGCCGCCTTGGACATGCCGCGCACCTCGAGCCCGTAGCCGACGTTGCCCAGAACGTCCCGATGGCTCATCAGTCCGAAGGACTGGAAAACCATCGACATTTTGCTGCGCCTGAGCTCCATGAGCTCATGGTTGGAAAGCTTCATGATGTCGCGCCCTTCGAACAGCACGCTGCCCGAGGTGGGACGGTTGAGCCGGTTCAGGCAGCGGACCAATGTCGACTTGCCCGAGCCGGACAGGCCGATCACGACGAAGATTTCGCCGCGCCGGACCTTGAGGTTCACGTCCCACAGCGCCACCGTAGCCCCCGTTTCCTGATAGACGTGCTCCTTGTCGTCGCCTTCGCGCATCATGCGGGCGGCATCCGCGCGATTGTAGCCATAGAGTTTGGAAAGGCCCTGCACCTCAAGGATGGTGCCGCTGTTTTTCTCAGTCACGCGCGCCACCCTCCCCCTGTGCCTTTTCGCCGCCGGACTGCTTTTTCGCCGCCGCGCGCAGCCGCTTTTCGTTCTTGTCGCCGCTGAACCAGCCCTGGGTGAGCCGGTCGAGCAGCACCGCCAGAATCACCACCGAGAACCCGGAGAGCAGCCCCCTGCCGATCTCGGTTCGGTTGACGGCGATGAGCACCTCGTTGCCCAGGCCCCGGGCGCCGATCATGGAACAGGTGACCACCATGGCCATGGCCATCATCAGCGTCTGGTTGACGCCTGCCATGATGGTGGGCATCGCCTGGGGAATCTGTACCTTGAACAGCGTCTGCTTGCGGGTTGCGCCAAAGGAGCGCGAGGCCTCCACCACGCCCGCGTCCACCTGGCGGATGCCAAGGCTCGTCAGGCGGATGACCGGCACGACGGCGTAAATCACGGTGGCGATCACCGCGGAAGCCGAGCCCATGCCGAAAAACAGCAGGGCGGGAATCAGGTACACAAAGACCGGCATGGTCTGCATGGTGTCCAGCACCGGCCGAATCAGCCGCATGGCGCGGTCGGAATTCGCCACCAGAATTCCGATGGGAAAGCCGAACAGCAGCGCAAGCAGCACGCTTGCCAGAACAATGGCGAGGGTCATGTACATCAGCTGCCAGAGCCCCACGACGCCCACGAGGCACAGTAGCGCCGCGTACAGGATGCCGCTTCGGACCTTGCCGCGCGCCTTCCAGCCCAGGATGAACACCAGCGCGACCAGCGCGAACCAGGGGATGTGGGAGAGCAGCCAGTTGATCGAATTGACCAGACTTACCAGTCCGTGGCCCACGATATCCTCAAAAAACCATGAGGCGTCCGCAGCGAATTTGCGCAGCGCCTGATCCAGCGCGCGTACGTTGGGTTCGTACACGAACGGAAAAGTACCAAGTTCACTCATATCTGTTTCTCACTCCACATCCTGTTTCCAATATGACCATACGCACGGAACATATGCGCATCCATTGCGGTGCGCGTTTTTCGCCGCGCGGGGCCGCATCGCGACCGTGTCGTTCAAATCGATGATTTGAACG
>JAEYRW010000054.1 GCA_023435435.1 Bacillota bacterium | reverse complement strand
GGCGTCGGCGTCGGGCTCGGCGTCGGCAGATCGAGGTAAATGCGTCCCGAGAGTGTGATTGAACGGTAATAGGTGGCCAGCGCGGCGGAAGCAAACACGACCAGCACGAGCACGCCGACGAGGAGCGCGATTCTTTTTTTCATCGTCACGCCCCCGCCTTCTGAACGGCGACGACCGTCACGTCATAGGAAATGGTCAGATCCTGATATTTTGCATAGTCCTCCCATCCGTCGGAGGCCCACGCCGCGGTGACCGAAACGCTGATCACCTGATCCTGCGCGCCGTCAACGGTCTTGACGGCGGTAAGGCCGTCCGTGCCCGCGGCCTTGGCGCCATCGAGGGAGACGGAAAACCCGGCGGGCAGCGCGCCGGAAGCGCTGACCGAAAGGGTGACGGTGAGCTCGGAGGGCGTGTCGAGGCCGGAGGTATCGATCTTGATCTGCCGCGTGCGGGTATCGCCCGGCGCGAGGGTCATGTCGGATAGGGTCTGGGTCGTTTCCGTGGAATCGTTGACCAGCAGCCGGTAGTCCGCGGTTTGAACAAGGCCATCCAGAGAAAGCGTCTTGGTATAGAAAGCCATCGTGCCGGAGGTCAACAGCACGATCGTCGCGATCAGAAGGACGGAAAGAAAGTAAAACCTTCTCCAGTTTCGCACGAACGTCGCCCCCTCATATCGTCAGATAGAACCATAGGGCAAAGACATCCGTCCTCGCCCTATGGCTGCCGCCGTTTCGCTTCTGATTAATTCACAATAACCGTATCATTCGCGACGATCTGCTCGGCGGAGATGTCGATATCAAGGCTGATATCCTGTCCCATCCAGGCACTCGTTTCGGCATTGGACCAAGCCTCGCCCTCTTCCCAGGAAACGGTCACAACATAGGTGGCAGAACCACTCACGTCGATGTCATCAACATCCGAGTCGGAATTGCTGCCAGCAGCCACCATCGCAACCTTCGCGGCACCCTGGACTTCGACGTCAACCGATAGGCCGGGAATCGCGGAAAGGTACTTGATTGCCGCCGCGAGCGTCGTCCTGGCAGGAACCTCGCCGATGTTGTTTACGACGATCTTATAGACTGCTTTGTCACCAGGCGCGATCTTCACGGTCTCCGCGAAGGTGCCCGTTTCGCTCGCGCTGATTTTAAAGGTCTTCGTCGTGATCGTATCCTCGATCGTGTCTATGGAAGCGGTGTAGTAGGCCATGGTGCCGGCGGTCAGGGAGGTAACCAGAGCAAGAATCAGAGCGGCGGTGAGAAGGAACTTCTTCATGTGAAAACCCTCCTATAAATTTGTTAGAAACATTGCTCATGCGGACCCCTGAGAGGATCTGCAACCTGCTTTCGCGCAGCTGCGGATCTTGTCCCGGGAAGACCGTTAGATGGTAACTGGCTGTCCTGCGCCGAAGCGTTTAGACCCTGTAGCTTTGTGCCCCCGCCTTTCGACGGGTTTACCACGAGCATCTTATAGATGGTAACTGGCTGCCATTCGCGATGCGTTTAGGCCCTGTAGCTTTGCGTCCCTACCTTTCGATAAGTTTGCTTTGAGCATCGTGAACAAGTTTCCTTCTCGTTTGCTATTATTGCATACGGCAAAAGTAATGTCAATATATGCCAATACCGGATGCGGGCAATTCCCTTGCATGGCGCGCGATTTTGTCATATTTTGAGACGCATTCCCGCATGCGCGGACGCGCAATAAATGGCACTTATACATCACAGCCAAACTTGAAATTCCATTGTTACAGGTACGGCAGGCATGATTTTCGGCCAAGGTGATGCGAACGGAACGAAAAAAAGAATGCCTGTCGCGCGGCATTCGAACGGAAAAAGCAATTTCTTTCATTGCGGGGTACCGCCCGTACAAACGGGCACGCGTTGAATCATGGGAATGCGGCTATAAAATCCAAAAAATGTCTTTCTTTTACGCGGGCAAACCGCCCGGCTTGACCGCCGGGCGCGCGTTCACTCGCCGGAATTCATGCTCCCGGCGTTGTCGTAGAAAGAATCGTCCTGCATGTACGCCGGAATGGTGGGCAAGGGCTCGGCGGTCTCCATGACGTACTCACCGTCGTCCACCACCGTGCCGCGCATGGCGCCGCCGATAAAATCGACGAACACATCGACGAGCCGGTAGCCCAAAAGGGCCAGCAAAACAATGAGCCCGACGCCCAGCGTCAGCTTGATCCAGAATACCGACTTCATTTCATCGCCTCTTTGTATTTCGCCCATACGCGCTCAAACCATTGATCGCCCGGGGGAACAGGCTCCACGGGCACGGCGCGCGTCCCGTTTTCATCGGTCACAAAGCGCCAGTGCGCGTGCGGGCCTTCCGTGGGCAGCCCACCCTCCGTCATGTGCCCCGCGCCGCCGGAGAACCGCGCCTGCTCGAGCATGGCGGACAGGCAGAACTTCTGCGTCCAGAGCACGTCGCGCAAAAGCGCGTCGCCCGCGAGGGCTTTGAGCCGCGCCTCCACGTCCCGTTTGAGCGCGCGCATGCCGGAAACGGAGCGCACCGCGCCCGCGCATTCGTCCATGCGGCGCTGAAAGCCGTCCAGTTCCTTTTGATCCGCGGCTCCGCTTTCCGCCCACGAAATCTCGCGGGCGAGAACTTCCCCGTCGAGAGGCGCCGGCGCGGGGATTTCCCCCGAGAGGATGTGCCCCGCCGCGCGCAGGGAGCCCACCTGGGTCTCGTTGAGCGCCGCGCCGCCGGGGCGGTAAGCCCCGAATACCCCCGCGCACTCTCCCGCCGCGTACAGCCCCGGCACGGTCGTCTGCCAGTTTTCGTCCACTGACAGCCCGCCGTTGGCGTGCTGCGCACACAGCGCGACCTCCAAAGGGTCCTTTGCGAGGTCGATGCCATGGGCGCTGTAAAAATCAATGGCCGCGGGGTTGATGCGGGCGAGCCGTTCGTACGCGCCCTTCACCAGCGCGCCGCAGTTTTCGAGGTAAATCCGCGCCTCCTCCGACAGGTCCGCGAAATCCGAAACCGGGTCCCGGGCGAAATCCATGTACGCGCGTCCGCCCGCATCGGAAACCGCCTTCACCGCCCGGTCCACCAGGGAGGAACCGTCCGCCCGCCTGGCGTCGAAGGGCCACTGATAGCCCTTGAGAAAGATGCGCGAAAGCCGCTCCGGCATGTCCGGCGCGATGGGCGCGCCGGCTTCGTCGACGTATTCGGGAATCGCCTGCTGGTAGCTGCCCGAGACATTCCAGTTTACGCCCACCGACGCGAGGCCGTACTGCCAGAAGCACAGGTTGCCCGCCTCGGCGCCCGCGCGCAGCGCGGCGCCCGGGGCGCCGATCTGATTCCGGGGGTACACCCGCCGCCCGTAGACCGAAGCGGGGCCGCCGGTGGCGAGGATGAGACGCGCACACGAAACGGCGAGAAAGCCGTCCCGCGTCCGAAACAGCGCGCCGCGCACGCCGTTTTCATCCGCCAGGATTGAGACGAGAGAAGCGCCCGATTCGATCCGCCCGCCGCGCGATTGAACCGATTTCAGCAAGACTTCGGCCATCATTTTGCTGGTGAGCGGGCCTGCGGAGGTGGCGCGGGCGGTTTCGTCGTGGTCTGTTTGATAGCCCACGTACTCGCCCCACTCGTTCTGAGGAAACGGCACGCCCAGAAGCGCCAGCTTCAGAAACGAGCGCGCGGAACCCGCCGCCAGCGCCCGGGCGTGGCAGCCGCGCATGTTCCCGCCCGCAAAGAACGTCCCCGCCATCCTCTCCACGCTGTCGGGTGCGCCGCCGGCCAGGGAGAGCTTATAGTAGGTCTGCTTGTCGCTGCCGCTGTTGACGCTGGCGCCGCCCTTCAAGTCATCCGTGAACAGCACCGCGTCCGCGCCTCTTTTCAAAAGCTCGTCCATGGCGTTGAGACCCGCCGCGCCCGCGCCGACGACGGCGATTTTACACGCAATCGTTCTCACAGCCTTCGGATGTGGAAGCCGCCGTCCACGTTGATCACTTCGCCGGTGGAAAACCTGAGCCTGCCCGCCGCCAGCACAGCCACGGCCTCCGCCACGTCCCCCGGCTCGCCCCAGCGGGCGATGGGTGAAAGGCCGCCCTCGATGAGGGCGTCATACTTCCCGGCGACAGCGCTCGTCATGTCCGTCTTGATGACGCCCGGGCGCACCTCGAAAACCGGGATGCCGTACTCCGCAAGCCGCGCGGCATAGAGCTGCGTCATCATGGAAACCCCTGCCTTGGAAAGGCAGTATTCCCCCCGGCTGACCGAAACCGCGTAGGCCGATACGGAGGAGATGTTGATCACCATGCCGCCGCGCCCGATCATGGATCTGGCCACAGCCTGGGTGAGGAAGAACGGGCCGTAGAGGTTCGTCCGCATCACCTCATCCATGGACTGTTCGGTCATGTCGAGAAGGTCCGCGCGCACCCGCGGAGCGATGCCCGCGTTGTTGACCAGAAGGTCGATTTCCCCCGCGGCGGCGATGAGCCGCGCGCGGTCGGCGGCGTCTGAATTGTCCGCGGCGATTGTCCTGATGCCCGGAATGTCCCGGGGTGTGCGGCAGGAGACCGCCACTTCCCAGCCCTCGTCCCGAAGCCGCTCCGCGATGGCGCGGCCGATGCCCCGGGTGCCGCCCGTCACCAGCGCCCGTTTCATGCCATCACCTTCTTCAGTTCCTCTTTGTATTGGGGATCGCGCACGGGACAGCCGACAAAGCCGCCGCCGCGCATGATCTTGGTGCACAAGGAACAGGTGACGCAGCACTTCTTTTTGTCCATTCTACCCGTCTCGATGATGTCATTGGCAAAGTCCGGATACGCGAAGGCCATGCGCCCAAATCCCGCCACCCGCGCGCCGCCCGATTTGACGAGGGCCGCGGCGACCTCCGGGGCATGCTCGCCCAGATAGCTGAAGCCCGTGGCGACGCACACCGCCTCCGGAACGGCTCCCTGCGCGGCGCGGCACCCGTCGAGGAGCCGCTTCACGCCCGCGACGGGCGGTTCGTCCGAGACATAGCCGCCCTTGTTGTAGGGCCGGTTGACGTGTGGATTTAAGTAGGGCGTGCCCATGGTGAGGTTCATCAGCGCGACCCCCATCCGCTCAAGCTCCCGGGTGAGGCGAAGGGGCTCGGCGAGGTCCGCCGCGAGGCCCTCCCCCACGCCCCAGTTGCCCGCCTCCCCGTCGTACAGGTTGAGGCGCGAAGCGAGAATGCCGCCCGAGAGCTCGGACTTGGCCGCCTCCACCGACTCCTTCAAAAGCCGCACGCGGTTTTCATACGCGCCGCCGTAGGGACCGGGGCGACTGAGCGCGCCCAGAAGCTCGCTGTACAGGTAGAGGTGGCATGCCTTCACGTCCACGCCGTCGAAGCCCGCCGCCCGGGCGAGCCGGGTGGCCCCGGCAAACGCCTCCGGCATGGATTTTAGATAATCGTCCGTTGCGACGGGATAATCGTCCGGGAGCTTTTGCAGCGCGTCCAGCGCCGAATTTTTCCACGCGCGGATGGGCGCGCGCGCATCCACCGGGCGGGAGAAGCGCCCGGAGTGGGTAAGCTGCGCCACGATCACCGCGCCGTGCGCATGGGCAATGTCGGTAAGCCGCCTGAACGCGCCGACGTTTTCCGCCGTCAGCATCAGCTGGCGCGGGTTTGCGCGGGCCTCGGGCGCGACGGAAATCGCCTCCGCCCACAAAAGCCCCGCGCCGCCCGCCGCGAACCGCTCGTAGCGCCGGTATGTGAGTTCCCCCGGCGCGCCGTCCGCCGTCCCGTCGCAGCCCTCCATGGGCTGGACGGCGAGGGCGTTTTTGAGGGTGAAGTTTTTGCCCTTAACGGGCGCGGCGAGGATGGAGACGTCCGCGTCGCGGGCGAGTTCGTCGATGGATTGGATCATGATAACACACTTCCTTTGGTTTGGGCTATCGCGGGCGTTTATTCGGCGCGCCGCCGTGTGTGGGTGGCACAGGGATACATGAGATTGGGCGCGGCGCGGGCAAAGGGGCGGGATGACGGAGGCGGTTTGGGTGCACGATGGGGACGCGGGCGCGGCGCGGTTCCGGGAGCTTGGTCGCGGCGCGGTTCGGGGGAACTGGTCGCGGCGCGGTTCGGGGGAACTGGTCGCGGCGCGGTTCCGGGAGCGCGGGCGCGGCATATTATATATGTCTTTGGGCGGGATCGCGCGGCTCTTTCACTTCGCCGCCAGCATTTTCTCGACGCGGGCCCGCGCTTGCTTCGCGCTTTCGATACGCGCGGCGTCGGTTTCGCCGGGAATTTCGGCCTCCAGCGTGACGGCTTGAACCGACGCGGGATTGAGATGCCTGATGAATTCCGCGAGATTCAGGCGGCCCGAACCCACGGGCCTATGGGGCGCGCCGTCGAAATCGCTCAGGTGAACCGCCCCGACCAAAGAGCCGAATTCCTCCGCCCAACGCGCGGGATCGGCGCCGCTCTGGGCGCAATGGGATGTGTCGACGTTGGCATACAGGCCGCTTCCCGCGAGAAACGCGCGCATGTCCTGAGGATCGATGAGCGGCACGTAGCAGCCCTCGAGGGGCGGCATGTTTTCCACGCACACCATTGCGCACGCCGTGAGCGGGGCGGCATCCCGAAGGAATGCCTTTTGATACGCCCGCCACCAATCCGCATCCGCGCCCCTTTTGTGGGGAACGTGGAGCACGACGCAGGGGATGTCCGCCGCGTCCAGATACCGGTACGTGTCCGGCGCGACGGCGGAGGGGGTATTTTCATCGATCAGCCCGCCCATGTCGTGATACGTGGCGATCTCAAGACCCGCGTCCCGCGCCATTTTCACGGCGTCGGCGGGCGCGATGCCCCGCAGGTGCTGGGCGGCCTCCCACGGCCCGCCCTTCCAGTATCCGGCGAGTTCCACGAAGCGAAAGCCCGCCGCGCGATAAATAGACAGGGCGCGCGAAAACGGGAGCATGTACAGATTTGCGGTTGAAACGGACAGGCGCCTATCTCCTCCGCTTATGAAAAGAGGGGCGGAGCCGCGCTCCGCCCCTCACCCATTCTTCTTACAGTCCCATTTTCCGGAGCGCGTCGTGGGCGAGCTTCGCGCCCTCGTACTGTCCGTATTTTTCGTCCTCGTACTCAACCACATACCAAGCGGTCACGCCCTGCTTGTCCAGCACTTCAAACGTCTCTTTCCAGGGAATGTCGTCATCGCCCACCATGGTGGCGAAACCGTCCTTCTTGGAATAGGGCTTGAGATGCACGGTGAAGCCGCGGTTGGGATACTTCTCAAAAAGTGCCACCGTATCCGCGCCGCCCGCCATGGCGTTTCCATTGTCCACCTGGAGGAAGACCTTTCCCTCGGTGCCGGGCGCGAAGATGTCCCACGGAATCTCGCCGTCCAGCGGCTTAAACTCCGAAGAGTGGTTGTGATAGCCCAGCAGGAAACCCTCGGCCTTGAGAAAATCGGCCGCTTCGCAGAACTTCTTCGCCGTCTCGCGCCACGCGTCCGCGGAGGCGGTCATTTCGGCGGGAAGGCCGGGCACCACGAGCCTGTTGTTGCCAAGCGCGCGGTTGTACTGAACGGTCTTTTCGGTGATGTCCGCAAAGCCGATGTGCCAGCCTACAAGGGGAAGCGCGAGCTTCTCAAGCTCCGCCTTCAGCTCGTCCGCCGGGTAGTTCATGGGGCCGAAGAACTCGACGCCCTCGTAGCCCATTTCCTTGACGGTCTTCAGGCAAGCCTTCCAGTCGTTCTTGAGTTCGGTGCGCACGGAGTAAAGGCCGAGCGCGAGGGGAATCCTTTTCATACTCTGCCTCCGGCGGTTACGCCATGTATTGCTTGATGAATTCGGGCACCGCGTCCACCGCGGAGGCGATGGAGAGCACGAACTTGCAATTGTGCTCCGCCGAAAGCTTCTCCAAGGCGTCGAAGAAGGCCCGCAGCTCCTCGAGGGGGGTGACAACCAGCTTTTTGAAGGCGTCGACGGCGATCATCGTAATGTCGAAATCGGCGGCGAGCATGCCGCTGATGAATGCCAGAAACGCGTCGGCCGTGCTCTTGCGCGCGGCGGGGTAGCTGTCCGCGTCCACAAACCGGATCTCGTGACGAAGGTCATACATGTACCGCTTATCATCGTCGATAAAAATAATAGTGCCGTTTCCATGCTCCGCGTCCACCGCGGAATTCGTCATGTCAATCAGGCGCTTCGTCTTTCCGCTTCCCTTTTCACCCAGGATCACCTGAATCATGAGTTTCATCCTCCTTTTTCTCTGGATCCTTTACGGTGATTATACAACATTTTGACCTTGCTGGCTAGACCCTATCGGCAGGAAAAACGGGGGGCGCGGGAGAATATCACCAAAAAGCGATGAACGGGAGATGAACATTCATGTACAACGACGAAAATCTCATTGAACGCCTGTCCGAACGGAAGCGGGTGTTCGACGGCCTCATCATCCACGTGGACCACATGACGGCGCGACTGCCCAACGGAAAAACCGCGCCGCGGGAGGTGGCTGTTCACATGGGCGCCTCGGCCGTCGTGCCCGTGGACGCGGACGGAAACGTGTACCTCGTCCGCCAATTCCGCGCGCCCCTGGGAAAAGTGACCCTTGAAATTCCCGCCGGAAAGCTCGACAGGCCGGACGAGGACAGACGCGGGGCCGCCGTGCGTGAGCTGCGCGAGGAGACGGGCCTGTCCGCCGAAAATTTAACGCACCTCACCGACATGGCGACCACGCCGGGCTTCTGCACCGAAATCATCTCGATCTACCTGGCGACAGGGCTCTCCGCCGGAGAAACGGACTTTGACGAGGACGAATTTCTGAACCTTGTGAAGATGCCGCTCAGGGAGGCGGTCGACGCAGTCATGAACGGCGAAATCTGTGATTCCAAAACCATTGCGGGAATTCTCATGGCTTCGCGCAAGGCATACCGGGATTGACATAGCTTCCATATCGATCCCGTGATAAATGTTAATTTTTTATTCTGAAATATGATAGATTTGGCTATCTTTGTGAACATAGACAATTGACGCGTTTTAATCATTATGATACCGTTACTTCCAGATGATGGTCCGAGAAGGAATCAGCAATAGGAGGATGGACTCATGAAGAAACTGACACTGTTGGTCGCGATGGCGCTTCTGTTGGTCAGTTGCCCGTTCGCCCTGGCGGAGGGTTACGCGCAATCGCCCATGCTCGACGAACTGGTGGCCTCCGGCGCGCTGCCGCCCGTTGCGGAGCGGCTGCCCGAGGTCCCCGCCGCGCCCCACGACATCAGCCCGGACTACCTGGACCTTTCGGTGGGCAGCTACGGCGGCACGATCCGCATGATCTCGACCACCGTCAACTGGTCGGACGACGTATTCATCGGCATGACCGAGAACCTTCTGACCGCGGAATCGGTGAACACGGGTGTGTACGAAGCAAACATCGTCGAATCCTACGAATACAACGAGGACTTCACCCAGTTCACGTTCAAGCTCAGGAAGGGGCTCAAGTGGTCGGACGGCACGGAGGTTACCATGGATGACGTGGCGTTCTGCGTCAACGACTTCATCTTCAACGCCGAGCTCAACCCCGTCGTCGCAGCCTACATGCGCGACGCGGGAAGCGCCGGCGGCGATCCGTTTACCTTCACCGTCATCGATGACGAGACCTTCGCCATCTCCTTCCAAAAGTCCTACGGCGGCTTCCTGGCGCAGATTTCCATCTCCGGCTGGAAGGGCTATACGGACTGGATCAAGCCCGCCCACTATCTCAAGCAGTTCCACAAGGACTACGCGGAGGAGTGCCACGGCTCCCTCGAGGCGTATTACGAATTCCTGAAGCCCTTCGCGGCGGCCATCGGCTACGACGACCCCACCGCGGACGGCGTGTGGGTCACGATCTTCAATCAGGTTGACGTAACCAACTGGGAATGCTCCGACGCGACTGACATGCTCACCATGGAGACGTTCAAGGATTGCGGGCTCACCGGCAACTTCCCGAACCTCTATCCCTGGGAGATGACAAAGTACACCGACAACTATTACTATTACGACCGCAACCCTTATTACTACAAGGTGGATGCGGACGGCCAGCAGCTTCCCTATGCCGACCAGATTTTCTACTATGTGGTGGAATCCAACGAGCTCGTGCAGCTCGAGATGGTGGCCGGCAACGTGGACTTTGTGCGCGCAAAGGCCTCCATCGACAATCTGACCCTCTACCGTGAAAACGGTGAGAAGGCAAACATCGCGGTCTACGTCGGCTACCAGCACAACCATCCCACCGACATCGCCGTCAACATGAACTACGGCCTGAACACGGACGGCTCGGTGAAGGATGACGCGGCGAGCCAGGCGTGGCAGGAGGTCGTGAACCTCATCGAATTCAGAAAGGCGCTTGCCATCTCCATCGACGCCCAGGAAATTGACGACACGGTGTACCTGGGCCTGGCGGAGCCCCAGCCGGAATTCGGGTGCGTCCACGACATCGCGGGCGCGACGGCGCTGCTGGACGAAGTCGGCATCGTGGATCAGGACGGCGACGGCTGGCGCGAGACGCCCTCCGGCATGCAGCTTCAGTGGCAGATCTGGACGCAGACAGACGGCACCTCCGACTACATTCCGGTTTGCGAACTGCTCGTCGAATTCTGGCACGAAATCGGACTCAATGTAACCGTCTACCCCACGGAGGGCTCGCTTCTGTCCACCGCAAACGGCGCCAACGAAATTCCCATGCGCACCATCAATGCCCACGCGGCGATCCTGTACTTCTACCACGACTGGGCGACCTCCTGCTGGGGTCCCCTGTGGCAGCAGTGGCTGAGCGCGGGCGGACTTTCCGGCAACGTGCCGACGGACTCCACCGAATACCTGACGCCGCCTGCGTACGTGCAGGATTTCTACCGGCTCGACAGCTCCCTCGACGCGGTGACGCCGGACGAGGCACTCAATGTAATTGTGCCGCAGGAAATCCAGTATATGGCGGACAATCTGTTCCTCATCATGCACTCGACGAAGATCCAGAAGTGCGTGGTCGTGAACGCGGACATCGCGAACGTGCCCGCGGACGGACTGTGCATCAGCTTCGGCTTCGCGCTGGAGACCATGTACTTCAAATAACCCTGTGAGTCATTCCGGGGCGCTTCCTCCGCGCGGGGACGGCGCCCCAATCTTGGGAGGATGAAAATGGCACAGCCAAACGTACTGTTCCTCATGTGCGACCAGTTCCGGTTCGACTGCATCGCGGCGCTGGGGAACGCGAAGATCGCGACCCCGAACCTCGACCGGCTCGTCCGGCGCGGCGCGGCGTTTACGCGCGCGTACTCCACCTGCCCCGTATGCGTCCCGGCGCGCTACACGGTGCGCACGGGCTGCGAACCGTACACCACCGGCTGCTATTCCAACGACTTCGGGCGCAGGCCCGGCGACGCGGACATGCCCGCGCGCACGGGGCAGTATCTCGCGAACGCCATGCGGGAGCGGGGTTACTATGCATTCGGCATCGGCAAATTCCACACCACCCCCAACCCGTTCGAGGATTGCGGCTACGACGTGCAAATGAACACCGAGGAGCTTTGGGGCAGCGAGGAGGAACGCATGCGGGACGCATACGCGGGCTTCATGCGGCGCGAGCACCCCGAATTCAATCACATCCAGCAGCTCCACGGCGAGCGCACCAACATGTACTATATGCCACAGCTCTCCCCCTTCCCGCCCGAGCTGACGGTGGAGGGCTTCGCCGCCGCAAGGGTGGTGGAGCAAATCGAAGAGATCAAAAACAAGCCCTACTTCGGGTTCGTATCCTTCGTGGGGCCGCATCCGCCCTGCGCGCCGCCGGTGCCCTACAACCTTCTGTATGATCCGGACGGGATGGACAGCCCCGTCCTGGGCGAGCGCGCCACCGACCACATGGACGAGCAGATTCCGTGGATGAACCACATCATCTGGGGCGACGAGATCAACGACTTTGGCGCGCGCAGCCTGAAATCGCGCTATTACGCCGAAATCACATACATCGACGACTGTGTGGGCAAGATCCTCGACGCGGTGGAGGCGCGGGACGATGCGGCCAACACGCTCATCTGCTTTTTCTCCGACCACGGCGACCATCTGGGCGACCATCACGCGTGGCAGAAGGAGAGCTACTTCGAGCAGAGCTGCCATGTGCCCTTTCTGCTGAGTTGGCCGGACAGGCTCGCGGCGGGAACCCGGCACGACGACATTGTGGCGCTCACCGACCTTTTCGGCATCGCCACGGCGGCGGCGGGCGCGCCGGAATACCGGGACGGACATCCCGTGCTGGCCGCGCTGGACGGAAGCGCCGCACCGCGGGATTACCTGTTCGCCTGCTACGGAACGCCCGGCACACTGCTGTTCAAGGCGATGATCCGCAGGGGCGATCTCAAGTACATCTATCTGTCCAACGGCGGCCTCGAGCAGCTTTTCAATCTGAAGGAGGACCCGGAGGAGCTCAAGAATCTGGACGACCCCGCAACGAAGGCGGAGATGAAGGCGCTGCTGGCCGCGCACTGCGCGAAGGTGGGCCTCAAGGAGGTGCTGGACGCGGACGGGAACCTGCTGGCGCATGAATTCAAGCACCTGCCGCTGTTCCGCATCCGCCAGTTTGACCTTTCCTCCGGCGTCCGCGACTTCACATTCAAGGGGAGCGTATGATGAATCCCTTCGAAAAGGCGCGGGCGTTCGTCGCCCGCAACGCGCGGCCCCTGGACTTCGCGCGCTGGCGGTTCCTGTTCGAGGGCGGGCCGGCAGAGGACGTCGCTTCCGCGCTGGCGGCCTATCAGAACCCCGACGGCGGCTTCGGGCACGCGCTGGAACCGGACGCTTGGAATCCCAACTCCGCCCCCATGCAGACATGGACGGCAACGGAAATCCTGCGCGAAATCGGCCTGTACGACGCCGCCCATCCGGTGGTCGCGGGCATTTTGCGCTACCTCACGAGCGGCGCGCACTTCGACGGCCATACCTGGGAGAACGCCCCGCGATCCAACAACGATTACCCCCACGCGCCGTGGTGGGCGGTGGGAAGCGACTCCGCCAGCCACACAAGTTACAACCCCACCGCCTGCCTCGCGGGATTCCTGCTCGCGTGCGCCCCGTCCGAAAGCACGGCGTACGCGCTGGGAATGCGTATCGCGGGCGAAGCCATCGCCGCATGCCTGCATGGCGAACTGCTGGGCGACATGCACACGGTGCTCTGCTACATCCGGCTGGCGGAATACGGCGCGCGGGCGGGGCTTGATGTCTCCGCCCTGCGGGAAAAGCTCGCAATTCAGGTGGACGCCTCCCTCACCCGGGATACGGAAAAATGGGAGACGGGCTACGTGTGCAAGCCTTCGCAGTTCTTCGACTCGGCGGAAAGTCCGTTCTTCGTGGGAAACGCGGAAATCGCGGCGTACGAGTGCGCCTTCATCCGCCGCACCCAGTGCATGGACGGCTCGTGGCCCGTCAACTGGAGCTGGCGCGCGTACCCGGAGGCGTGGGCCGTCAGCAAGAACTGGTGGAAGACGGATATCGCCATCCGGCACATGAGGTTTCTCAAGGAAATGGAGAATTGGTAAAAAAGAACGCTGTCCGATCGCGTCGGGCGGCGTTCTTTTTTGTGCTTTCCACGGTGGAGGACGCTCCTGCTAACCTTATTCGTATTTCAATCCGCGCCACGTGCCTCGCCCCCCCCGAATCGTGAAGATCTTTACCACTCGTTGCGCCGCCGGATCGGGTGCGGTGTGTCCTTCTCCTGCGCGCTTGATGATTCCACGACATGCGCCTGCCACGCGGAAATCTGCCGGGAGGGCACGCAAACCCTCCGCCAACGGGCGCGCGCGGCGAACCCCGGCGCGGTTGACATCGGCACTCTCCGCTTTCAAGACGGCGTCGCCGCATGCCCAATGGCTTCTTACCGCGCTTCCACCCTCACAGAATCGTTTTGATGTGGCGTTCGATGATTGCAAAGCTCCTTTGAAGCGCCGCGCGCTCCCCCTCCTCAAGCGCGTATTCCGGCAAAGGCGTCGCGCCCGCCTTCCCCACAACGCATGGGATTCCCGCATAGACGTCCCGCCCGCCGTACGCCCCGTTGAGCCTCACCGAGCATGCCATTTCCGCCCCTTCATTCCGCAGAAGCGCCCGGATCAGCCGCGCCGCGGATGCGCCGATGCCGAATTCCGTGCAGCCCTTGCGCGTGGCGATTTCCCAGCCCGCCGCCACCGTTTCCCGGGAAACGGATTGAAGCGCTTCCCGCCGCGCCGTATCCAAGGGCTTTCCGTCCACCCGAACGGTGCTCAGCGCGGGAACCTGGCTGTCCCCATGCTCCCCGAGGCAATATCCCGCCACCCGCGCGGCATCCACGCCGAGCGCACGGGCGATCCGCAGCCGGAAGCGCACGGAATCAAAACCCGTGCCCGTGCCGACGACGCGCAGGCCTGTTTGCGCCGCAAGAAAGTGTGCGATGACGTCGCAGGGATTGGTGATCGAAACCACAGTACCGGAAAACCCGCACCGGGACAACCCGTCCGCCACCTCCCGCGCAACCTCGGCGGCATAGGGCAGCTCCAGAAGCCGGTCGGCGCTCTCGTACCCGTTATTGCACGCCGCCATCACGGCGATGTCGGCGTCCCGGACAGCGTCGTATCCGCCCGCGCACACGCGCGGCCGGACGCCCGCGTCCGCAATGTCCTCCGCGTGCGCCCACGCCTTTTCCGCGTCGATGTCCAGGAGCACAATCTCCTCCGCCAAAGCCTGCCGGGCACACTCCAGCGCCACGTGGCTGCCCACATGCCCCGCGCCGATGACCACGATCTTTGCCATACAACCCTCCGCGCATAAGGATGCCGCCGTATCGCTACGGCGGCACGTTTTAGGGATAATCGGGATTACTGGTTCAGGCTGTTGTTGAGCTGAACGGCCTCGTCGATCCACTGATAGTAGACGCCGCTCTCCATGACATCCGCGACGACGGCGTTCACCGCGTCGAGCAGCGAGGTTTCGCCCTTGACCACCGCGACGGCGGTACCCAGCGCCTCATACTCGAAGGGGGTCTCGCAGATCATGAGGTCGGGATAGTTGGCGATGTACTGATCCGCCACAACGGAGGCCAGCGCCACGCCCGCAACCTTGCCGGACATGAGCATCATCACGGCGTCGGGAATCTTGGCGATGGGCTCGAGGGTCGCGTCGGGCAGCTGCTCGGTCACGAGCTCCTGCTGGAGGGTGCCGTTCTGGGCGGCGACCTTCACGCCCGCGAAGTCCGCGAGGGTCTTGTAGGTTTCGGCGTCGTCCTTGCGGATGAGGATGATCTGGTTGCCGTCGTTGTAGTAAACGTCTGAGAAGTCCATGACTTCCTTGCGCTCCTCCTTGGGCACCATGCCGGCGATGGCCAGATCGACCTTGCCGGTAGAGATGGCTGCGAGCACGGTATCAAAGTCCATGGACTGAATCTCAAGCTCCACGCCCAGCTGGTCCGCGATGTACTGGGCAAAGGCCATATCGGCGCCGACGGGGTTTCCGTCGGTATCGAGGAACTCATAGGGGGCATAGTCCGGGGAGGTGGCGACGACGATCTTCCCGTCGGCCAGAATCTGGGCGAGGCGGCCCGTGGCGTCGGCGGTAATCTGGGCAAGCGGGCTGGTCTCCTCGGCCAGCGCCATGGAGGCGGAAACAAGCATGACCAGCGCCACGCAGAGGGAAATCAATTTTTTCACAGGAAGTCCTCCTTGTATTTTTATGAATAATATTGTATACTCATCGGCTACAGTTGTCAATATGCGCGGCAAAAATGTGCATATTTATAACATCATAGCCCGGCTTATCGCAATACCTTGCGCAAAAACTCCTGGGTTCTGGGATGCCGCGGATTGTTGAACAGCTCCTCCGGGGCGTTCTGCTCGGCGATCCTGCCCTCGTCCATGAACAGCACCCGCGTGGAGATTTCCCGGGCGAAGCCCATTTCGTGGGTGACGATGATGGTGGTCATGCCGTGGTCCACCAAATCGCGGATGACGTTCAGAACCTCGCCCACCATTTCCGGGTCGAGGGCGCTGGTGGGCTCGTCAAAGAGCATGACTTCAGGCTCCATGGCCAGCGCGCGCACAATGGCCAGGCGCTGCTTCTGTCCGCCCGAAAGCCTCTTGGGATGTTCGTCGAGCTTGTCGAGAAGCCCCACGCGCTTGAGAAGCTCCCGGGCGATGCCCTCCATCTCCGCCTTCGTCCGCACGCCCGCGAGAACCGGCGCGAGGGTGATGTTTTCCTTCACCGTCAGGTGCGGGAAGATGTTGAAGTGCTGAAACACCATGCCCATCTTGCGCCGGTGCAAATCCACGTTGACACCCTTCCGGGTCAGGTCCACCCCGTGGAACAGCACCTGGCCGCCCGTGGGTTTTTCAAGCAAGTTCAGGCACCGGAGAAATGTCGACTTGCCGGACCCCGAAGGGCCGATGATGGAGACGATCTCGCCTTTGACAATTTCCTCGGTGATGCCCTTGAGCACCTCGAGCTCGCCGAAGTTCTTTTTCAGGTCGCGTACCTCAATCACTTGCCTTCAGCCTCCTTTCGAGCACCGCGATGGCCTTGGAAAGCGTAAACGTCAGAACGAAATAGATCACGCCCACCACGATCAGCGGCTCGAGCACCAGATACATGGCGCCCTTGATGACGTTGTAGGAGGTCATGAGGTCCCCGATGAAGAAGGTCGAGGCCAGGGACGTTTCCTTGATGACCGTCACAAACTCGTTGCACAGCGCGGGGAGGATGTTCTTGATGGCCTGGGGAAACACCACGTGCACCATGGTCTGACGCGCGGTCATGCCCAGAGAGCGCGCGGCCTCGGTCTGGCCGTAGTCCACGGCCTGGATGCCCGCGCGGATGACCTCGCTGACGTAGCCCGCGGAATTGAGCACCAGCGCCACGCAGATACAGCTGAAGTTTGAAAGCTCCAGAATGGGCAGCATCTCGGGCA
Source organism: Bacillota bacterium (assembly GCA_023435435.1). GTDB lineage: Bacteria > Bacillota > Clostridia > Christensenellales > Aristaeellaceae > RUG11247. The sequence continues at coordinate 4,750 of JAEYRW010000054.1, read as the reverse complement.
GGAGGAACGCGAAGAAGTACAGTTGCAAAAGGAGCGGCGTACCCCGGATGACCTCCACATACGCGGTGGCGATGAACGCGATGGGCTTAAACCGCGAACGCCGCATGAGCGCCACCAGCGAGCCAAGCACCACGCCGAATGACACCGTGATGAGCGAGAGAAGCAGCGTATACCCCAGTCCCGACAGAAACAGGTTGGGATAGCGCGACAACACCTTCTGGATGTTGGGAAGCAGATGATCAAACAAGGTCTGTCCCTCCTAAAGCCTCTACCTTTTTCACGGCGTCCAGCACCAGATCCGCCGTCACCGGGTACGGCAGGTGCCGCATGTCCGGCTGTTTGGGCACGTCCGCCAGCGCGCGCAGCAGCGCGGGATCGTCCGCGCGCATTCCCATGTCCCCGAGACGCACGCCGATGCCCAGCGAGACGAGGAAGCGGCGCACCTCCGCCAGCCGCTCGAAATCACCGTCTAACATGAGCTGAACCAGCACGCCCCAGGCCACCACGTCCCCGTGCAGACAGTTTTTCACCTGAGGGAGGTTCTCCATGGCGTAAAAAAGCGAATGCGCCACCGCGCCGTTGTACATTTCCTGCACCGTGAGTGAAACGATGCCCGTGCTCACGACGGCGCAGGAAACCGCCGTCCTGAGCGCTTCGGAATCGATTCCCCGGGCGCAGTCCGCCAGCGCCGCCGGGCCGACTTTGAGAAGCGGCTCGTAGCAGGTCCTTCCGACGGCCACCCCGAGCCCGTCTTCGTAACCCAACCGGTCCCCCCGGGCGGCAAATTCGCTCTCGAAGTGCTTGGCGGTGGCGTCTCCCATGCCCGCGCGCAGATACATGTCCGGCGCGGCGGCGATGATCCCCGTGTGAATGAACGCGCACACCGGCGGGGCGTCCAGAAACAGGAAGCGGTCGAATTCCCCGTCCGGGTGGTACATCACGGAAAGCTTCGTCACCGCCGCGCACGTCGAAGCGATGGTGGGAAACGCAAGAACCGGAAGATGCGCGAAGTGCCCGCACGCCTTGGCGACGTCGATGGCCTTCCCGCCGCCCATGCCCGCCACATGGCTGACGCCCAGCGCCCTTGCCTCGTCCGCCAACGCCTCCGCGTCCGCAAACGAACAGGGGCCGGCGTAGACGCCCACGCCCGCCACGTCGATTCCGGTACTTTCAAGAACCGCGCGACCGGCGGAGAGCGCCCGCGCGCCGCCGATCAAAAACACCCGCGCATCCGCCGTCAGCACCGCCGGAACGGCGTCATACGCGTCCGCGCCGATGTAGTACCGGGGCAAAAACACGCCCTTCATCGCAGCTGCGTGAGCTTGCCAAGCCGCACAAGCGCCTCGTCGAGGGTTGCTTCCTCCCGGGCAAAGTGCAGCCGGATCAGGTGGTTGACCTTCTCGCGGAAGAAGCTCGAGCCCGGCACCGCGGCAACGCCCACGGTTTTGATCATCCACTCGCAGAACTGATAATCGCTCCAGCCCGCGAACCGCTCCCCGGCGAGGAAATCGGAAATGTCCACCATCACGAAGTACGAGCCCTGGGGCACGGTGTGCTTGAGCCCCATGGCGTCGAGCCCGCCCAGGAAATGGTTCCGCTTTTTCGTGTAGATTTCCTTGAGGTGCGCGTAATAGTCTGGTCCCAGCTTGAGCCCCGCCACGGCCGCGGCCTGAAGGGGCGAGGCGGCGCCCACCGTCAGAAAGTCGTGCACCTTCTTCGCCGCCTCAATGACCTCCTCGGGCCCGATGAGGTAGCCGAGCCGCCAGCCGGTGATGGAGTATGTCTTGGAAAGGGAGCTGCAGGTAATGACCCGGTCAAACAGCCCCGGCAGCGACGCCGCGCACACGTGCTCGTAAGGATCGAACAGGATGTGCTCGTAGACCTCGTCGGTGATGACGAACGCGTCGTACCGGGTGGCCAGTCCGCCGATGAACGTCAGCTCCTCCCGCGTGAACACCTTGCCGCAGGGGTTCGAGGGATTGCAGACGATGATGGCCTTGGCGCCCTGTTTGAACGCATCCTCGAGGGCCGCGCGGTCGAAATCAAACGTCGGCGGAACGAGCGGCACGAAGATGGGCTCCGCGCCGGAAAGGATCGCGTCCGCGCCGTAGTTTTCATAGAAGGGCGAAAACACGACCACCTTGTCCCCGGGGTTTACCACCGTCATCATGGCGCACATCATGGCCTCGGTGCCGCCGCAGGTGACGACGATCTCCCTGTCCGGGTCAATTGCGCGCCCGAACGCGGGCGACTGTTTTTTCGCAAGCGCTTCCCGGAAATCCGGCGCGCCGAATGTGACGGAATACTGGTGCGGGCCTTCGTCCGCCACGGCGCGCAGCGCGTCCGTGAGCGCCTTGGGCGGCGCGAAGTCCGGGAAGCCCTGCGAGAGGTTGATGGCGCCGCAGGCATCGCTGATGCGCGTCATGCGGCGGATCACCGAATCTGTAAATGTCATGACCCGGCGGCTGAGCTGAGGCATATGTCTCCCCCTGTCCATGGAATGTAAATCAAAGAATATGAAAAAGTATACCACAATGGCGCGGATTTTGTATAGCATGAATATACGGCTTTCGCGAATTATATGTAATAAATTGCGGCCGGAGCAGGTGATTGACGAAACGGAATTCCGGTGATAAAATAGCGGAAAGAGGCTTTGACGAAGACAAAACCGCCAGGCGGCGCCCAGAGAGGGATGCGGATGGTGCGAGCATCCCGCGCGCGCGGCGGCATGACCACTTCCGAGCCGCCCGCGAAACAAGCGGGACGGGTCCTCCCGTTACAGAGATGCCGAAAGCGGCGGCCCGGCGGGGCCGCAAGCAGGGTGGAACCGTGGAGTTGATCTTCACCCCTGACATCATGGGGGTGAAGTTTTCTTTGCCCCGAACGCGAAAGGGGAACCGAAATGGAAGCGAACAATCAATACTCATTCGAGAACGAGCAGTACCGCAAGACCTACTGGCATACCTGCTCCCACATTCTGGCCCAGGCCATGAAGCGGCTTCACCCCGAGGTCAAGCTGGCCATCGGCCCGGCCATCGAGAGCGGCTTTTACTACGACTTCGACGCCCCGGAGCCTTTTACCCCGGAGCAGCTTTCCGCCCTCGAAGCGGAAATGCGAAACATCTGCAAGGAAAAGCTCAAAATCGAGCGCTTCGAGCTGCCGCGCCCGGCGGCGCTCCGCCTCATGGAGGAGCGCGGCGAGCCCTACAAGATTGAGCTCATCGACGACCTTCCCGCGGACGCGGCCCTTTCGTTCTACCGGCAGGGGGAGTTTGTCGACCTGTGCGCCGGCCCCCACCTCGATTCCACCGGGCGCGTCAAGGGCAACGCCGTCAAGCTTACCTCCACCGCCGGCGCGTACTGGCGCGGGGATTCCAGCCGCAAGATGCTTCAGCGCGTCTATGGCATCGCCTTCCCGAAGAAGGAAGAGTTGGACGCCTGGCTTGCCGCCCGGGAGGAGGCCCTCAAGCGCGACCATAACAAGCTGGGCCGCGAGCTCGAATATTTCACCACGGTGAACGTCATCGGCCAGGGCCTGCCGGTGCTTCTCCCCAAAGGCGCGCGCGTCATCCAGCTCTTGCAGCGCTGGGTGGAGGACACGGAGGAAAGGCGCGGCTACCAGCTCACCAAGACACCCCTCATGGCCAAGCGCGACCTCTACCGCATTTCGGGCCACTGGGATCACTACCGGGACGGCATGTTCATCATCGGCGATCCCGACGACGAGGAAGCCGAGTGCTTCGCCTTGCGCCCCATGACCTGCCCCTTCCAATATCAGGTGTTTTTGAACCGCAAAAGGTCCTACCGTGATCTGCCCATGCGGCTGGGGGAGACATCGACCCTGTTCCGCAACGAAGACAGCGGCGAGATGCACGGACTGATCCGCGTGCGCCAGTTCACCATCTCGGAGGGCCACCTGATCCTCCGCCCGGATCAACTGGAGGAAGAGTTCAAGGGCTGCCTCAACCTTGCGGGCGAGATGCTGGAGACGCTTGGTCTCAAGGAGGACTGCTCCTACCGCTTCTCCCAGTGGGATCCGGCAAACAAGGCCAAGTACGAGGGCAGCGCCGACCAGTGGAACCGGGCGCAGGCCGTCATGGGCGACATTCTGGACAGCTTGGGCGTGAAGTACGAGGTGGGCGTGGACGAGGCGGCCTTCTACGGCCCCAAGCTCGACATCCAGATCAAGAACGTGTTCGGCAAGGAGGACACGCTCATCACAATCCAGATCGACATGCTGCTGGCGGAGAAATTCGGCATGGCATACGTGGACACCGACGGCGCGACCAAGTACCCCTATATCATCCACCGCACCTCCGTCGGCTGTTATGAGCGCACGCTGGCGCTGCTCATCGAAAAGTACGCGGGCGCGCTGCCCACCTGGATGGCCCCCGAGCAGGCGCGCATCCTGCCCATCACCGACCGCGTTTCGGACTACACCGCGCATCTGCGCGAACGGCTCGAGAAGATGGGCTTCCGCGTCACCGAGGATGCCAGGAACGAAAAGATCGGCAAGAAGATCCGCGACGCGCAGATGGAGAAAATCCCCTATATGCTGGTGGTGGGCGACAAGGAGGCCGAAAACGGCCAGATTGCCGTGCGGCACCGGGCGGAGGGCGATCTGGGTGTCATGGGGATCGGGGAATTCGAACAGTACCTCAAGAATGTGGTGGATTCCAAGGCAAAGAAATAAACGCACTGCCCCCCCCCGGGCGGGGGGGGGGGGGGGGGCGGGGGGGGGGGGGGGCGG
>JAEYRW010000107.1 GCA_023435435.1 Bacillota bacterium | reverse complement strand
GGCGGCGGGCTTCCCGCCGGGAAGCAAACCGTGGGCGCGCGGCAAGGCGGAAGGATCCGCCGCGCGGCGTCCGGCGGCAGGAAAGAACCGGCGGCGTAAGCGCGAACGGGTGCATGGTGAAGCGCGCTGGCGGCGCGCGGGCTAACCGCGCCGTGCGCGCAAATCAGGGACCTGCCCACAGGGTGCGCGGAAGAGGCCTGCGCAGGCCAGTCCGGCGGCGCGCTGACACGCAAGCCCGAAAAGCGGCGGCTCGCGCCCGATCCGGGCGCACCCGCCCCCCCCGGCGTAGGACAGAAACGGCATCGGCTGCGGCGCCTCCGGGCGCGCGGATGCAAACCGCAGGAAAGGATTCCGCGGAATTTATTTCAGGGAGGATACCACAATGAGGATCAATCACAATCTTACGGCTCTGAACACCTATCGGCAGTACAACACCAACAGCATCAACACCAACAAGTCCATGGAGAAGCTGTCCAGCGGCCTGCGCATCAACCGCGCCGCGGATGACGCGGCGGGCCTGTCCATTTCGGAAAAGATGCGCTCGCAGATCAAGGGTCTCACCCAGGGGACGCGCAACGCGCAGGACGGCGTATCGTTCATCCAGACGGCAGAAGGCGCGCTGACCGAGGTTTCCGACATGCTCACGCGCATGAAGGAGTTGTCGACCCAGGTGCAGAACGGCACCTACAGCACGGACGACCAGTCGAACATCGGCCTGGAGATGAAGGCGCTGGGCAAAGCCATCACCGATATCTACACCACCACCGAGTTCAACGGCAAGAACGTCTTTGGCCAGAATACTTCCATATCGGGTTCCACGGATGACATTCTGGCTGCCGTGTCCGCATCGTCTGCAACTGCGGATGCCGCCGCCGTGATCCACTACGGCGAGAGCGGTACCCAGACGCTCACCATCGGACAGGTTGCAACCGATAACCTTTCGGCGCTTACGAAGGCAACGTCTGAGGCAACGACCGCAGCCAGCGCCGCGGCAGTCACCACGGACATGGTGGAAGACGCCATCACGGAAGTGAACACCACGCGCGCGAACTACGGCGCATGGCAGAACCAGCTGGAGCACGCGACGAACAACATGGCGGCCACCAAGGAGAATCTGCAGTCCGCCGAATCGCGCGTGCGCGACGTGGACATGGCCGATGAGATGATGACCTACACCAAGAACAACATACTGCTGCAGGCGGCGCAGGCGATGCTTGCGCAGGCGAACGCCCAGCCCCAGGGCGTGCTCCAGCTGCTGCAGTAAACGGATCGCGCCGCCCGCGCGGGAACGCGGGCGGCGGGCTTCCCGCCGGGAAGCAAACCGTGGGCGCGCGGCAAGGCGGAAGGATTCGCCGTGCAGCGTCCGGCGGCGGGAGAAAACCGGCGGCGGAAGCGCGAACGGGTCCATGGTGAAGCGCTTCGGCGACGCGCCGACATTCCGGCCCGAAAAGCGGCGGCTCGCGCCCGATCCGGGCGCACCCGAATCCCCCGGCGTGGGGTATCACGGCATTGATCGCGGGGCCACAGGGCGCGCGGATGCAAACCGCAGGAAAGGATTCCGCGGAGTATAATTCAGGGAGGAAACCACAATGAGGATCAATCACAATCTTACGGCTCTGAACACCTATCGGCAGTACAACACCAACAGCATCAACACCAACAAGTCCATGGAGAAGCTGTCCAGCGGCCTACGCATCAACCGCGCCGCGGATGACGCGGCGGGCCTGTCCATTTCGGAAAAGATGCGCTCGCAGATCAAGGGCCTCACCCAGGGGACGCGCAACGCGCAGGACGGCGTCTCGTTCATCCAGACGGCGGAGGGCGCGCTGACCGAAGTGTCCGACATGCTCACGCGCATGAAGGAGTTGTCGACCCAGGTGCAGAACGGCACCTACAGCACGGACGACCAGACCAACATCGGCCTGGAAATGAAGGCGCTGGGCAAGGCCGTGACGGACATCTACACCACCACCGAGTTCAACGGCAAGAACGTCTTTGGCCAGAACATCACCACTGCCAGCACCAGCGTTGATGATGCGCTGGCGGCTGTGGTCGCAACGTCTGCTACCTCGGCGGCGGCGGCCGTGATCCATTACGGCGAAAGCGGCACCCAGACGCTCACCATCGGGCAGGTCGCGACCACAAATCTCGCGGCGCTTACGGCCCTGACCTCCGCGGCAACGGACGCGACGGGCGCGATCGCCGTCACTGCGGGTGCCGTTGAGTCTGCGATTACCGAGGTGAACACCACGCGCGCGAACTACGGCGCATGGCAGAACCAGCTGGAGCACGCGACGAACAACATGGCGGCCACCAAGGAGAACCTGCAGTCCGCCGAATCGCGCGTGCGCGACGTGGACATGGCCGATGAGATGATGACCTATACCAAGAACAACATACTGCTGCAGGCGGCGCAGGCGATGCTTGCGCAGGCGAACGCCCAGCCGCAGGGGGTCCTGCAGCTGCTGCAGTAAACGGACCGCGCCGCCCCCGCGGGAACGCGCGCGGCGGGCGTCCCGCCGGGAAGCAAACCGTGGGTGCGCGGCAAGGCGGAAGGATTCGCCGCGCGGCGTCCGGCGGCAGGAAAGAACCGGCGGAACCGGCAGCGTAAGCACGAACGGGTCCATGGTGCGGCGCGCCGGCGGCGCGCGGATCAACCGCGCCGCGCGCGACGGGCATGCCGATCGCGGAGAAGACGCGCGCGCAAATCAGGGACTTGCGCATGGGGCCCACGGAAGACACCCGCGCAGGCGAAAGTCCGGTCGCGGCGCGTCCTTTGGCAGTTTGTGCAACCAGGATTTTCCCGCCGCCCGCGCGCAAGCGCGGCGGCTGGGTTCCCGCAGGAAAGGATTCCGCGGGCGGAGCTCAAGGAGGAACAGATAATGAGGATCAATCATAACCTCACCGCGCTCAACACCTATCGGCAGTATAACACCAACAGCGTCAATACCAACAAGTCCATGGAGAAATTGTCCAGCGGCCTGCGCATCAACCGCGCCGCGGACGATGCTGCCGGTCTGTCGATTTCGGAAAAGATGCGCTCGCAAATCAAGGGGCTTACCCAGGGGACGCGCAATGCCCAGGACGGCGTTTCGTTCATTCAGACGGCGGAGGGCGCGCTCACCGAGGTTTCCGACATGCTCACGCGCATGAAGGAGCTGGCGACGCAGGTGCAGAACGGCACCTACAGCGATGACGACCAGACCAACATCGGCTCGGAAATGAAGGCGCTGGGCAAGGCCATTACGGACATTTACACGGATACCGAATTCAACGGAAAAAAGGTTTTTGGGGCCGCCATCACCATCTCTATCGTGGCCATGGATGACGATGCGTTGGGTGCCATAGACGCAGCGGCAGCGGCAGCGGCAGATCCCGCGGCCACGATCTATTACGGTGAGAGCGGCGGACAGTCACTCAAAATCGGACAGGTCGCGACCGAGGCGCTCTCGGCACTGACGGAAGCCACGTCGCAAGTGGCCGGCAGTGGCGATCCGCTGGATGTCACCACCGATCTGGTGGAAAGCGCCATCACGGAAGTGAATACCCAGCGCGCGAATTACGGCGCGTGGCAGAACCAGCTTGAGCACGCGACCAACAACATGTCCGCCACCAAGGAAAATCTGCAGTCCGCCGAATCGCGCGTGCGCGATGTCGACATGGCGGACGAAATGATGACCTATACAAAGAACAACATACTGCTGCAGGCCGCGCAGGCCATGCTTGCGCAGGCGAATGCCCAGCCGCAGGGCGTCCTCCAGTTGCTGCAGTAAATGTTTGCGCCGCCCGCGCGGATTTGCGGACGGCGTGCTTCTCGTGGGACGAAATGCCGCCGGGGCAGCGCGATGCGCGGGCCGCGGGGGCCGGGCAAGCCGCGATGACGGCGGGCACGACCGTTTTACAAGGAAGCGTTCGAGTGAACCGTGGGCCTGTCCATCCCGGGAAAGGCATGCGGAACAGTGTCTCACATGGGCGGCGCGGGCTCCGTCCGGACGGGTTGCGGGAAGACCCGAAAGGCGGTGGCGCGGCAGGGAAACCCGCAACGGCGGGAAACGAGGGTGAGACGCGTATAACGACCGGGGATCAAAGGAGATCGCCGGCAAAACGAAAGAGAGCGAAAGCTGTAATACGACGGACAAAAAGATGATGTACGTACGACCAGAAGACTTGAAACCAGGCATGCTGCTGGCCAAGGATTTGCTTGGCACGCGCGACGAAATTCTTCTGCGGCGCGGCCAGATGCTGACCTCCACTCTGGTGGCGAAGCTCCAGAGGATCGACCATCAGATGGCATGTATCATCGACGGCATGGACGACGCCAGCCCCGAGGATTTCGGGCTGATCAGCGAGCGCCTGAAGCGCAACGCGGTGAGCGCCGTTCGTTCGCTCTTTACCAACATTGAGTCGGGGAACAGGGAAGCGCAGCAAAACTCACTGAACCGGGCGCGCGTGTTTTTGGATGAAATTATCGATGAAATCTCCGCCGACAGGTCGATGCTCATGTGCCTGACAGACCTGAAGACATACGACGAATATACATATCACCATTCCGTCAGCGTGGCGGCTTCGTCGATTTTGCTGGGCGTTTCCCTTGGCCTGAAAAGGACCGCCCTGTACAAGCTGGGCATGGGCGCGCTGCTTCACGATGTCGGCAAGGTATTTATCCGGAAAAAAATTCTGCACAAACCCACGGCGCTCGATGACGACGAGTACGAGGAGATGAAAAAGCACAGCCTGCTGGGGTATGACTATCTGCGCGAGTTTTGGAGCGGTCCGACGGAATCCATCGTCGCGGTGCTTTCTCATCACGAACATTACAACGGCACGGGATACCCCTTCGGCTTGGCGGGCGACAAGCAGCCTTTTGAGGCGCGGATCATCGCGTTGAGCGACGTCTACGACGCCATTACGTCCGAGCGCCCGTACCGCACCGCGGTCTCGCCGTCAGAGGCCGTCGAGCACATCATGGGCAATGCCGGGACTCTGTTTGATCCGCAGATGGTTTCGGTCTTTGCCAAGAAAATTGTGCCCTATCCCGTGGGCAGCAAGGTGATTCTCAGCAACGGCCAGCGCGGCATCGTGGTAAGCAATCAAGCGGAAAACCTGATGCGCCCGAAGGTGCGGCTGCTCAAGATCGACATCCAGGATGCGCGGGTGGACGAAAAGGCTGTCGATCTGCTCAACGATCCCGCGTATTGGAATGTGACCATACTCGGACTTGATAAATGACCGGTGGAGGCGAAGAACTATGATCAGTGTTTTGGTTGTGGACGATGCGGCGTTTATGAGGCTTGCGATCAAGAATGTGCTCAGCAAATACGGCTTTCTTGTGGCCGCCGAGGCAAAGAACGGCCGCGAGGGCGTCGAAAAGTACATGGAACTGAAGCCCGACGTCGTGACGATGGACATTACGATGCCTGACATGACTGGCATCGAAGCGCTCAAAATGATCCGCCAATTTGATCCCGGCGCGAAGGTGGTCATGATCTCGGCAATGGGACAGGAGAGCATGGTCAAGGAGGCGATTTTGGGCGGCGCCAAATCCTTCATCGTTAAACCATACAAAGAAGAACACATTACGCAGACGCTTATGAAGGTGGCAGCCCAAAGCTGAGGGGGGAGACATATGGCTCCGGCAATCAACCAGGACGAATCCTTGCTCGAACTGTTTGTATTCGAGACGACCCAGAATACAGAGCAGCTTGAACAAATTGTGCTCAACGCGGAGCGGGAGGGGCACTTCTCTCCGGATGAGGTGAATGACGTATTCCGGATCATGCACACCATCAAGGGGTCTTCCGCGATGATGTCTTATTCCGAAATCGCCACGCTCGCGCATCAGATGGAGGATCTTTTTTCCTACATCCGCGGGAATGTCGATGCCCGGTATGACCGGCATACCATTTCGGACCTGATTCTCGCCTGTATGGATTACATCAACCGACAGCTCGACATCGTGCGAGAGGGCGGTACTCCTGCGGAGGGCGACATCGAAGAGTTGGGACAGCGCATTGGCGCGCTGATGGCCGATATGGTAAACGGCGGCACCGCCGCCGCGCCGGAGGCTGCGCCCGAAGCCACGTCCGTACCCGAAGCCACGTCCGTACCCGAAGCCGCGCCCGTACCCGTGCCCGCGGGCAACGCGCACCGCTATCGCACCGTTCTGATGTTCGAAGAAGGCTGCGAGATGGAGGATGTGCGGGCATACTCCGCCATGGTCGAGATCGCAAAATATGCGAAGGTGCTCTCCTATGAGCCGTCGGGCATCATGGAGGATCCGAACAGCACCTTGGAAATCCGTGAAAACGGGTTCCTCATCCGCATGGAAACGGATCTGGACGAGGAAGAAGTGCGCACGCGCCTGTATCAGACGGTGCTTTTGCGGGATGCCGACCTGATGATGGAGGAGGAATCCGCCGTCGCCGCCGCGCAGTCCCAAGCAGAGGAAGCGGCGTTCGAGGCCGAACAGCCCGAGGTTGTCCCTCCCAAGGCGGAAGCGCCCAAGGCGGAGACGCCCAAGGCTGAGACGCCCAAGGCGGAAGCACCCAAGGCCGAGACGCCCAAGGCCGAGGCGCCCAAGGCGGAAGTGGCCAAGGCCGCGCAGAAGTCCGCCGCACCCCGGGGCGAGACCAACGCCCAGTACCGTCAGCAGCCGCAGTCGATCATCAGCGTCAGCGTCAACAAGCTGGATCTGATGATGGACCTGATGGGCGAGCTGGTCATCGCAAAAACCATGGTGGCCGACAGCCCCGAAGTCCGGGACCTGGACCTTGCCGATTTCAAAAAGTCGGCCGCGCATTTGAGCAAGATCGTTACCGAGATGCAGGAACTGGTGATGTCCATGCGTCTGGTTCCCCTGTCCACGACCTTCCACCGGATGCAGCGCATCGTGCGGGACATGAGCAATTCGCTCAAAAAGGAGATCGAGCTGGTGCTGGTCGGCGAGGAAACGAGCGTCGACAAGAATGTGATTGAGCACATCGGGGACCCGCTGATCCACCTGGTGCGCAACGCCATCGACCATGGAATCGAAACCGCGCAGGAGCGCGCGCGGACGGGCAAGCCCGCTGCGGCGACCCTCACGCTGGAGGCGGAAAACGCGGGCGGACACGTTCTGATTTCGGTTTCGGACGACGGGCGCGGGTTGAACCGCGAGAAGATTCTCAAGCGCGCCCGCGAAAACAATCTGCTGAAAAAACCGGAAGCCGAATACACGGACCGGGAAATCAACAACCTGATCTTCCTGCCGGGCTTCTCCACAAACGATACGGTGACCGAGTACAGCGGCCGCGGCGTCGGCATGGACGTGGTCATGCAGAACATCACCACCATTGGCGGCTCCGTTTCCGTCGAAAGCGAGCCGGGCAAGGGCACGAAGATTATTCTGAAGATCCCGCTGACCATCGCGATACTGGACGGCATGAACGTTCTGGTGGGCGATACGCGCCTGACGGTGCCGATCTCGGCGATCTGCGAGTCGTTCAAGCCCCGGGCGGAGGACATTCTGTACGACGTCGAGGGCAACGAGATGGTGATGGTGCGCGGCGACTGCTACGCCGTGATTCGTCTCCACAGACAGTGGCGGGTGGATACGAAGGTGACCAAGCTGCCAGACGGCATTTTGATCATGGTGGAGCAGGACGGCAAGAAGCGCTGTGTCTTTGCGGACAGACTGGTGGGACGCCAGCAGGTGGTGGTGAAGACGCTGCCCACATATCTGAAAAAAACGCCAATTTCCCGGTGCCTTTCGGGGCTGACCCTTTTAAGCGACGGCAGCATCAGCCTGATCCTGGACGCGGGTTGGCTGGTGGACGCGGACATCAAGGGCAAAGAAGATGGAGGAATCTAACGTGAGCGAGAGGATTGCGGAATACATCCCTGCCGAGGACACGCTGCATGGCAGGTATCTGACGTTTACACTCAACGACGAATCCTACGGCGTGGAGATCGGCTTCATTACGGACATCATCCAGATGCAGCCCATCGCGACGCTTCCGGAGGTCAACCATTACATCAAGGGAATCATCAATCTGCGCGGCGAAATCATCCCCGTCATGGATGTGCGGCTGCGCTTCGGCAAGGGCGAAGTCGCCTACACGGACCGTACCTGCATCATCGTGGCCCGCTCGGGCAGTCTGAGCATCGGCCTCATTGTGGACAAGGTGAGCGAAGTGCTCTACATCCCCGACGAAAGCATCTCCCCCTTGCCGAAGATCAACGGATCCAGCAACCGCTTCGTCAAGAGCATCGGCAAGGTCGGGCAGGAGGTCAAGCTGCTGCTCGACTTTGAGGAATTGGTCTCGGACGATGTGGATTCCATCGGCCAAGGCCTCACACAGATGGACATGGCAAAGGAAGCGTAGAACCGCGCTGAATCCATAGAGGCGCAGAATACATTAGACAGGGCGTGGAATCATGAAGAAAAAGGGCTTCAAGAGCATTCGGCTTGAGATGGTGTTCTACATCTCCGCGATTGCCATCCTCATTTGCGCCGCATTTTTCATCATATCGATGGAACTCTCGGATTCGGCGGTTTCGGGATTGCTCGAGGAATCGCTCACGCAGGTCACGACCCAGGGAGCGACCATCATTTCAAACGAAGTGAACTCGGTCTTGGAGAGGCTCCGGATCATTGCCGCCAGCGATCTGTTCAAGAGCTCCGACGTCAGCCAGTTCCGCATGTTCACGCTGTTCAATAACATGCAGGAGATTTCCGGCGACGACATGGATCTGGCGTTCGCGGCGTCCGACGGCATCGCGTACCAGAGCGGAGACCGGCAGGTTTTCGTCGGCGATACCGAGAACTTCGCCCGCGGCATGGCTGGCGAAAGCTACGTTTCCAATCCGGTTCCCACGGGAACGGACGACGCCATGACCATGACGTTTTCCGTGCCCGTGTACGACAGGGACGACCAGATTCGCGGCGTTCTGCTGTGCTTCTGCGACGGATACAAGCTGTGCGATATGATTTCCGGCATTTCCCTGGCCGAGGACGATTACGCGTTTGCCATCGACGGGGACGGCATCATCGTGGCGCACCCCAACCGTGAAATGGTGGCCGCACAGGAGCCCATGCTGCTCGAAGCGACCGACAACTCGGAGATGGCGGGGCTGGCGGACATGCTCAACCTCATGATTGAGGGAAAGAGCGGCATGGCCGAGTACACATACAACGATGTTTTCAAGAGTGCCGGCTACGCGCCCATTCCGGGAACCAACTGGTTCCTCGCGCTGACCGCGCCGCATGACAGCGTATTTGCCACCATCAACCAACTAAGGACGATCCTGATTGCCGCGACCATCGCGCTGGCGCTTTTGAGCGCCGGGTTCGCCCTCGCCATCGCCAACCGGATTTACAGGCCCATTCGCAAGATTGAAAGCGAGCTTCGGAAATTCTCCGGGGGCGATCTGGATGTGGACGTTGCCATCGCGCGGCGGGACGAGATCGGCGCTCTGGCGCAGTCCCTCGATCTGGTGGCCGACAACATGACCCACATCATTTCCGGCATCCGCACGGGCGCCGGGCAGGTGGCGACGGAATCCCGGGAAATCGCCGACTCCGGTCAGCAGTTTGCCCAGGGAAGCACCGAGCAGGCAAGCGCGCTGGAGGAGATCACAGCCTCCATGGAGCAGATTGCCGCCCAGACCAGGACCAACGCCGGGAACGCGAACGAGGCAAACCGGCTCGTCGCCAGCACGCGAGACACGGCCGAGCGCGGCAACGGCAAGATGGGGAGCCTGCTCCTCGCCATGCAGGACATCGACCAGTCGTCAAACGACATCGTCAGCATCACCAAGGTCATCGACGATATCGCGTTCCAGACCAATATTCTCGCCCTCAACGCCGCGGTGGAAGCCGCCCATGCCGGGCAGCAAGGCAGGGGGTTTGCGGTCGTCGCCCAGGAAGTGCGCAATCTGGCCGCCAAGTCCGCGGAAGCCGCCAAGGAAACTGCGAACCTCATTCAGAATTCCTCTGAAAAGGTGGCGGGCGGTGTGCAGCTCGCCCAGGAAACGGCCGATGCGCTGACCGCAATCGTGCGGGAGATCGCCAGCGTGGCTGCTCTGGTCAACGGCATCTCGGTCGCTTCCGGGGAGCAATCTCTGGGCATCGAGCAGATCAATCAGGGGCTGGAGCAGGTTTCCCAGGTCGTGCAGGCGAATTCCGCCGCATCCCAGCAAAGCGCCTCTGTGGCCATGCATCTCAATGAACAGGCCGATACACTGGAAAGGCAGGTGGCAGGCTTCCACCTGCGCGGCACGGGCGCCGCGCCGCGCAAGGCGCGCACCCAGGAAAGCGCGCCCAAGAAGCCGTCCGCCCCCGGCAAGCCCAAGGCGAAGGGCCCGAAGGAACCAAAAAGGCCGAAGGAGCCAAAAGGGCCGAAGGAGCGCAGAGAGTTCGACTGGCGCGGCATGCGCGACAAGCTCGGCGTGCGCGCGCAAGGGGTCGCGAAGCTGTTCAAGTTCAGGCTGGGCAAGAAAAACGTCGCCGTAGAAGCGATGGACGAGGAGGACGCCCCGCCCGCCAAGCCGCCCATGCCCGCCGACATTTCCCTGGACGACGAGCCGACGCCGAGCGCGGCCGACAAAAAGTCCTCGAAGGTCGCGCTGAGCGACCGCGAGTTCGGAAAATACTAGGGCAACACCGCCCAAATCCTACGCGTGCGGGCGGCTGGATTTCCGCCATCTCGCGCCCGCAGAATTCTTGCCGCAGGCGGAAAGTATGCCCCTGGCCGCTGCGCCGTCGAATTCTGGATGCACAATCCGCGGGGGCGGCACTGCCACCGAAAATTCATTTCGCCGGCACGCGCAACCTTTGTGCGGTGTTGCCTTGGAGCAATCCGCAGAAATACCGAGAAGCCCCGCGCGTCTTTTCGCCCAAGGGCGGGCAGTTCAATACAAAGTATTGAACTGCCCGGTCGCACGGCCGCTTCGCGTTCAGCGAAGCGGTCCCGCCGGGACTTTATTTGACGCATTTCATGCGACAAATTCACCGGTGCGACTTTGATTGCCACAGGCAATCAAACCTTCGGCGTCGCTGCCGGCTCAGCGTAGCGCTGCTACACCTTCGCCTCGGCTCCTTGCCTTGGACGAAAATCCATCGCGGGGCGTTCTCTCGTTATTTCTGCGCCTTGCTTTAACTCGCTTACGCCCCCATTGCAAAAGTGCCGGGGCGCTTGGAACCAGACGCCTCCGGGCGGCGCTGACGGACGAACTGAAGCCCTCTGCTCGCAAGGTTCGCCGTCAGCGCCCTTTCTACCTTGCGCAGAGCGCGCAAACGACGCCCATCTCACAGCGGAAAGGAAGATGACCGTGGATATACTGAGCCCCTCCGCACGCATACCGCTGATGCCTCCAACCGTCGAGATGACGGAAGAGGAATACCAGAAGCTGGCCCGGCTGATTTACTCCGTGAGCGGCATTTCGCTCCGGGACTCCAAGCAGGCGCTTTTGACCAGTCGGCTTACGGGCATGCTTGCGCAATCCAACCGCAAGAATTTCACCGATTATTACAATTCGCTGATCAACGACAAAAGCGGCGCGGGCGTCGCGGCGCTCATCGACAGAATCACCACCAACCACACGTATTTCATGCGGGAACCGGCCCATTTTGACTACTTTCGCGCGACGGTGCTTCCCTATCTGGAGACGGCCGTCACGGACAGGGACCTGCGCGTGTGGTGCGCCGCCTGTTCCACGGGAGAAGAGGCTTACACGCTGGCCATGATTCTGGACGAGTATTTTGATGCCCGCAAGCAGTTCTGGGACCGCCGGGTGCTCGCCACCGATCTGTCCGAGAAGGTTTTGCTCGAGGCAAACCGGGGCGTTTACACCCAGGAGCGGGTGGAGCCTCTGCCGCTTTTGTGGCGTCAGAAGTATTTTACGCGCCAGCCCAGCGGGAATTACGAGGTCGCGAGCCAGATCAAGAACGAGGTGATCTTCAGGCGCTTCAACCTGATCGATCCCGTCTACCCGTTCAAGAAAAAGTTCCACGCCATCTTCTGCCGGAACGTGATGATTTATTTTGACGCGGAGACGCGCAACAGCATCATCAACAGGATGTACGAGATCACCGAGCCGGGCGGATACCTGTTCATCGGCCACTCGGAGGCCATCGACCGCGCCAGCTCGAAGTACGAGTACGTCATGCCCGCTGTATACCGCAAAAAATAAACCGGCTGACGGTTCCGTCGGCGGAGGATACCATGCTAAGAGGGAAAAAGATCAAAGTTCTGATTGTGGACGATTCGCTGGTGTTCCGGGAAATGCTGGCCCGCGGACTTTCGGTTGATCCCCGCATCGAGGTCGTGGCGAAGGCTTCGGACGCATTCGAAGCCCGGGACAAGATTCTCGAAACGGATCCGGACGTCATCACCTGCGACATCGAGATGCCCAAGCTCAACGGCATCGACTTCATTCGCAGGCTGCTTGCCCAGTACCCCATCCCGGTCATCGTGGTCAGCGGCGTGTCGGACGCGGTTTTCGATGCCATCAACGCGGGCGCCGTCGAGTTTGTGAGCAAACCCGACGGTCGCACCATGAAGGACGTCGGCGCGCTTGTGAACGACCTGATCACAAAGATTGTCGCAGCATCCAAGGTACAGGTTCGACCCCCGCGGATTTCCGTCGCGCCGCCCGTGCCCGTGGCGCCCACGGTCAGCGCGCAGCCCCATGCGTTCGATTCTTCCAAGATCATCGCCATCGGCGCGTCCACTGGCGGCACGGAGGCACTTCTGCGCGTCCTGAAGGATTTGCCTTCCAACATACCGGGCATCGCCGTCGTGCAGCACATACCGCCCGTGTTTTCAAGGATGTTCGCGGAGAGGCTTAACAAGCAGACCTCCCTGCACGTGAAGGAAGCGGAAAACGGGGATTATCTGGACGTGGGCTGTGTTTTGATCGCCCCCGGCGACAAGCACATGCAGCTGCGGCGCGTCGGCGACAGATACCGGGCGGAGGTGTTCGCGGGCGAACGTGTAAACGGCCACTGCCCGTCGGTGGACGTGCTGTTTCATTCCGTTGCGCAGCGCAACGCGGATCGCGCGGTGGGCGTGATTCTCACCGGCATGGGGCATGACGGGGCGAAGGGGATCCTCGATATGCGCAAGAACGGGGCCTACACCATCGGACAGGACGAAAAGAGCTGCGTGGTCTACGGCATGCCCAAATCCGCCTTTGAATTGGGCGGCGTCGAAAAGCAGCTGGCGTTGGACGCCATTCCGGGGGAACTTGTGCGTTATCTGTCCAAGAAATAAAATTCTCCATCGGCAAAAGGGGCGTCCGCAACAAAATGGCGCGGCAGGCGCGGAATTGAATGCGGACGCTTTCTCTATACAGAAAAAACCGGACGGCCGCGGAATCATTCCGCGGCCGTCCTTGCGTCAATCCTTTTCGAGCTTGAAGCGGGAGATGTGTTGCTCCAGCATCTCCGCCTGTCGGTTCAGCTGCTCGCTGGTGGACGCGTTCTGCTGCGAGGAGTCGGAGTTGACCTGCACCACCTGGGAAACCTGCAGGATCCCCTGGTTGACTTGGGAGATGCCGGTGGATTGCTCGTTGGAGGCGACGTTGATCTGCCCGATGAGCTGCGCGATCCTGCCGATCTCCTCCATGATGGAGGCCATGGCCTGGGCGGTTTCCTCCGCGATCCTGCGCCCGTCCTCCACTTTTTTCATGGAGGTTTCGATCAGGCTCGTGGTTTCCTTGGCCGCGTTGGCGGAACGGCCGGCGAGGGTGCGCACCTCCTGGGCCACCACGGAGAAGCCCTTGCCGTGCTCCCCGGCGCGCGCCGCTTCCACGGCGGCGTTGAGGGCGAGAATGTTGGTCTGGAACGCGATGTCGTCGATGACCTTGATGATGCGGGAAATGCTGTCTGAGGACTCGTTGATCTGCTCCATGGCGGAGAGCATCTGCCGCATCTGCTGGTTGCCGTTTTCGGCGCCCGCGTAGGTGTGCTCGGCCAACTGGCTGACCTGGCTGGCGTTCTGGGCGTTCTCCCTGGTCTGAGAGGCGATTTCCTCGATGGAGGCGCTGAGTTCCTCGATGGCGCTGGCCTGTTCGGTGGCGCCCTGGGCCAGTTCCTCGCTGGAGGAGGCGATGAGCTTTGCGCCGGAGGAAACCTCCTGGGAAACGGCCAGAATGTCGGCCATCAGCGCGTTGGTGTTTTTGAAGAGGGCGTCAAAGGCCTGACCCAGCCGCCCGATTTCGTCTTTTCGCTGGACAAACCACGGGGGCACGGGGGTGGAAAAGTCCTCGGCGGCAAATTCCATTCCCTTGGCGGCCGCAAGCTGTATGGGCCGGCTCACCGACCGGGTGACGAGAACCGCGGTCACCGAGATGCAGACGATGAGCGAAGCTGCCAGCGCGATGAACAGCAGGTAGGTAATCCGCGTGACGGACGCGTAGACCTCGCGCTCAGAGACCGCAAAGGTCAGCGCCCAGGGAGTTCCGGTTTCGCCGATGATGAGGGGCGCCAGCAGGCACTGCGTGTCTTCGCCGGTTTGAAGCGACGCGCTTTCATAACTGAAGACCGCGCCTTCCGCAATGGCGGAGAGGACCTGGGCGGTATTCGCGCCTTCCCAATCCCCGAAGAAGGCGCCGATGGCCGCGGGGTCTCCGTGCGTGATGAAGATGCCGCTGCTCGAGAGGAGGGAGAATTGCGCATTCTCGTACCCGCCCAGATTCATGGCAACTTCCTGCATGTAATCAAGCGAGATATCCGCGCCGACGACGCCGATGACGGCATCGTTTTCATCCTTGATGGGGATCGCGTACTTCACGATGAGCTGCGTCGTGCCCTCTGTTTCGAGCAGATACGGATCGAATATGGTCTGCTTTCCGGTGGTCATTGGAATCTGGTAATAGCTTCCCGCATCCGGATCGTCGAACCCCGAAAGGACGCCAATGACATATTCATTGCCCGCGCGCGTGATCAGGGGCACAAAACGGCCCGTCTCATCGCTTCCCTGGGCGCTTTTGTTGTACACGTCCTGCGTGTCGAAGACCTTGGGCTCAAAACAGGCCCACACGTCGACGATGTTGGCGTTCGCCTTCAGAACGCCCGTCATGGTAGCCATAAAGGAGGCCCTGCGCACCTCGTAATTCACGTCGTCCTTCTTCTGAAAGGCGGCGGCGAGCTTGGTGACTGGCAAAATGGACAGATCCAGCTGGTCCTGTACCTTTTCGGCTTGGGACTCCACCAGATTCGTCAACCCTCTGACCACGGTGTCCTGATAGGAACCCCTGACGTTCAAGATAATCACAAGAAATGAGACTGCCATGACAATGACCAGCGGAAAGGCCACCATCAAGGTTAGTTTTACGCCCAGGTTGTTCATCCATCTTCGCTTCATCGAGTATGCGCCCTCCTTACACAGAACCCATTGACTAATATGGTCTACGTAACGCGCGGATTGCCTGCCGGGCCTGGATGATGCCGTGTAACAGTGCATTCTGCGCGTTTGCATGCAGGTCCCAGTTACGGCGATTGCATGCGTGCCTAAAAAGTTATATCGGACACGCCGGGCCGAAGTGAAGCTGTAACCGGCCAATAATGGGCGGTGAGGCAAAAAAAATTAGGGGAACAAAACAAAAAGGAGGGGCGGGCCGTGTGACCCGCCCCCCCTTGGATGGAATCCGGCTCTTTGCGGGACCGCCGCATCACCGCTTGTGGAGCTTGAACCGGGAAATGTGGCGCTGAAGCGTCTCCGCCTGGAGATTCAGCTCCTCGCTGGTGGATGCGTTCTGCTGCGAGGAGTCGGAGTTGATTTGCACCACCTGGGAGACCTGCAGGATTCCCTGATTGACCTGGGAGATGCCCACCGACTGTTCGTTGGAGGCGACGTTGATCTGCCCGATGAGCTGGGTCATGCTGCCGATCTCCTCCATGATGGAGGCCATGGCCTGGGCGGTTTCCTCCGCGATCCTGCGCCCGTCCTCCACCTTTTTGATGGAGGTCTTGATCATGGCGGTGGTTTCCTTGGCCGCGCTGGCGGAGCGGCCGGCCAGGTCGCGCACCTCCTGGGCCACCACGGAGAAGCCCTTGCCGTGCTCCCCGGCGCGCGCCGCTTCCACGGCGGCGTTGAGGGCGAGGATGTTGGTCTGGAACGCGATGTCGTCGATGACTTTGATGATGCGGGAGATGCCGGTGGAGGACTCGTTGATCTGCTCCATGGCGGAGAGCATCTGCCGCATCTGCTGATTGCCGTTTTCGGCGCCCGCGTAGGTGTGCTCGGCCAGCTGGCTGACCTGACTGGCGTTCTGGGCGTTCTCCCTGGTCTGAGAGGCGATTTCCTCGATGGAGGCGCTGAGCTCTTCGATGGCGCTGGCCTGTTCGGTGGCGCCTTGGGCCAGTTCCTCGCTGGAAGAGGCGATGAGCTTTGCGCCGGAGGAAACCTCCTGGGAAACGGCCAGAATGTCGGTCAGCAGCACATTGGTCTTGTTGAACTGGTCGTCAAAGGCACGGGCCAGGTCGCCGATTTCATCGCCCCGCCGGACGAAAACCGCGGGAACGGGATTGGAGTAATCGCCGGCGGCAAACTCCAGCCCCTTTTCGGTGGCGAGCTTCAGGGGTCTGGTGACGAAGCGCCTGGAGAAGAAGCCCATCGCCACAACGCAGACCACCAGCATGAGGGCGAAGGTGGCGAGCAGAATGTAGGTGATATGCGTGGCGGACGCGTTGATCTCGTCCCGGTCTACGGTCATGACCAGCGCCCAGGGCGTTCCGGTGTCGCCGATGACCATGGGCGCCACATAGATTCGCACGGCCTTGCCGGTTTCGTCGGAAATGCTGTCGAAATTGAAGCAGACATCATGGGAGACGGCGGAGAGAATGAGGTCCGCATGCGCGGCGTCCTGATCCTTGAAGGAGGACCCGATGAGGGATGCGTCCTCGTTGGTGACGAAGGTTCCGTCGTTCGAGATGGAATAGAAGTGGGCGCTTGCGTAGCCGCTGTCTTCCAATTGGATGCTCTGCAGGCTGTCGAGCGCCACGTCCGTGCCGACGACGCCGATGACGGCGCCGGAAGCGTCCTTGATGGGAATCGCGATGGACGTAATAAGGCGCGTTCCGTCGGAGAAATCATAGAGGTAGGGATTGAAAATGGTTTCCTTGCCCGTGTTTTTGGGCTGCTGATAATAGCTTCCCGTCTCCGGATCGTCGTAATCCGTCAGATATTCAACGCTGATGACGCTTTCCGACCCGCTTCCCGTCCGGTAAACGAGCGGCGCGAAGCGACCGGTTTCGTCGCTGCCCGGGGTACCGGCGGACTGCTCGTCCAGCGCGTCGAACGCGTCCGCCTCATAGCAGGCCCAGACGGAAAGGAGGGCGGTATTGTTTTCCAGAATGCCCGTCATGGAAGCGATGTAAGCGGACCTGCGCGTCTCGGGGGCCACGTCGTCCTTGCGCGACAGGGAGGCGGCGAGTGCCCGCATCATCAAAAGGGGCGAGTGCAGGTACTCGTCGAGTTCCCCCGCCTGGGCGTCGGCGAAATCGTCCAACGTCGCGTCGGCGCTGGCCTCGTAGGACTGTCTGACGGTCAGCGTAATATAGAGAAACGACGCCGCCATCACAATCACCAGAGCCAGAGCCACCACCACAGTCATTTTTGCCCCCAGATTGAGGGACCGCCTTCGCGTTTTCATTCCCACCACATACCCTTCTTTTGTAGAAATTGCACTGTTCCGGCACTTTTGAAATGCGCGCCCCGCCCGTCTGCGCATGCAGGACGGCTTTTCCTGCATGCCGTGCCGCCGGAAGCGGCGCGCACGCGGGTGGAAACTACGCATTTCTATTGAAATATATCGGATGCCCGCAACCGAATTAAAGGCCAACCGGCAAGCGCACAAAATAGTCATGATCTGCTTGCGGCGGCAACCCCTTCTTGCTTTCGCGCGCCGGGGCATGTATACTGTTGGAAAATGGGGCCGCCGCAGCGGGCGGGAAAGGAGACAGGGATGCCGGACTCCATCGACCGATATTACGAGACATATGACGAGGAAACCCGGCTCACCCGGGACAATCTCCACCAAATTGAGTTCCGCACCACGCTGCGTTTCCTGGAAAAGCATATACCGCCCCGCAGCGCGGTTCTGGATTCCTGCGCGGGCACCGGCGCCTACGCGTTTCCCCTGGCGGCGGCGGGCCACCGCGTGACGGCGGGGGACATCGTGCCCCGGCACGCGGCCCGCATGCGGGAAAAGGACGCGGGGAACCAGTTGTGCGAGATCTACGAGGGGGACGCGGCGGACCTTTCGCGCTTCGCGGACGGTGCGTTTGACGCCGTTCTGTGCCTCGGCGCCCTCTACCATTTGCGCGAAGGCGCCGCGGAACGCGCCGTTTCGGAAGGCGCGCGCGTTTTGAAGCCCGGCGGAATTCTTGCGCTGAGTTACATCAATCCGACGGGCGTATACTTTGCGCAGCTCATGCGCGCCATTCGCAAGGACGACCCGGCGGAACGGCGCGCGGCATACCGGGTGCTTAATCAGATTGAACGTGAACACTGGGACGGATTTTTCCACGGCGTGACCGTGGACGAAGCGTGCGGCCTGGCCGCGCGCCGCAAGGTGGAACCCCTCGAGGTCGTGTCCGCCTATCCGGTCTATTACAATTTCTACAACGGGATCAACGACATGTCGGGAGAGGAATTCGAGAAATACCTCGCCTGCCACTTTGAAACCTGTGCCGATCCCGCTGTGGCCCGGCACGCCATGCACGGACTTTTCATCGGGAGGAAATCGGAATGAGCGAACTTTCCAAGCTGCCCAACGTGGGCAAGGTGCTCGAAAAAAACCTCGTGGCGGTGGGCATCGAAACGCCGGAAGCGCTCCGGGCGGCGGGCGCACAGGAGGCGTTTCTGCGCATCCGGCGGATTTGCGACCCCGGGGCGTGCCTGCACATGCTTTACGGCATTCAGGGCGCCATTCTCGGCATTCCCGATCAAATGCTGCCCGACGAAACCCGGCGCGCATTGAGGGCGTTCTTCCGGACGCTGTAATCCATTTTTTCCGCCGCTGGCTTCAAAATGATTGACAAACAATCATTCCCATGCTATTCTGTCTTCTGAATTATCGAAATTCGATTATTTGGAGGCGGGTATGTCGAGGCGGATGATGCTGGGCTGGTGGGCCGTGGCATTGGGGGGCGCGGGACTGGCCCTGTGGGGCGGCGCTGGGACGGACGTTCTGCCGCTGTGCGCCGCGCCGTTTGTGCTGGCCGGGGAAGGGTTGCGCGCGCTGTCACTTTCGGGGACGGCGGGAAACGCGCTGGCGTTTGTTCTGTACGTGCTCCTATGCGGGATTCCGGTTCTTGTGACGCTTCCGCGCAGGCGGCTTAACTGGGTGTCCATGGCCGTGAGTGCCTATCTGTTCTTTCTTCTCTTTCTGATGGTCAATCCGACGAAAATCACGGTGCTCTTTCGCGGGGGAGGGCGCGCTTTCCGCGCAGAAAACGCTCCTTGCCTGGTTTTTCTACATCCTTCTTTTGTCCTGGGCGCTCTTTCGGGCGGCGCGCATGCGGGACGCCGGCGGTCTCGCCCGACGCCTCATCCGGCTTGCGTGGCTCCTGGGCGCGCTTCTCATTCTGTCGGTGACATATTTCGATTTGGCGGCACTGAAGGCCGCGCTGAGAAGCGCGGCGCCGGACCCGGTCTACTTCTCCTTCATGGAGGCGGATGCGTCCGCGCCCGCCAACGGAGTTCTTGCTGTTGTGCGGTTTCTTGCCGCCGCCGCGCCCGCCGCTGTGCTTTTGTACGCGCTTCCGGCGGCCATCCGGCTGCTGGCGGGCTGCGGGCGCGCGCTGTTCGCCGCTGAAAACGCCGAGTTGGCCCGGACGCTCTCGGCCCGGGCGCGGGCGGCGATTCTGGCGGCGGTGGGCTGCATGCTGGGCCGGGCGGCGCTGGAGCTCCTCCTGGCGCGCTGGGCGGCGGATGTGTCCTTGGAGGCCGCCGTGCCGCTGTTCGAGCTGCTCGCGGCGGCGGCATCCGCGCTGTTTGCCCGGTTCATGGAGCAGGGCTGCGCGGTGTACCACGAAAACGAGATGATGATTTGAGGGAGCGGACATGGCCATCGTGGTGAATCTGGACGCCGTGCTCAAGGCGCGCGGCATGACGGGGAAGCAGCTTTGCGAAAGGATTGGACTGACCGAGGCGAACCTCTCCGTTCTGCGCAGCGGTCGTGCCCGGGGCGTGCGGTTTTCGACGCTCAACCGCATCTGTCTCCACCTTCAATGCGACGTGGGGGACATTCTTTATTTCGACGGAAGCGAGGAAACGGACGATGAGAGGGATTAAATGGGCCGCGCTCGTGCTGGTTCTCGTCGGGCTTATCGGGCTTGCGGGCTGTTCGCTGGCGCTTCCGGAGGAAGTGGGGACGGGCGAAACTTTCGCGGGATACTGGATCACATACGGGGTGTGGGACGACGCGCGGACGTTCGATCCCGAGGCCGAGGACACCCAGTGTCTGGTGACGTACCGGACGGGCGAGGGGGAAGACGCGGAGCGGACGCTTTCCGTGGGGAAGGCCTTCTCCGAGGTTCATCAGACGGTGAACGTTTCGGACGCGGGCGAGGAATACAGCCTGTCCGCCACGCTTTACCTGATTGAAGATGACGTGGCGGCGGAGACGTCCGATCTGGAGATTTGGCTGGAGGGTGACGTGGTGGAATCGCTGCGGATGACTCTCGAGGAAGACGGGTACGGGTGCGGCAATGTGACCACCTATCTTTCCCAAAAAGAATTGGACGCGCATGGCGCGGAGCTCGAGGCGGTGGCCGCGGAATACGGCTGCAAGCTTACGTTTGCCACCGAAAGCCCGCGCAAGCTGCGGTTCCACGCGGTCTACCGGCGGGCGGACGGGAGCCTGTATGCTGACGATTTTTCTCATTTCATTAATGTGCCCTTGGACGGCTCGGGTTTTTCCGGCAGCGTTACCAATTCCGAAACCGTGAACGGCAAAATCCAAGCGGACACCGTCTCGGTCTCCGTGACGGTGAAGGCCGTCCCGGCCCTCTCGTCCGCGCGGATCATTGAAATGAACGCGGAGAACGAGCCGCTGCGCATTAGCGCGCTCACCCAGGCGGACGGGACGTACGAAACGGGCGACGACTGTGCCTACGCCATTGTGGAGGAGACGTACGCGGACGCAAGCGTCGCGCGGTTCGCGTACAGCCGGAACCGCGCGGGCGAGACGCACACGTTCCGCTATCCCCGCGCGGATGGCATGACCGATGCGGTACCGTTGGACATCGGGTTCGAGTGAGGAGGGAAACGGATGGAAATTGAACTGACGTTCCGGCCGCTGACGCCGGAAACCTGGGCGGATTTTGAGGCGCTGTTCGGGAAAAACGGGGCCTGCGGGGGCTGCTGGTGCATGTGGTGGCGGCTGGAAAGATCGGTCTATCATGCCCAGCAGGGCGAGGGCAACCATGCGGCCATGCGCGCGCTGGTGGACGAAGGGCGGGTGCCGGGCATCCTCGCCTACGCGGACGGGCGCGCCGTGGGCTGGTGCTCCGTCGCGCCCCGGGAAGAATTTTCCGGGTTGGCGCGCGCGCGCATTTTGAAGCCTGTGGACGAAACGCCCGTGTGGTCCATCGTCTGCTTTTTCGTCGCGAAGGAGCATCGCAGGCGGGGCGTCACCATCGGGCTCATCCGGGCGGCGGTTGACTACGCGCGAAAGCGGGGCGCAAGGGCGGTGGAGGCCTACCCCGTGGAGCCCCGGACAGGAAAAACCCAGGACGCATTTGCGTTCACGGGACTCGCTTCCGCGTTTTTGCGGGCGGGCTTTTCCGAGGTTCTGCGCCGGTCGGAAACCCGGCCCATCATGCGGTACGCGTGCGAGGAGCCGAAAGAGTCATGAACGAGTTTGAAACGTGCGCGTTGGCGCACGTGAAGGAGAAGGCACGGGTCCGGGAGAAGGAAGCCCGCGCCTACGTCGCCGCGCTGGGTGCGGACGCCGATTTTCTGGCCGCGCGGCTGCTCGACCGCCCGGTCACGCTCAATTTTCATCCCGACCGGTATTGCGCGGACGGGCGGCAGGTGATGGAGGGCCTCGCCGCGGACGGCGCGTACCGGGGGCAGTTCGAGACCGGCACCACCAACGGCGGGCGGACGGCCTACGCGGGCGGCGACCGCTTCCTGTGGGAGCAGCGGCTGTTTTCGGACGCGTATCCGCCGGACGCGCGGCGCAGGCCCAAGTATGGCGCGCTGAACGCGCTCAACTTGCTGGACGGCGCGTCCGCGCGCTTCGGCTCGTGCTTTCTGACGCTCAAGCCCTCCGTTCTTCCTCGCCTGACGTTCGCCTACGGGGACAGCTCCAGCGATCCCGAAATCCTGTGCACGGCGGACAGCTTTTCCGGAATCGTGGCGGCGCTTTTGCGGGACGCGGTTCAGAACGGCAGATTTTTGAACCGGGAAAATGTCTCCCTCGACGAGGCGCTGCGGCTCATCGCCGAGCCGCCCGCGCCGGAAATCGGACGAAATTTGGATCATTGCGTCGAAGCGCATGTCCACGGCGCGGTTTCGCTGCGGGAGGATGCGGCGGCGCTGCATCTGGATGCCGCCTTCCGGGGAACGGAAACCGCGCGCCGTGCCGAGGCCCTTTCGGACGCGTTTCATGTACCGCTTTTCTGGATTCCCGAGCGGCGGCTCGCGGTGGACGAAATTGGCGACCAATTCCGCGGTCCCGCCATGCGCCCCCTGGCGGCGCGGGTCGACCGCCTGGCGGGCGGCGGGGGATACGTCAACGCCGCGCGGATCGGCGCGGCGTCGCGGGGAAGCGTGGATTTTCCGGAAAACTGGCGCGACATGGGGGACGAACCGGCACTGTTTCAGTTCTTCAAACAGCTCTGGCACACGACCGCGTTCTTCGGGCACTGCCTATGAAGGCCGCGCCCGGATGATCTCGAGGTTCTTCCGCAGCCGTTCGTCTTCCGGCGCCAGCCGGACGGCCTCTTCCGCGTGGGCGCGGGCGCGCGCGCCGGCTCCCAGCCAATAGGCGGCGATGGCGGCGACGTCGTGGGGGGTAAAGTCCCAGGCGTAGCCCATGTTGACGTAGGTGGATGACTTTTCGGTGATTTTGAGTGCCTCCTCCGCCATGAAAAGCGCCAGCGGCCAATCGGACAGATCCTCC
Source organism: Bacillota bacterium (assembly GCA_023435435.1). GTDB lineage: Bacteria > Bacillota > Clostridia > Christensenellales > Aristaeellaceae > RUG11247. The sequence goes on along the minus strand of JAEYRW010000107.1, from coordinate 1,959 downwards.
GCCAGCCGCGCGAATTCCACATAAGGTTCGCGCATGCCGGGCATCTCCGCCACCGCGCGGAAGAACCACTGGTACGCGGCCCGGTCGTTGCTCCGGTTGTGTTCCGCCTGGGCGAGGAGCCGCATGGACGCGCAGCGCTCCTCCGGCCAGGTGGCGCTTTTGAGGGAGAGGTGCTGCCGAAGCGTCCGGACGGCGTCGTCCCACATGCCCCGGAAGAAGTATTCCCGGCCCAGATAGTGGGCGCAGCGATCGGATTCCGGCGCTTCCGCCACGGCGAGCTCGAGGAGGGCGAGGTAGGAGGCGCGCGGCTTTTCCGGGTCGGGCAGATGGGTGAGAACCATGCCCGGCGCGTACACCGTGTGCAGGGGCGCGTCCCCCGCGTAAACCAGCACCTCGTGCACCGGGTGCCGCCACGAAAAGTCCGCGCGGGCGTGGGCCTTGAAGTAATTGAACTGAACGTCCGGCGTGCCGTCGGGCCGGAGACTCCAGATATAGAGGTATCGCGCCTGCCGGGTATCGTCCGTCCAGGCGCGCTCCAGTGCCGCGCGCCAGCCGGGGGCGAACACTTCGTCCAGGTCGGTGCACACGCAGATGTCCGCGTCCTCCGGCACATGGGCAAGGGAGAGGTTGCGCGCCGCGTCAAAGCGCCACGGCTTGACGGTTTCCTCATACACCTGCGCGCCCCTGGCGCGCAGTTTTTCTACGGTTCCGTCGGTGGAGCCGGTGTCGGTGACGACGATCAAGTCGGCCTCGGTCATGGAATCCATCCAGCGGCCGACGAATTTCTCCTCGTTTTTGCAGATGGCGTACACGCACACGCGCCGGCCCATCAGACCACCCCCAGCTTTTCCTCGGCAAACCGGAGGTTTTCCCGGAGCCGCGGGTTTTCCGGCTCAAATGCCAGGGCGGCCTTCGCCCAGTCCCGCGCCCGTTCGTAGAGGCCCAGCCAGTAGGCCGCGATGGCGCCGAGGTCGTAGATTTCAGGACCCCAGGCCTCCGCCTCCGCAAGATAGCTCCCCGATCTTTCCGAAATCCGGAGCGCCATGTCGGCCATGAGCAGTCCCAGCGGCCAATCGTTCATATTGTAGGCATAGCGCAGCATATGAAGGTACGGTTCCCGCGCGCCCGGACACTCGGCGACGGCGCGGAACAGCCAGGCGCGGGCCGCGTCCGGCATGCCTTTTTGGTACATGCTCTCCGCGATATAGCGCATGGAGGCGCTTCTTTCCTCGTCCCAGCGCGCGGCGGGCATTGCCAGGTGCCCTGTCAGCGCCGCGGCGCATTCGTCGTACCGTCCATGGAAGAAATACTCGCGCCCGAGCCAGAACGCCGTGCGGTCGTCGTCCGGATTTTCCGCGCGGGCCAGCTCCAGCAGGGGCAGGTACTGGGCGCGGGACTTTTTTTCGTCCGGGAAGTGGTGCAGAACGATGCCGGGAATGTAGGAGACGGCTTCGGGGCCTTCGTGTTCGAGGATTTCGTGCACGGGCCGCGCCCAGCGGTAGCCCCGGCGGGCGTGGATTTTTTCGCGGGTGTAAACGGTTCTGGGATTCCCCGCCGCGTCGTGGTCGTAGACATAATCGTATTCCGCGCGGGTCTGGTTCTCGCGCCACGCGGTCTCGAGCTTTTTGCGCCAGCCCGGCTCGAACACCTCGTCCAGGTCGGCAGAGACGCAAATATCCGCGTCCTCCGGCACCAGATCGAGGGCGCGGTTGCGCGCCGCGTCGAAACGGAAGGGTTTGAAAATTTCGGTTTCCACCACCGCGCCGCCCGCGCGCAGGATTTGGACGGTTTCGTCCGAGGAGCCCGTGTCGAGCACGCACACAAGGTCCGCCTCGCGCATGGAGAGCAGAAACCGTTCGGCGAACGCGGCCTCGTCCTTTGCGATGGCGTAGACGCAGATTTTATATTTGTTCAAAATAAGCACCCCCGCTGCATGGTTTGCCGGGCGCGGCTCGGCCG
>JAEYRW010000196.1 GCA_023435435.1 Bacillota bacterium | reverse complement strand
CCCCTTGGCCCCTTGGCCCCGAATGATTGTACGCTCCACGCCCGCACCGTCAAGCAATCCGCACGGCACGCGCAAACTTAATACAAGCACAGCAAACCAGACCACGCGCCATGAGCGGCCACAAGCGCAAGACCCTGAACGCGCCCACCGGCGGCAACTACCGGAAAATGAACGGCACTTCCTACAAAAAGAAGGCATGGTCGATGGATTGCCTGATCCCCATTCTCTGCATGGCCGGTTTCACGATCCTTCTCCTAAGCACCGCATTCCAATAAAAAAACCTCCCCGTTTCCGGGGAGGCCGCCTTGCCGTTCTCAGAACGAGCGGTTGAGGAAGTTGTAGAGGATCTGCGCGCCGTCCGCGCGGGTCAGCGCGGATGCGGCGTTGATGTTGTTGTCCGCGTCGGGCGCGATGAGCCCCATGCCGTAGGCGATGGCCACGTGGCCGTAATCCGCCTCCGGAACGCTGGCATCGTCCGCGAAGCCGCAGCCGTAAATGCCCTTGAAGTTCGCAACGCCGCCCAGGCCGTACATGTCGACGATGATGCCCGCAAGCTGGAGCTTCGTCACCGACGCCTCGGGTTCGGAGGCCGAAAGGTCCGGCGCGCCCAACTGGGTCGCGGTGGAGCAGAGGTCGGAAAACTCCATGTCCCCGGCGCCGGTGTAGCCGCCCGCCTGCACCAGCAGGACGAGCATGTCGCGCACAGTGAGTGCCTGATCGGGCTTAAATTCGCCGTCCGAGAAGCCGACCCCGTACTTTGCGAGGGCCTCGATGGCCGTCTGTGCCGCGGCACCTTCGATGTCGGAGTATCCATACGGACTCCCAGTCGCGTCGTAGCCGTAGGTCAGAAGCTCGCCTGTGGTACCGTCCACGCCGTATACGTTGTAGTTATCCGCGTAGCGCCAGGCCAGGGTGCGCGTGTAGGTGTAATTGTAGCCGTAGGTGCCGTCTGACTGGGGCACGGAAACCAGCGCCAGTTCAAAGGGAATCGCCGCGGTGAAGGTTTCGAAGGCCGCGTCCTCGGTCACGAGCTCGCTCGCGTCCTTTTCCTCGAACTCCTGTGCCGCGTCCCAGTACTTATAGAAGCTGTCGATGGTGCCATCCTCCGCGTTCACGGAAATGCCGACATAGTTGTTCTCAAACCGATAGCCGTTGTGGAGCCGGACGTAGTTGTAGTTTGCGGTGGGCGAATAGTAATACGGGGTCGCGTAGCTGTTCTTCGACGAAAGCTCCACGGAAGAAAAGATGTCCGGGAAGTACTTCTGGAGGAAGGCATCGGACACCGACTGATACTGGCCCGCGTCCACGTCGGTGTTGTAGGTTCCGTAGATGTAGGGATGCGAGGTGTAGAACGAATCAAGCGCGCCGGTTGAGGCCACGAGCGTGACATTCTTGGTGTCATAATAGCCCGTGCCCTTGACGATGGCGGCGATGGCATCGTCCGTCATGCCGTAGCGGCTCGAAAGCTCGTCATCCGGAATCTTCCGGGAGTAGGTGAGGCTGCCCAGAAGCGCATCCGTGCCGGTATAGTAGTCGACGGAGGTCAGAAGATAGTCGTCGGTCAGGCCGAACTCCTCAAACGCCCGGGCCTTCTGGTCCAACTCGTCGGCGGAAAGCGCGTCGTTGTAAACGCTGATGCCCTTGAGCTCCGCTTCGGTGAGCTGCTTGGCTTCCGCCGTCGCGCCGTCGCCGTAGCCCGTGGACATGTCGCTCATGCCCTCGTCTCCGCTCGCATAGACTTCTTCCACGTTGAGAACCGTGCCGTCCGCCGCGCGCACCACGAAGGTGCCGTTGTAATCGCGGATGTAACAGAGCTTTGCCATATCGCCGTCGTTGACGACGTAATATTGGAGGGTCAGCCCGTTCTTTTCCTTGAGAATGGCCTTCGCCTCTTCCTCGGTGACGGCGACCGTCGGATCAAAGTCCGCGTTCACGTACTTCATATAGCTGTCCGAGCGATAATAGCTCGTGACCATCATATTTTCAAGATCGACCGTCACGCTGAGGGTGACGTCCGTGGGATAGTCCCCGATGACGAGTCTGCCGGAAACATATGCGCTGGTGGTGTTGTCGTTCTCGAGGCTTTCGGTGACGTCGTCGAGCGTCCAGCTTTTGCCCTGGTCGATGACGCGCCCGAGGAATTCCTCGGCGGTATCGCGCACCGACTGCGTGCCGGCGGACGGGAAGCGCGGCACGTAATCGTAACTGTAATCGTAGTCATAGTTGCCGTCGTAGCTTGAATAGCTGAGAATTTCGCCGTCGGCGGTGCAGGTTACATAAATGCTGGCGTTGCCGAGGCTCCACGTGAGGTTCCAGTTGCCGTCGTAGCTGTCGGAAGTAAAATCGGTATAGTCGTCCGATATGTCAAGCGCCTGCTTGACGCGCAGCGTGATGTCCTCCAGTGTCGATGTGGTCGTCTCTCCCATCGCGGGCACGGCCAGAGCCGCGAGCATCGCGAGCGCGCAAACCAGCGCGAGTACCTTTTTCATGTCCTTCCCACCCTTCGATTTGATGTACAGATTGGACGCGCACGCATTTTAAAAGTTCCAGCCATTGGAGAAGCGCCCGGCGCAATTTCATGCTTTTTCATGGATGCCGTTGCCCGCGAGACGCCGCGCCGCGTTGACAAGAATTTACACGTCCCTTATAATGTTTGAAACGGCACCGACGCGGCGCGGGAGGAAGAGATGGACGAAAAAGCGAGAGAGGCCCTCCTTACAAAAAACCAAAAACTCATCGACATGGTGATCGAGCGGGCCAGGCGCGACTTCCCCGACGAGGTGGCGCTCATCGGCCTCACGGGCTCATTTCAGACCGGGGACTATCACGAAAACAGCGACCTTGACCTCATCATCGTCACTGAAACCGACAGGCCCTGGGCCATGGCGCGCACATTCATTCTGGGCGAGGTGGGATACGACATCTACATGACGCCCTGGTCGCCGCGCATCGAGGCGCAGGCGCGGCTCGAAAGCCCCATGGTCTCGCATCTTCTTGACCTGAAGGTGCTCTACTGCGCCAAACCGTCATTCCTGGAAAAATTTCAGTCCTACCGGCAGCGCGCGCTGGACGAGCTCGCAAAGCCCATCGGCCCCGCCTGCCTGAAGCGCGCCCGGAAGTGGATCGACGACATGAAGCGCGACTATGCAACGGCCTGTGTGGAGAACGAAACCGGCCCCGTGCGCTACGCGGCGGGCGGCGTCCTCTATGGCGCGGTCAACGCGCTGACACAGCTTAACAACACATACCTGCGCCGCGGCGTCCGCCGCCACCGCGAGATCGTGGCCGGATATGAATTCCTGCCGCACGGCTTCCTCGCCGACCACGACGCGCTCATCGCCGCCCAAACGGTGCCCGCGCTGCGCGACGCCGCGCTGCGGCTGCTCAAGGGCGTGGAAAGCCTTTGGCGGGACATGGACGCGCGATTCGGCGCGCGCCTTTCACCCACCTTTGAGAATCTCGCGGGCACGTACGAGGAGCTGTGGTGCAACGACCGCAACAAGGTGCTTGCCGCCGTGCGGGAGAACGACCCTGCCTACCTGTTCCACGCGGCGCTGGGCGCGCAGAACTACCTGGACGAAATGCGCGACGAGGTGTGCGGAACGCCCAAGTTCGACCTGATGGCGCACTTCGACGCGGAAAACCCGGCGGCGTTCCGGGACGCGTTCCTTTCCGCGATGGACGCGTACGCCGGGCAGTACACAAAGGCGGGCCGCGGCATTGAGCGCTACGAAACATTCGAGGAGCTGTACCAGAGCTATATGAAGGAGAGCATATGAACGACATTGAGATGATGAAAAAGCTGGAGCGCCCCCAAGGAATGGTGCGCATGGTGCTCGACACGGACGCCTACAACGAAATCGATGACCAGTACGCCATCGCCTACGCGCTCAGGGCGCCCGAGCGCATCTCCCTCGAGGCCATCTATGCCGCGCCTTTTTTCAACGACAAGTCCATCGGTCCTGAGGACGGCATGGAGAAAAGCTACGACGAAATCCTGAAGCTTCTGCGCCTCGCCGGACGGGAGGACATGATTCCGCGCGTTTACAAGGGCTCGCGCGGCTACCTCGAGACGGAACACAAGCCCGTCCACTCCCCCGCCGCGGACGATCTCGTGGCGCGTGCGCGGAAATGCTCGCTGGACGACCCGCTCTACGTCGTCGCCATCGGCGCCATCACCAACGTCGCTTCCGCGCTTCTCACGGCCCCGGACATCGCGGAACGCATCGTGGTGGTTTGGCTGGGCGGCCACGCACTCGGCTGGCCGGACACCCGCGAATTCAACATGTTCCAGGACGTCGCCGCCGCGCGCGTGGTGTTTGCCTCCGGCGCGCCCCTGGTTCAGCTTCCCTGCGCCGGGGTCGTCGACCACTGCGCCGTCACAAAGCCTGAGCTGGAATACTGGCTGGTGGGCAAGAACCCGCTGGCCACCTACCTTGCGGAGAACACCATCGCGGAAGCGGAATCCTACGCCAAGGGCCGCCCGTGGAGCCGCGTGATCTGGGACATCACTTCCATCGGTTGGATTCTCGACGGCGCCGGCACCATGATGCAGGACAGACTGGAGCGCCGCCCCATTCCCGAGTACGACGACCATTACGGCTTCGATCCGCGCCGGCCGTTCATGAAATACGTCTGGAACATCAGCCGCGACGCGCTGTTTGAGGACATGTTCGCGCGGCTCTCAAAGTGAGGGAATGCGGGCCTGAGGAGCGCTATGACCTGCTCGTTACGGAGGGCGGCGAACCTTTTCGCGATTCCCCCGCGCTTCGGCTGATATGGACAATTGGGACCGGCAACCATTTCTCGACGCGCTCTGCCTGACGCCGGACAAGGCGGTTCTCGAGATCGGCATGGGCGCGCGCCGTTCGTTCCGCGAACGCAGGACAGAGCGCATCCTTCTTCATCGACGCGCCCGCGCGCATCCATGCTGTCCTGCGATTCTCGAGATCGGCATGGGCGCGCGCCGTTCGTTCCGCGAACGCAGGACGAGCGCATCCTTCTTCATCGACGCGCCCCCGCGCGCATCCATGCTGTCCTGCGATCAACAAAGAGCGGCCCGGGCGGGGGCCCGGGGGGGGGTGGGGTAAAGGTGTCGG
>JAEYRW010000079.1 GCA_023435435.1 Bacillota bacterium | reverse complement strand
CGGGGCCCCCGCGCAAGGGACTGTGTCCCTTGCGAAGCCCATACTGGGGAGAAATTTAATTTTGTCCGTCGCGCTTCGCGGGGGCCCAGCCCCGCACGCGCGAGCGCGGAGGTCAGCGCGAAGCCTTGTGGCGCTCCAACCCTCGTTACTTCGGTCGTCCGGAGCTGGGTCCCCGGACGATCCGATGACGAAAAGAGAAACACCCCCAAACCAGTAAGGGATTCCAAAGGGATATATCCCTTTGGCCGGGGATCCGGGGGGCGGCGCCCCCCGGCGGAGGTACATAGTGTTTACGCATCTTCATCTGCATACGGAATATTCGCTTTTGGACGGGGCCTGCCGGATCAAGGATCTGGTGGAGCGCGTCAAGGCGCTGGGCATGGATGCCTGCGCCGTCACGGACCACGGCGTCATGTACGGCGTGGTGGATTTTTATCGTGCGATGAAGGCGGCGGGCGTTCATCCGGTGATCGGGGCGGAGGTTTACGTCTGCCCGGACATGGACGACAAGACGGCGGTGAACCGCGAGTACAGCCATCTTATTTTGCTTTGCGAGAATCAGGAGGGCTACCGGAACCTCGTGAGGCTGGTGAGCCAGGGATTCACCCGGGGCTTTTATTATAAGCCGCGGGTGGATTATGCGCTGTTAAAGAAATATTCAAAGGGGCTCATCGCGCTGTCGGCGTGCCTTTCGGGGGACCTGCCGAAGCTGTTGCTCGACGGGCGAACCAATGACGCCCGCGCCATGGCGGAAAAGTACCTGGACATCTTTGGCGAGGGCAACTTCTTTATTGAGCTTCAGGACCACGGGATTCCGGAACAGAAGCAGGTGCTGCCAAGGCTTGTGAAGCTGGCGCGGGAGATGGAGATTCCCATGGTGGTCACAAACGACTGCCATTACCTTACCCAGGAGGACGCGGGGGCGCAGGAAGTCCTGATGTGCATCCAGACGGGCAAGACGCTCAGCGACGAATCCCGCATGCGCATGAGCACCGACCAGCTCTATGTAAAGAGCGAGGCGGAAATGCGCGCGCTCTTTCCCAATTTCGAGGACGCCATCGCGCGCACGGGGGAGATCGCCAGGCGGTGCAATGTGGATTTCGACTTCAGCACCCGCCACCTGCCCACCTTTACGCTGCCCGCGGGGGAAACGGACGCGGAGGCCTACCTCCGGCGGCTGTGCATGGAGGGGCTTTCCAGAAAGTATCCGGGGGGACGGACGGACGCCGTCGAGCGGCTGGAATATGAGCTCAGCGTCATCGTGTCCATGGGGTTCACGGATTACTTCCTCATCGTGTGGGACTTCATCCATTACGCAAAGACCCACGGCATCGGCGTCGGTCCCGGGCGCGGCAGCGCGGTGGGTTCCGTCGCCGCGTACGCCCTGGACATCACGGGCGTCGATCCCCTGAAATACAACCTCGTGTTCGAGCGGCTTCTCAATCCCGAGCGCATCTCCATGCCGGACATCGACATCGATTTTGATTATGAGCGGCGCGGCGAGGTGATCGCATACGTGGCGCGCAAGTACGGCGAGGACCACGTGGCGCAGATCATCACCTTCGGCACCATGGCCGCGCGCGCGGTGATCCGCGACGTGGGGCGCGTTATCGGGCTGAGCTACCAGGAAACGGACGCCGTTGCCAAGGCGGTGCCCTTTGAATTGGGCATGACATTGGAGCGCGCCATGAATGTGAGCGGCGAGCTCCGGCGTGCCTATGAATCGGACGACAACGTAAAAAGGCTCATCGACACCGCAAGACGGCTGGAGGGCATGCCCCGGCACGCGTCCACCCACGCGGCGGGGGTCCTGATCACATCCCGTCCCGTGGAGGAATACGTGCCGCTCCAGACCAACGACGAGGTGGTCACAACCCAGTTCCCCATGAACACGCTGGAGGCGCTGGGGCTTCTCAAAATGGATTTTCTGGGGCTGCGCACGTTAAACGTCATCGGCGACACCCTGGAAATGCTGTGCCGGGAGGGGATGTGCGACCTGAAGGTTGACGACATTCCCATGGACGACCCGGCGGTCTATGAAATGATCTCAAACGGCGAAACCGACGGCGTGTTCCAGCTGGAGTCCGCCGGCATGCGCAACTTCCTGACATCCATGCGCCCGGAGAACTTCGAGGACATCATCGCAGCCATCTCCCTCTACCGCCCCGGCCCCATGGAGTCCATCCCGCGCTACGTGCGGGGCAAGCACGATCCTTCCACGGTCACGTACGCCACGGAAAAGTTGCGGCCGATCCTGGACGTCACCTACGGCTGCATGGTGTACCAGGAGCAGGTCATGCAGATCGTGCGCGACCTGGCGGGCTACTCAATGGGCAGAAGCGACCTGGTGCGCCGCGCCATGGCGAAGAAAAAACACGACGTCATGGAGAAGGAAAAGCGCTATTTCATCTACGGCATGGAGGAAAACGGCGCGGTGACGGTGCCCGGCGCCGTGCGCAACGGCGTGCCGGAAAAGGTGGCGGAAAACCTCTTCGATGAGATGACCGCCTTTGCCAGCTACGCGTTCAACAAGTCCCACGCGGCGGCGTACGGCGTGGTGGCCGTGCAGACCGCGTACTTGAAGTGCCACTATCCCACCGAATTTATGGCGGCGCTGATGAACTCCATCGAGGGGAACACCGAAAAAATCGCCTACTACATTCAGTATTGCAGAAAGAACGGCGTCCGGATTCTCCCCCCGGACGTGAACACCTCCCGGGCGAAGTTCAGCGTGGACGAGCTCGATGGGGAAAAAGGGATCCGATTCGGGCTCTCCGGCGTCAAAAACCTGGGCCATCCCGCCGTGGCGGCCATCGTCCGGGAGCGGGAAGCCCGGGGAAAATATCGGGACATCTACGACTTCATCGACCGGCTTGCGGGCGCGGCGATGAACAAGAAGGGCGTGGAAAGCTTGATTCGCGCGGGCGCGGCGGACAGTCTGCCGGGCTTCCGCAGCCAGAAGCTGGCGGTATTCGAGCGGGCCATGGATGGCGCGGCGAAGACAAAGGCGGGCGCGCTGGACGGCCAGATGAGTCTGTTTGGGCTCGTGGAGGAGGCTGCGCCGCCGCCCCCGCCCCTTCCCCCGCTCAAGGAATTCACCCTCGTCCAACTGCTCCAGATGGAAAAGGAGGTCACGGGGGTCTACGTCTCCGGGCATCCGCTGGACGACTACCGGGAGGAGCTTGGAAAGCTGGAGGTCACATCCCAGTTCCTCGCGGCGCTCCGGGAGGATACCGCCGACGGCGGCATGAGCTACGACCAGCAGACGGTTTCCATGGGCGGCATGGTGGCCGAAAAGCGCATGAAGGCCACGAAAACCGGAAACATGATGGCGTTTGTGCAGCTCGAGGATCTGTACGGCGTCACCGAGGTGCTGGTGTTTCCCCGGGTGTACGAGCGGGTGAGCGAAATGCTGACCCTGGACAACCCCGTCGTCATGACCGGCAAGCTCTCCGTGCGCGAGGAGGAGGCGCCGAAACTTCTTCTCGACAGGGTCAGGCCCCTGCGCGGATATGCGGGGGAGGACGCGGTCTATGGGCGGGCGC
>JAEYRW010000023.1 GCA_023435435.1 Bacillota bacterium | reverse complement strand
CGGCCCCCAACCCCCGCGGGCCCGAGTTGTCTTGTGGGGTAATAAATAAATTCCCCCCGCCCCTTCCGGCGCGGGCGCTTTGATCATCAGGTCTGCTGGCCGTCGGTTGACTGTTGGGTGGAATCGGGCATCTGGCCGTCCGGCATCGTCTGGCCGTCGCCGGGCATCTGGCCGTTCTGCCCCCCCGGCATCGTCTGGCCGTTTTGGTTATTCTGGCCGCCGGGGCCGCCGAAGTTGCCGTTTCCGCCGCCCTGCCCGCCGCCGAAATTGCCGAAGCCGTTATTCGCCGCGGCGTTCCCGATGGTGGAGAGGTATGTCCCAATGGTGGCGCTGCCCACCGTTTCGCCGCCCGAGACCGACCCGGCCTCCTGATAGCCGTCCTCGTTGAGTCCGCTGGCCGCGCCGCCGACCGTGACGGTATAAGTTCCGCCCGTTTCGATTTCCGGCGCGGAGATGAGCACGTTCGCGTAGTTCTTCGTGGGCTGGAAGGCGTAGAGTACGTTTCCGTCCGCATCGGCGACGGAGATGAGCGATCCCGCCGAGCCTGTGACGCCCACGGTGATGGAATTCTGGGTGGAGGCGCTGCCGGGGGTTTCCGCCATGCCGGCGCTGCCCGCCGCGATGAGTACGCCGCCCGTGATGGTAAACGCGAAGCCATCGCCGCTGTCCACGGCGCCGTTTCCATCGTTGGTGGGTCCGCTGACCAGCGTCACGCCGCCGGAGATGGTGAGATTTCCGTTGGAATCCAGGCCGTCGCCCTGGGCGTCCACCACCACGTAGCCGCCGCTGATTTCCAGGGAATACTGCGCGCCGCTGACGGAGCCGCCTCTGCCGAACTGGGCCGCGTCGTCGTCCGTTTCGCCCGCGGCGTTAAGGCCGTCGTCGGACGAGGTCACGCGGAGGGTGCCGCCGGAGATCGAGATGGTCACGCCCTCGATGCCCTCGTAGGAATCGGCCACCGTCACCGCGCCGCCCGAGATGGAAACCGCGCCGTCCGCGTGCATGCCGTCGTCGCCGGATGTGATTGTGACGACTCCGTCGGTCATCTGAATGTCGCCGCCGGCGTGGATGCCGTCGTCGGTGGTGTTGAGCACCATGGAACCGCCGGAAATGGCGATGTCGCCGCCCGCCTTCAGACCCTTGGCGCTCTCGTCCTCCGCGTCGGAAATTGTGCCGGTGGTGGTGACTTTGACGTCCCCGCCGGTGACGGTAACGGTGGTTTCCGCCTGAATACCGTCGCGCATGGCGGTGATTTCCATGGCGCCGCCGGAGATGAGCACCCAGCCGAGGGTCTCGTCGGTGTCGTTGCTGGCGCGGATGCCGTCGTTTCCGGCCGATATGGTGAGGCTTCCGCCCGAGACCGTCACGCTGTCGTTGGCGCGCACGGCGGTATCCACGGCCGTGATCGCATACGTGCCGCCCGCGATTTCAAGGTTGTCCTTGCAGCGGATGGCGTAGCTGTGGTTCGCCTCGATGGTGAGGCTGCCCTCGCCCTGAAAGACGAGGTCCGCCTTGGAGAACACGGTGCCGTCGGGCTCCTGTTCCGTCTCGTCGTCGTATGTGTAGTCGGCTGCGTCGGACAGGAAATTCTCGCTCCCTTCCGCCAGCACGACGGTGACGGATTCCGCCTTTTTCACATAGATGGCGGAGGAAATGTCGCTTTCAATGTCCACGCCGTTGAGCACCAGGGTGACGTCCTCGCCCTTGGCGTCCACCCAGACCTGCCCGTCCAGCGCACCGGCAAGTTCGTAGGTGCCGCCGGACGAAATCGTGAGGGTGCCGTCCGCGTCGAGGGTCGCCGCCTCGCCGTTGACCGTGAGCGCGCTTGCCCTGTTTTCCGCGCTGGTTTCCGCGCAGGCCGCGAGGTTCAGAACCAGCGCGAGGCTCAGAAGAATCAGAAATAATCGCTTCATAAAATACCTCCTACAGCTCGCCCGCCGCCATCTTTCCACAGGTGATGTTCAGATTCCCGTTGCGGCAGCGCAGCTCGTCGATGAATGCCTTTTCGATGCCCTTGTCGCGGAGCGTGATGTCATAGGTGAGCTCAAAAAGGCTCCCCAGATTGGTGGTCTTGACGCGAACCAGCTCCGCCTTCTTCGCGTACTTTTCAAACAGGTCGTCAAACAACCCGGAATAGTCGAGGTCCTCGGGAATGGTGATGCGAAGCTGCCGCTCGTTCTGGGCGCATTCCCCGAATTTGGTCTTTTCAAGGGCATAACCCAGCGCCGCGAGCACCAGAAACAGCAGCACGGCGTAGAGCGCGTAGCCCATGCCGGTGGCGATACCCACGGCCGTGGCCATGAATATGTACCCGATCTCCTTGGCGCTGCCGGGCGCGGAACGGAACCGGACGAGGCTGAACGCGCCCGCCACCGCCACGCCCGCGCCGAGGTTCCCGTTGACCAGCGCGATGACCGCGCCCACCAGCGTGGGCATCATGGCCAGGGTCACCAGGAACGACTTGCTGGCCGACGAACCGCGCCGGTACAGAAGCGCCGTCAAGATGCCCAGCGCCACGGCGGTGCCGGTGGAAAGCGCGAATTCGGCAATGGAAACGTTCATGAGCGTGTCAAGCATACAGTCTTTCAATCCTTTCGGTTCCGCCCGAGATCCGGGCCTTGTAGTAGCTCCCGACCTTGGAAAAGCTCCGGGAATAAATGCCGAGCTCGGCAAGCGTCCTGGTCAGCCACAGCGGGATCGCGCCGGGAATCTTCAGCTCCATCACGACCTCGCCGGGCGCGAGGATGGCCTGGCCCGCGTCCCCGCCGTCCAGCCGCACATCCGTTGTGCGCGCGCGGACGTTTTCATCGAAGGTGAGCCGCATGTCCGGTTCGCCCGGAAACACGTACGCGCAGCGCTCGTAGGCGAGGAAGATGCGCGGCAGAAGCGGCTTGTAGAGATTCGTGAAGTAATCGATCTCGCGCAGAATCTGCCCGTCCCGCGCCCCGCGCCCCGCCAGGCGGTCCCCTGCCTCGGAGAGCGTCATCGCCGCCCGCCGCTTGTAGACGATGCCCTTATACTTTTTCTTGAGCTCCAGAAACACCATATCGTCATCCCCCACGCGGCCATAGGCGCGCAGCCGGAGTTTCTCCTTGTAAACCGTCGCGTCGATGGACGCGCGGATCAGCCGGAAATCGGGCGTGTCGAAATAGATGTTCCTGATCGTGTGCCTGCCGTAGGGATCGAGGGCGATCCTGTCCTCGAGCCGTCCCATCAGCCGGACATACTGCGCGCGGGAAAGCACGTACTTCTCCTCCACGCGTTTAAAAATTTCCTGTGCCACGATCATGACCTCCCTTCAATGTGGCTATTGTAACCGCCGAACCTTAATCATTATTAAAGAAAACCACGGCCAATTATCAAGTTTTCGGTTTGTTCAAAAATCGGACATAAAAAAAAGACCGCGTCCGCGGCCTATGTGAGAATCACCTGAATGCCCTCCGCCTCGAGGGCGCGCCGGGCATCCGGCGGGATTCCCGCGTCGGTGATCACCGCCCGGACACGGTTTTCAAGCCGGAGCGGCACCACGCCACGCCGGGTAAATTTCTCGCTCTCGGTCAAAACCACCACCCCAGCCGCCTGGCGCGCCATGTCGCGCACCGCCTGGGCGCGCAGGTGGTCGGCGTTGGTGAATCCCGCGCCGGGGGAATGGCCGTCCGCGCCGATGAAGAGCCTGTCCACCAGAAAGCCCGCGGCGCACTGGGCGACGAGAGGGCCGACGGTGACCTCGGAATCGTTCTGGTACGCGCCGCCCAGAAGCACCACCTTCGCGCCGGGCAGGGCGCGCATGCGCGAAGCGATGAAGGCGCTGTTGGTGATAACGGAGACGGATTTGGCGGCCAATTCCTCCGCCAGAAGCGCACAGCAGCTTCCGCTCTCGATCATCACGGTTTCGCCGGGCGAAACCAGCCGCGCGGCGGCCCGGGCGATGAGCAGCTTTTCCTCATAATGATACGCCAGCCGCCCGCTCATGTCGTCGGAGCTGCGCAAAAGCGCGCAGCCGTGCTCGCGCAAAATCACGCCGCGCCGTTCGAGGGCGTCGAGGTCCTTGCGCACCGTCACCTGGGAAACGCCCAACCGCCGCGCAAGCTCCGAAACCTCCGCGCGCTTTTCCGAAAGTAAAATCTCCAGAATCCGCCGTTCCCGCTCGCCCACAAAACCACCCCGCCCCCATTATACCACGCCCTCCCCAAAACGCCAATTCGGCTGCGCGGGGCCAAATTGAAAAATCGGTGCCCCGGGGCTGGGCCCCCGAGGCATCCGACGGACAAAATTTATATTTTCTGTAATTATTACGGGATTCTTAAGGGCCAATGGCCCTTAAGCGGGGGTCCGGGGGCGGCGCCCCCGGCGCGTTTTGGTCTCCTCCCGGCG
>JAEYRW010000143.1 GCA_023435435.1 Bacillota bacterium | reverse complement strand
CGGACAGTGTTTTATTTTCCGCTCAGTAAGGGATTCTCAAGGGCACCAGCCCTTGAGCGGGGTCCGGGGCAGCGCCCCGGCGTTCTCTCCGCCTTCCTCCCCCTACCGCACGAGAAACTGCGGCAGGGCACTTGCAAAGACGCAGAGTATGACACTAAGCGCCGCGTAGAGAACGGCGATGTGGGCGCTTCCAGCCTGCATGAGACCCGCCGTTTCGAGAGCGAATGAGGAGAAGGTGGTAAAACCGCCGCAGAGTCCGACCTTGAGAAAGAGGATGAGGCGTGGATCAAGCTTCGCGTTTTTGCCCGCATAGGCGGCAATGAAGCCGATGACCAGCGCGCCGATGACGTTGATGATGAGGGTCGTGAGCGGAAATCCGCTTCGGTGCCGGATGTTTAAAAGGCCCATCGCATAGCGCGCCACCGCGCCGAGGGCACCGCCCATGCCGATGGCAATAAAATCAAAGACAGTGCTCATGTTTCGATTCCTCCGCCGCGCACACCACAAAACATGGGCCGCCGCACCTGCCTTAGGAGCAGAGGCGTCGGCCCACGGTTCAGTCGGCGCTGCGCATTTGTCTATTCAGCGCTGAAATTGTCAAGCGAGTAAACGGGGTTGAGCGCCGCGACCCAGGAGGCAAGCTGCTCGGACATATAGGTGTCCTGCGCGTCGGAGAGCGCGACCGCGTAGAACTGATCGTGAATGTCCGCGAGGGGCACCGCGCCGGGCGTCACGTCGCTGTTGTAGTAGATGATGTGCACGCCGGAGGAACTGATGGCCGGCTCGAGGGTGTAGTCGCCCACGCTGGCAAGGGCCATCGCCGCGTCGCGGAAATGCGTATCCCAGGTGGTGGAGGTGGCGGAAACGTAGTAGCCGCGCGACATGGCGGGGTCAGACTGCATGCCCGGGTCCTCGCCGTACTCGGCCATCACGTCGTCGAAGGCCTCGCCCGCGGCGAGCTTCGTGTAGATTTCGTCAATCTTGTCCTGAACGGAGGCAATGCACGCTGCCTTCTTGGCATCAAGATCCGTCTGGAGAGTCGCGATCTCGGCAACCTTGGCATCGATGTCCGCCTGAATGTCCGCGAGGGGACGCGGCGTGGCGGTGGGCTCCACTGTCGCGGCGTCGGTGGCCTCGGCTGTCGCATCGGGCGCGACGGTGGCCTCGGCGGCCGCGTTTACGGTATCCAGCTCCGCCTGCAGGCCGCTCAACTCGGTCTGGGCGGTGGCGAGCGCGTCGTAGGCGTCGGTGACGGGCGTCAAGACGGAATCGTCGACCTTCACGAGAATGTGCTTCACCGTGCGATAGCCCTCGGGCATCCAGGTGATGAGCTTGTCGGGATCGTTCATGTCGGTTTCGAAGGTCGAGAGGTCGTTCTCGTAAGTGGACTGATCCTCGGCGGTCTGGGCCGTGTAGGCGGTCTGAAGGTCGTCGTCGGAGATTTCGGTGACGTTGGCCTTGGTGGCTTCCTCAACCTTGTCGACAATCTTGGTCCACTTCTGCTGGTTGACGAACTCCTCGAGGGTCTCGCCCTGCTCGTAGAGGGAATACTCGGTGGCCTTCTGCTTGAGCTCGTCCGTGTCGCCCTCGGCGGACTCATAGGCGTTGTCGTATGCCTCCTGATAGGAGGTCTGGCCGGCGGACTCGCACTCGGCGATCTCGTCATCGGTGAGGGTGATGCCCAGCTCCTCCGCCTTCAGGAGGGAAGCGCGGGTGTTCATGTGCGCCTCGGCGACGTTCTGCAAAATGTCCTGGGCCTGAGAGTCGTCCAATGTGTAGCCGTACATGGAATAGATATAATACATGTAGGCGTACTGGTTATAGTAATCCGCCGTGACGTCGAACTTGGTGATCTCACCGCCGTCGTAGGTCACCACGGGAACGGAGTATTCCTTGACAAGTGTCGCCATGTCTTCGTCCGCCTGCATCACCGGATCGACGGCAATCAGGCTGCATCCCGTCAGGGTGAGCGCAAGCATGGTCACGATTGACGCGAGCTTGACGAATCTGTTTCTCATTCCTATTCTTCCTCTCAATCCTCATCGGTTCGCGATCCGCATGCCGGACGCAGATACACCCTTATATTATACACATTTATAACGATTTGACAAGGCGTAATCCGCCTTAACCTTCAGCCAAAAATTCGAAAACAGCCTCCGCCATCTCGTTTTCATTCTCCGTAAACAGCTTCGACATCATTGCGCCGCGCATTTCAAGGCATTGAACGTCTCTGGCGCGGGTGTGGGACGCAAACAGCTTCGCGGACGCGGCGGCGCGGGGGCTCATATCCCCGGCGAGCACCGTCAGAACCGGACACACGATGGAAAACAGATTGTTTTTCGCAATGCGCCGCACCCGTCCGGGCGCGCGCTTGGCTTCCCCGCCCGCGTCGCCCGAAAAGCCGCCCACGGCGATCAGCGCCTCCACGGGATATTCCTCCGCGATGAGCGCCGCCAGCGGAACCGACTGCCCGTAGCCCAGAACAGCCACCCGCCGCGCCCGCTTGCGCAGGACCGTGTAGGCAATCTGCGCCTGGGTGAGACGCCGCTGCCAGCCGGGCGTCCGGTCGAAGCGGTCGATGGGCACATACCCCAAAAGATCCGCGCGCTCCACGGCAAACCCGCCCGCCTCCATGCGCCGCGCGAAGTGCCGGAGCCCGTCCCCGTCCTCATCTGAAAGGATCAGCAGCCCCGTGTCGCGCACGGGCTCCGGCTCCGCAAGCTTTTTGCGGTCCATCTCTTCGTATTTGCCCTCGACCTCCCGCGCAAGCGCCTCGGCCTGCGCGCGGAAGCGGAGAAGGTCCTCTTCGCTCACCCGTCTTCTCGCCATATGATCCCCCGCTGCCCCATCGATTGATACTGTCCTCTATGCGCGCCCGTCGGCGCTTATGCGCGCGATTTCCACCAGCGGCAGGAGCCGCGCATAGTCGCGCGTCTCGAACGTCTTCGTGCCTTCGGTCATGCAGGCCGCCGCGGAACAGGCCATGCCCATCCGAAACGCTTCCGCAAGGTTTTTTCCCTCGTGGAAGCCTGCCGTCAGCCCCGCGACCATGGAATCGCCCGCGCCGACGGTGGAACGCACCTCGATATCCAGCGCCCCCGCCGCGTAGGAGTCTTCGCCGTCCGTAATGAACGCGCCCTCCGCCCCCAGGGATACCGCCACCACCGAGACGCCTTTTTTGACGATGGAAAGCGCCGCGCGGCGGATGTCCGCCATGGTTTCGAGCTTTTCCCCCGTCATAAGTTCCAGCTCATAACGGTTGGGCTTGACGAGAAACGGCTTCGCCTTGAGGCCTTCCTCAAGCCGCGCGCCGTCCGCGTCGAGCACGCAACGGGAGCCTGCCCGCACCGCAATTTCAATGAGGGTCTTATAATAGTCCACAGGACAGCCCGGCGGAAGCGAACCCGCCAGCACCATAAAATCGTCCGGTTTCGCGCGGGCGGTAATGAGCTTTTCCATTTCCGCAAGCTGCTCCCCCGTCACGGGACGGCCGGACTGATTGACCTCGGTGATGAGACCCGTTTTCTGGTCGCGCAGCTTCACGTTGGTGCGCGCGCTGCCCGGGCAAACAACGAACGCGCTTTCCGCATCGTTTTCGGCGAGTTTGTCCGTGAACGTCCGCATGCTTTGTTCCTGCATGAAGCCCACGCACGCCGCCGCAACGCCCAACCGCCGAACGGCCAGGGCGACGTTTATGCCCTTGCCCCCCGCGTCGGACTGCTCGCCCAGCACCCGGTTAAGCCCGCCGTATGTAAAGCCGTCGATGGTGAGCGTCAGATCGACGCTCGGATTGAGCGACACCGCTGTAATCATTTGGTTCCTCCGCAAAGAAGTCAATAAATCAATTATAGCACCCGGCGCGGACAAAAACAACCGCGCGGCATTCCAATCGGACAAACGATATGGTATAATAAAAGCAACAATACTGAGAGGTGAAACAAAATGGCGTACTGCGCGGAATCCTACGCGGCAATGCTTCTTTGCCTCTCGCTGTCCCCCAACAGGGAGGAATACGCGCGCCCGCTTTCGACGGCGGAGTACCGCGACCTTGCCGAACGCGTAAAACAGACGTCCGCGCGCCGAATCAGCGCGCTGATGAACGTGGACATTTCGGGCATCATGCAGCTTCTGTCCTTGACCGAGGAGGAGGCCTACCGCGTCTTTATTCTGCTCAGCCGCGCGGTGCAACTCTCCTACGCCATGGAGGGCTTCGCGGAGAAGGGCATCCGCATCGTGACGGAATTTGACGAGGAGTATCCGCTCCGCCTCATCAAGCGTCTCGGCGCGGCGGCACCGCCGGTCTTTTACCTGTACGGCGACCACGCGGCGCTGGCGCAGCCTTCCCTTGGCATTCTGGGCATGAGCGGGATCAAGACCGCCGCCGAGGTGCGCGCCTCCGTGGAAGCCGTCACGCTCTTCGCGCGGCGCGCCGGATACCGGGTCATGACGGGCGGCGAGTTGGGGGTTGCGCGGGTCACCGAGGGCCTTGTGCTGCCCGGGGACTGCGAGCTGACGGCCGTTTTGGGCGGCGGGCTTTCGGAATACGTCGCGCGCCCGGAAATACAGGCCCTCGACCGGGCGGGGCGGCTGGTTGCCCTTTCCCTGGAGCATCCGGAGGCGCTGTTCACAACCGCCCATGCCGTGGCGCGCAACAAGCTTCTTTTGGCGCTCTCCGAGGCGGCGTTTCTTTTCAACACCGACGGAAAGCGCGGCGAATCGGACGCGCTGCGCCTCCGCGCCTGCGACTGGTTCTACGCTTGGGACGGATATCCGGCCAACGCGCCGCTCATCCACAAGGGCGCCATCCCCTTTCACCAGCTCGACCCCAAATCCCTCAAGGAAATGGCCGCGCGCTGGAAGGACTCCCGCGTGGAGCAGCTCGACATGTTCGACCTTTTTGACATTTCCGATTGACGCGCTCCTTCGCGCACCCGTATATTTCCCCGCCCGGGGCAAATAATAGGGAAAAAGCGCGAAGGAGTGGTTTTTTGAATCCGTTTGAATTGAGACCCATGCGCGTCGAGGACGGCCTTCTCGACTGGAACAGCGTCTATCCAAAGCCCTATGACAAAAGGACTGTCGACCCCTATACCAAGATCCGGATCATCCTGATGAACGGCATCGAGGTGGAGGAGGTCTTTTTCAAGCACCAGTTCGAGCGAAACTGCGGAAACAACGACCTGCGGCGCGAGCTGGCGCTTTCCCGCCGGGTGGAACAGCAGCAGCAGAAGCGCATCAACTGGCTCAAGCCCATCGACGAAACGCAACTGGAGACCACCATCGGCTACGAGCACGTGGCCGTGGACCTCACCGCGTGGCTCGCGCAGAACGAACCAAACGGGTACGTCAAGCAGGCGCTGGATTTTGCGCTCCTCGAGGATTTCGACCATCTGTACCGCTATTCGAACCTCCTCGATCTCGACGCACAAATTCCCGCCGAGGGGCTCGTCAAAAGCTACGTGGACATCACGCCCGGACGACCCACCATCGCCGAGCACCGCTTCCCCTTCGATTCCATCAAAAACGCCGTGGACTTTAAGACCGCCGACATCCGCACCAAGCTTAATACCCTCATTATCACCGCCGGCGAGCAGCAGACAATGAACTTCTATATGAACCTGGGCAACACCTACTTCAACGATCTGGGCAGAAGGCTGTACCTTGAAATCGCCATGATCGAAGAACAGCACGTGAGCCACTACGGCGCCCTGCTCGACCCCAACGCAACCTGGCTTGAAAACCTTCTGCTCCACGAATATATGGAGTGCTACCTCTACTATTCCTTTTGGCAGGACGAACGCGATCCCAATGTCAAGGCCATCTGGGAAATGCACTTCAACCAGGAGGTGGCGCATCTGCACCGCGCGGCGGACCTTTTGCGCCAGTACGACAACGAGGACTGGCAGGCGGTCATTCCGGGCGGCGCGTTCCCAGCGCTTCTCCAGTTCCACGATACCCGCGACTACGTGCGGAACATCCTCGCAAGCCAGGTGGGCCTCACCGCCCGGATGGAGACGTACGAGCCTGTCGACCGGCTGCCTCCGGACTACGAATTCTTTTTCTATCAGGACCGGGTAAACCACGACGTGAACGCCGTCGCCAGCCACACGGTGGTCGCGGACCATCAGAAGCGGTTCAACGTGGACTACCGCGCGGAAGCCAAGCCCAATCCGGTCAAGGAGCTCGCCGACCGGAAGAGCGACAACACTTCCGTGGCGCGCACCGCCAAGATCGGAACATTCACC
>JAEYRW010000126.1 GCA_023435435.1 Bacillota bacterium | reverse complement strand
CCGTTTTCGATCGGGCACGAAGGCTTCGCGTGAAGACCGTTGAAGCGGCGCGCCGCTTCAATGATTTGACGCACGGAGGCGCGCGGGTTACTCAAGCATGCTCGAGGGGAGCGTGGCGGTGAGGGTGATGAGGGAGACCTGCGGGCTGTTCAGAAGCCGGAAGGGCATGAGCGGGGTGTCGCCGGAGGTGGAAAGTCCGCGCGTGACGTAGAGCTGCGTCTCATCCAGGTCGCGCAGCCCGCTCACCCGGGATTGGTCGGGCAGCCAGCCGTAGCGCGGCGCGGAGGAATCCGGGATGTAGAACGCGCCGAGAATGGGAAGGTTCCATACGCCGCCGCAGTAGTGGCCGGCAAGGGCGATGTCGGGCGTGGGGAGATACTTGCCCGCATCCGACGAATGGGTGGCGGCTGCTTCGATGACGTCGTCCGCCGTCGGCACGTGAGAAAGCGAGATCTGGACGTCCGAGGCGGACATGGCGTTGATGGCGTCCACCAGCGCCTGGGCGCACTGGAGCCGGTAGCTGGTGAACGGAAGGGTCGCCTTGTCGGATACGATGCCCGAAAGATATCCGCCCTCCTCCTGCTCCACCTGTTCCTTCCAGTCGGAAAGCGCGGAGGCGGCCTCGATGTTGAGCATGCTCGCGGGCGTGAGCCAGAGGGAGGCGGAGCCCACGGAAACCTTGGTGGGTACATCCACATAGACGGCGCCGCGGTCCATGGCGCCGAGGATCCAGTCCGCGAGCACGAGCTGGCCGAGGCTCGCGGATTCGTCGCGCACCTGGGTGGCGTAAGGGCCTGGATCGGAGTCGCCGCAGATGAAGTAGACCTGTTTTTTGGAAGGCAGCCCTTCGAGAAGCTCGTAAAACGGCTTCGGATCGCCGCCCTTTCCCACCATGTCGCCCAGGCACACGACAATGTCGTAGTCGAGCGTTCCGATTTCGTGCAGAAGGGTCGCCTGCCCGTCTCCGAAGCGCCTGCCGTTGAGGTCGGACAAAACCAGAATCTTATAACCCTCCAGATCGCTCGGCAGGCCGGTAAGCGTGATGCCCTGGTTGTCCACGGTAAGGTTCGCGCTGTTGAGGAACACAACGACCACCATCAGGACGGCGAAACCCAGAAGGAACATCGGCCAGAAGGTGAGCTGCCATCCGAAGAGGGTGAATTTTTTCCCCTTTGTGCGCCTGGTGCGCTTGTCGGAAGACAGAAATGAAAGAAAGCCCGGCGCGGGGCGCCTTTTCCGCCGTGGGCGCTTTTTCTTTGGCCGGGAGGTTTTTTCCGCGCTTTCCGTGCCGCGGGCGTCTTGTTCGCCAAGAACGCGCATTTCCTCCACGGCGTCGCGCATGGTGCGGATTTCGCGCCGCTTCCGTTGGGGCTGGGGTTTCTTCCGGTCGGGCTCTTTCGCGGGCATCGGCGTCTCCTCCGTGTGACAGATAGAAACATTATAGTCGATCCGGGGCGGCTTTTCAACCGCTGGCACACAATCGGCGAATATGCTATAATATCGCCATATAAATGTTCGGAGGTTTCCATGGCGAAGGCAAAAACTGTGTACGTGTGCAGCCAGTGCGGCTACGAGGCGCCCCGGTGGCTCGGCAAGTGTCCCGACTGCGGAAGTTGGAACAGCATGGCCGAGGAATCCCGCGGTGCGGACGCCCCGGAAGAAAAAAAGCTCAAGCGCGCGCCTGGCGCGGGCGCGGAGGCGCTTCCCATCGATGAAATTCCGGACGAGGCCATGGCGCGGGCGTCCACGGGGCTTTCCGAGCTCGACCGCGCGCTGGGCGGCGGTGTGGTGGAGGGCTCGATGGTTCTGGTGGGGGGGGACCCGGGCATCGGAAAATCGACGCTGCTGACCCAGATGTGCGCGAACATGGCGCGGACGGGGAAGCGCGTTCTGTACGTCTCGGGAGAGGAATCCGCCCGGCAGATCAAGCTGCGCGCCAACCGGCTCGGGGCCGCGGGCTCCGGGTTTTACGTGCTGTCCGAAAATGACATGAACACGGTGGAAAAGCGCATGACGGAGATCAGCCCCGACGTCGCGGTGGTGGATTCCATCCAGACCATGTACCGTCCGGAGCTCGCCAGCGCGCCGGGCAGCGTTTCCCAGGTGCGGGAATCGGCGTCTCTGCTCATGCGGCTGGCGAAGTCGTCCGGCACCAGTGTCTTTCTCGTGGGACATGTGACGAAGGAGGGCGCCATCGCCGGGCCGCGGGTTCTCGAGCACATGGTGGACGCGGTGCTCTACTTCGAGGGCGACCGCGAGCATCACTACCGGCTCCTGCGCGCCGTCAAAAACCGCTTTGGTTCGGTCAATGAGCTGGGCATGTTCGAGATGGGCGAGGCCGGGATGATCGAAATCGCGAACGCCAGCGAGGCGCTGCTCTCCGAGCGCGCGCACAACGCTTCCGGCTCGGTGGTCATGTGCGCCATGGAGGGCACGCGCCCGCTGCTTACGGACGTGCAGGCGCTCGTGGCGGGCACGGTGATGGGCAATCCACGCCGGATGGCCTCGGGCGTTGACCAGGGCCGCCTGGCGCTCTTGCTCGCGGTGCTGGAAAAGCGCGCGGGGGTCAGGCTCTACGATTCAGACGTGTACATCAACGTGGCGGGCGGCATGACGCTTACCGAAACCGCCGCCGATCTCGCGCTCTGCGCGGCCGTCGCCTCGTCCAAGCACAACAAGAGCGTGCCGCAGGGCTGGGCCATCATGGGCGAGGTGGGGCTTGCGGGGGAATTGCGCTCCGTCTCTCATGTGGAGCGGCGGCTTTCCGAGTGCATGCGGCTGGGCTTCAATCACGCGATGGTTCCCAAGCAGAGCCTGCGCGGGGCGCGCGTGCCCGAGGGCATGACCGTGCACGCGCCCGACACCGTCACCGAGGCCCTGGGCGAAATTTTCGGCTGGGGAAAGGGCAGACCCGATTGAAGGGCCGTCCGCGAACTCTACGGAGCGTTGATTGCATGATGGGCCGAAGGCGCGTACACTATACCCCATGGAGGCTATGCGAATGGATTTAGGAAAAGTGGGCGCGCTTCTTTACAGACTGCGAACCGAGAAGGGCATGACGCAAAAACAGGTTGCCGACCGGATGAACATCAGCGACAAGGCCATTTCCAAGTGGGAGCGGGGCTTGGGTTGCCCCGATGTATCCCTGCTTCCGGAGCTTTCCGCGCTGTTCGAGGTCAATGTCGAACGAATCCTGGACGGGGACCTTGCGCAGAATCGGATAGAATCCGGTTCTTTGCGGCACGTGAAATTTTACTGCTGTCCGGTCTGTGGAAGCGTTACGACCCATGCGGGAAATGCGGAGATTTCTTGCTGTGGGCGCAAGCTCTCACGGCTTGCCGAAAAGCCTGCCGACGATGTGCACAGGCCGACCGTCGAAAATTCGGACGGCGATGACTATGTCACGTTTCGTCATGAAATGAGCAAGCGCCATTTTATTTCTTTCGTCGCGTACGGTACGGACGAGAAGCTTCTTTTGATGAAACTCTATCCCGAACAGGCACCGTCCGCGCGGCTTCCCCGGATCAATGCAAGCAAAGAGCCGCACGACCGTCACGGGCAACTTTATTGCTATTGCAGCGTCCATGGGCTCTTCGTATTCTGAATTTTGTGTGGAAGGGGATGCCGCCATGGATTCCGCAAACCGGAAGAGACTAAAAAGCGCGTATCAGGACCGGCCCGTCATCGGCGGCGTCTACATGATTCAATGCGCCGCCAACGGGCGCAGGTGGATTAAATCGACCAGGAATCTCGAAGGTCAACGAAATCAGTTTGCGTTTGCCGCTTCCACGAATCTCTGTCCGGAACCGGGCATGCGGGAAGAATGGAACCGGTACGGCGCGCAGGCGTTTTCCTTCGCCGTTCTTGAGGAACTCAAGAAAAAGGAAGGACAGACGGACCGCGCGTTTTCGGAGGATCTCGAGGTTCTTTTGGAGATGTGGCTTGAAAAAAACGGGATGTGAAGGGCGGCGGGCCTTGCGGCACCAACCACACCTTCCCGCCCGCGCCGGTTCCGGTCAGACCCGCTTTCGGATGGCGATCATCTGGGGCGGGTCGTTTGTTTGGTTCATGTAGCGCCGGAGCATCACGTCGAACTGGCTGGGATCGAGCGAGGACGCCCAGTCCGTGAGCGCGGAAAGCTCCCGCGCTCCCTCGTCGTGGCCAGGGTAGACGCAGATGGTCATGAGTCCCGTCGGCTTCAAAAGCCGCGTCCCCGCGCAAACGGCCGCGCGCGTCGTGTCCACCAGCGTGGTTACGCCCTTTTCGCCGCCCGGCAGCCAGCCCAGGTTGAATACCACCGCGTCGACGGGCGCGGTGACATATTTTTCCATGTCCTGGTGCCCGGCATGACACAGCGTCGCGCGCGCCCCCATGCCCTCCGCCGCCAGCAGCGCGCGCGTCCGCGTTAAGGCGTCCGCCTGTACGTCGAAGGCGTACACATGTCCCATTTCGCCCGTCCGCGCGCAGAGCCAAAGCGTATCGCGGCCGCCCCCCATCGTGGCGTCGATTGCCTGCGCGCCGGGGAATACGGCGCTTTCCAGAAGCTCCCGCGCCCAAAATCGGGCGCTCTTGAAATCGTCTGACATCCGCTCCTTCACCTCAGAGGCATTATACGAATTTTATATTGAAATCAGGTGAAATGTGTGTGAAAAGCATCCGCATGTTTGACTTTCACAAAGGGTGTGATATAATACACACGACTGTCGTTGAATCGGCGTTTATGTGATTTTGGAACGGGGGGTGGCGAAGTGGCAAAGCACAGGCGGCTTGCCTCCGCTCTGCTGATTGTGCTGCGCGGCGCCGCGTATGCGATTCATCTCGTCGCGTTCATTCTGTTGCTCTCCATCACCAACTGGCAGCTTCTTCGCGTCTCGCGAACGGCGGCGATTACGCTGACTTCGTTTACGGTTCTGCTGACCGTACTCACGCGCATCTATGGCGGCTTCCGCATCGGCGAACAGAAGAGCAGACCCATCATCTATCAGATGGGGCTCTCGGTGCTCCTCACAGACATCATTACATATCTTCAGCTTCAGATCATGAACGTCAACGACGCCAATAATGAAAGCCTCGAGCTTTTCGGCGCGGACGCGCTGCTGCTTCTTGCGGCGATGGCGCTTCAACTTGCCGCCATCATCGGCTTTGCCTATCTGGGCAACTACATTTTTTTTAAGATCAATCCGCCCAAAAGGTGCTGCGTGATCTCCGTTTCCGAAAAGGACGCCGAGCTCATCTGTTCCAAGATCCGGATCTTCGACAAGCAGTTCACCATCACCGACATCGCGGATTACCGTGACCCGGAACTGCACGATAAGATTCGCCTAAGCCAGACGGTGATGCTCTTTCACCTGCCCGCGCGCGTTCATCAGGAGTTGATCGAATACTGCTACAAGTGCCGCAAGGACATTTACTTTGATCTCTCCATCGCGGACATCCTCGCACAGAACGCCGGGTCCTTCCTCCTGGACGACGTGCTCATGACCGCGCACACAAAAACCGGTCTGAGCCTCCGGCAGCGCGCCCTGAAGCGGGTGCTGGACATTGCCTTTGCCTTGGTCGGACTCGTGCTCGCAAGTCCCGTGATGCTCGCGGCGGCCATCGCCATTAAGCTGGACGACGGCGGCCCCGTGCTTTTCCGACAGGACAGACTGACCCGCGGAAACGGCGTCTTCCGCATCTACAAATTCCGCACCATGCGCGTGGAGGAAAACGCGCGCGAGTATTCTGTGCTCAAGGACGACGCGCGCATCACCCGTCCGGGCCGCTGGATGCGCAGGCTGCGCATTGATGAGATTCCGCAGCTTTTAAACATTTTAAAGGGCGAAATGAGCGCGGTCGGTCCCCGGCCGGAGATTCTTTCCAACGTCGATAAATACATCGCGGAACTGCCCGAATATTCCTACCGGAGTCGGGTGAAGGCGGGGCTGACGGGCTACGCGCAGATTGCGGGCAAGTACAACACGACCCCGCGCGAGAAGCTCATGATGGACATTTCCTACATTGAAAATTACAGCTTCCGGCTTGACATCAAGCTCATGCTCAAGACGCTCACCGTATTTTTCAATCACGATTCCACCGAGGCGTTTGAAGAGGACCCTTCGCGCTCCGATGATGAGGCGGTGTGACATGCCTTTTTTGTCCGTCATCATGCCCGCGTACAACGTGGAGGAATTCCTGCCCGATGCGCTCGACAGCGCGCTTGCCCAAACCGATCCGGATTTCGAGCTCATCGCGGTGGACGACGGATCGACCGACGGGACCGGGGCGATTCTGGACCGCTACGCGCAAATGGATGCCCGAATCCGCGTGCTGCACCAGAAAAACGGCGGCGCGCACGCCGCCCGGAATGCCGCCATCGAGCTGGCGAGGGGGGAATACCTCTATTTCATGGACGGCGACGACTGGGCGGAACCGGGCATGTTTGCCGCCATGCGCGGGGTGGCCGGGCGAACGGGGGCCGACCTTGTGATCTTCGGCTTCTACATTGACACTTATCACGGCGGGAAAACCCATACCGGCGAGAAGAAGAGCTGTCCGGACGCGTTTTACGCGGATGCCGCCTCGTTCCGGCGCGCGGCGGCGGACCTTTTCGACCGCAATCTGCTGTACGCGCCGTGGAACAAGATCGTCCGCGCCTCCTTCCTGCGCGCCGAAAACATCCGCTTCCGGCCTACCATGTGGGACGATTATCCGTTCAATCTCGAGGTGGTCCGCAATGTGGAGACCGTCGCGGTGGACGCGCGCGCGTTCTATCACTTCAACCGGGGACTCAGGGTCTCCGAAACCACGAAGTATTTTCCCGGCATGCGCGAAAAGCGCGAGGAAGAGCACCGCGCCCTCAAGGAGCTTTATGCCCATTGGGGTCTGACGGACGATCCTCACGCGCGGGAGGTCATCGCGCGCAGGTACGTCGAACGGCTGTTCGGCGTCATGGAAAACGTGGTCTGCAAAAATTCGCCCCTTTCGGCGCGGGAAAAGCGGGCGGAGATTGGCGAGATGGTCGGTTCCGGGGAAGTGCGGACAAACATCGGATACGCGCGGCCTCGCAGCGTATATATGAAGCTCATGCTTGGAATCGTCTCGACCCGGCGCGCGGGCCTTGCGTACCTGCTCGCCCGCGTCGTCAGCTTTTCGAAGACGCATTGTTCCCGGCTGTTTACGTATCTGAGGTCGCACAGATGACCGGGCCGCTTTTGAGCGTCGTCGTGCCCGTCCGAAACGCCGCCGGCTACCTCATGCCCCTTGCGGAGGCGTTTGCGCGGCAGGAGGCGGACGCCTTCGAGGTGATCTTTGTGGACGATGGCTCCTCCGACGAAAGTCCCGCACTGCTCGAACGGATCGCCGCGTCCGGCGCGTTTTGCGCGCGGATCCTCCGGCAGCCCCATGCGGGGGTCAGCGCCGCGCGCAACGCGGGCCTTGGGCGCGCGGCGGGGCGCTACGTGGCGTTTGTGGACGCGGACGACATGATCGCCCCGGACTACGTCAGGACGCTGGCGGATTGCGCTGCGCGCGGGGGCGATTTGTACGTCTTCCGCCACGCGCGCGTCGTGCGGGGCGAGGCTGCGTTCGACAACCTGAACGGGCAGGAGCGTGAGGTGTCCGCCGACGCGCTGCTCGAAGCGTTCCTTGAGAACCCGACGCGCTTTGGCGTTTACGATTTTCTGGTGCGCCGATCGCTCATCGGGGAAGCGGCGCTGGGCTTTCCCGTGGGATACCCCTATTATGAGGACTACGATTTCACGCTTCGGCTGTTCAATGCGGCGGAAGACGCGCGCGCGGTCGAACGGTGCGTGTACTGCTACCGGGCCGCGCCGAATTCCGCCATGTCAACTTATTCTGACGAAAGAATTCGTTGTCTGGAACTTTTTGGCGACGCACGCAGTCAATACTTGGAGCAGCGTGTTTCCTTTTACGCGAAATACCGGAAATGGTTCGCCGCGCGGCTTGCCTGGTCGGTTCTCTGGCAGGCGTCCGTCGCCATGGACGCCCGTGGGGCGCGGGTGCTCGCGAAGAAGGCCGGGATGCGCGCGCGGATGCGAATGCTGAACGACTACCCGGACAGGCGCGTTCGATACAGCGCATGGGCGTACGGACTTTGTCCCGGATTGACCACATTGATGATGAAGGCGCGCGGGAAGGGGCGAACGCTCCTGAGGCGCGAAAAATGAAGATGATTCATCTTACGATTGCCGTTCCCGCCTACAACGCGGAGGATTGTCTCGCGAAGTGCCTCGAGTCCCTCTCAGATCCGCGCCTCGCGGGTCGGCTTGAGGTGATTGTCGTGGACGACGGCTCGACGGATGCCACCCGCCGGATTGCCGCGCAGTATGCCGCGCGGATACCCGACCGTTTTTTCGTCATTTCCCAGGAAAACGGGGGGCATGGCGCGGCTGTGAACGCGGGCCTGGGCGCGGCGCGGGGAAAATATTTCCGGATTGTGGACGCGGACGACTGGGTGGACGCGGACGGACTTTGCGCCCTTCTGGAGGCGATGGAGGCGTTCGATCCCGACGTCTTTGTGGACGAGCGTGTGGAGTGCGCCGCGGACAGCCTCAAAAGAATTGAGCTCCCGGCGGAAGCGCGGGCCGACGAAGTGGTCGATTATCTGGCGCTTACCGACCCGCGCTACGACCGGAACGTCGACATGCATACGCTCACGGTGCGCACCGCGCTTTTGCGGGAGCGCGAAATCACGCTCCTTGCGCACACCTATTATGTGGACATGCAGTATGTGATCGGGGTTGCCTGCTTCGCCGAAACGGCGCTTCTCGTCCGGCGCGCCGTCTACAATTACCGGCTTGGGGTCGGCGGACAGAGCGTGAACCCCCTGAATTTCGCGCGCAACTACGAGCAGCACAATCGCGTTCTTTTGGCGTGCGTGGGTTTCTTCGATAGGAACAGTTCCCTTCTGACGGCGGAGCGGGCAGCCTATGTGCGTCGCCTGCTTGTGCTTCTGGCCAACACCCAATACAACATCGCGTATATCTACAATCCGGACAGGCGCGAAGGAGTCCGGCAGGCGAGGAGCCTCAACCGCTACCTCGGCAGTCAGATTCCGTGGCTTTCGCGTGCCACCATGGGCAGGCGGATCGCCGGGCGCGTGCTGCACACATTTGGCGTCGGCTACGAGCGCCTGCAGTGGATCAAGTCCGCAGCGGGACGGCGCTGAGACTGGGAATCGTAGGATATTAATTTGGATTGGCTGTTCTTTTAACAGTCAAGTTATATAATCATTCACACGACTGGAGGTATTTGTCATGAGAAGGATTGCCGCAATTGCGTTGGTTTTCGCACTCCTCGCCCTGCCTGTTTGGGCGCTGGGTGAGCAGGGGTCCGTTTCGGATGTGGCCATTGGCGCGACGTCGATCACGACGGGACTCCCCACTGAGAAGGCGGACCAGATCATGGTCGCCCAGATGGACAACGAACCCAATGCCCGCCCGCAGAAGGGCATCGCCAGCGCCGATATCGTCTACGAGATCGAGCTTTACAACGGCGGTTACACCCGCTACACGGCGGTTTTCAACGACCAGATTCCCGAGACCATCGAGGCGGTGCGCTCCACGCGGATCGTGAACATCGACTTTTATCTTGAGTACGGCGGCTGCTTCATCCACTATGGCGGCCAGCAGGACGCGGGCAGCAACATCTACGAGTATGTCAAGAAGGTCGACATGCAGGTTCGCTATGACGGACTTTCGGATTCGACGAACTTCTACCGCGACAGCGCGCGTTCCGCACCCAACAACGTCATCTGCAAGTTCCAGCAGATCTACGATAAGGTTGATTGGGAAAAGACAACCGCGTCCAGCCCCCTGACTTTCAGCGAGACGGACTACACCACCGGCGCCGAGACCGCCACGCAGTTCGAAATCGCCTACCGCGATTCGTACACGCCCTCCTATACATACGACGAGGAGACGGGTCTTTACAAGCGCTTTTACAATGGCAAGGAATACAAGGACGGCGACACGGGCGAGCAGGTCACCTGCGCCAACGTCATCGTGCAGTCCATGACGTACGACTGGTATGACGGCCAGTCCGACCGCCCGAAGGTGACGACCACCGGCACCAACAAGTGCGACTATTTCATCGGCGGCACGCACTTTACGGGTTACTGGGTGCGCGACACCCTGACGGAGAACACCGCGTACTATGACGACGCCGGAAATCCCGTCGTCTTCAAGGCTGGAAAGACATTTATTCAGACACTGAAGGACACGAAGGAGGTAACGATCGAAGACTGATTCGGATCTTGAACCATCCGTCTCCCCTGCATCGGATCACCTGCCCGCGGGGCTGAATTTTCCGCCGGATGCGGAAAATTCACC
>JAEYRW010000115.1 GCA_023435435.1 Bacillota bacterium | reverse complement strand
TATATAAAATCCCGGGGGGGGGGGGTTGGGCCCCCCGCCGCCACCGACAGACAATCCTGAATTCTCCACAATCAGTATGGGATTCCATAGGGCCGCCGGCCCTTTGGCGGGGTCCGAGGGCAGCGCCCCCGGCGTCCTTCCCCCTCTAAGCCTTCTTCTCGCGGCGGAAGCAGAGGAACCAGTCGAGGCAATACTGGTCGTCGGTCTGGCTTTCCATGCGCTCCTTGGCGGTGCCGCAGGAACCGGCGGTGGGCACGATGACGTCGTCGCCGGGGCGCCAGTCGGCGGGCGTGGCGACCTTGTCCGCGTCGGCCTTCTGGAGGGCGAGCACGATGCGCTTGATCTCGTCAAAGTTGCGGCCGGTGGAGAGGGGATAGTAGAGGATTGTGCGGATTTTGCCCTCGGGATCGATGACGAAGACGGCACGCACGGCCTGGGTATTGGACTGGCCGGGCTGGATCATGCCGTACTTGTCGGCGACCTCCATGCGAATGTCCTCAATGAGCGGGAACTTGACCTCAATGTGCTTCTTGCCCTTCCACTCGAGCTCCTGAATTTTCCGCAGCCACGCGATGTGCGCGTAGAGCGAGTCGACGGAAAGGCCCACCAGCTCCGTGTTGATGGCCTTGAATTCGTCCGCCATGGAGGCGAAGGTCATAAATTCAGTGGTGCAAACCGGGGTGAAATCGGCGGGGTGGGAAAAAAGAATCACCCATTTGCCGGCAAAGTCGGCGGGAAAGTCGATGGGTCCCTGGGTCGTCACCGCATGAAAGCTCGGCGCGGGATCGCCAATGAGCGGCATTCTGTTCATTTCCATATTCATTCCTCCATCCCGAAGGGCTTTGCCCCTCGCTTGATGGACACAGAATACCACAACGCCGCGAAGCGTTCCGTGACGTTGTTACTGATAATAAGTCCTATTAATTATTTTCTGCATAGCTCTCCAGTCGCTCCTTCAAAGAACCCGCGTGAATCTCAAAGAGGTGGTTGTCGAAGTCGTAAAAATAGACCGAGCGCCCCTCGCCGGCGATACGCGCCCTGCCGGGCAGCACCTCCACGCCCGCCGCCGCGATTCGCCTCTCACATTCCTCAAACTCGCCCGCCGGTACGGAAAAGGCGACATGGTTATATGTGCGTTCCGGAAAGGGTTCCCCTTCCATGGCGCAGACCCAGACATCCCCGATGAGGAAGAACCGTTCCCGGGAAAGAGAAAACGTCCTGTCCCCGCTTCGGTACACCTCCCGCGCGCCAAGGACATAAGAAAACAGCGCGGCCGTCCGTTCGAGGTCGCGCACGACGAAGGTGATGTGGCTC
Organism: Bacillota bacterium; assembly: GCA_023435435.1. Classification (GTDB taxonomy): domain Bacteria; phylum Bacillota; class Clostridia; order Christensenellales; family Aristaeellaceae; genus RUG11247. The sequence goes on along the minus strand of JAEYRW010000115.1, from coordinate 31,061 downwards.
AAGCCCGGCATGGACGCACCTTATTTCACAATGTAAATGGGATTTGAATCCCAAGCGAAAGAGCAAACAGAAGCTCCGGCCTGGTGATGTCCGTCATGCGCGCCTCATTCATAGATGTCGTAATCGTCTGGATTCGCGCGCAAATATCCCTCGCGCAGCACGTTTGAGAGAATGATTTTGTGCGCCTGGGCGAGTTTTCCCTCGGCAAACATGCTCTTACAGCCGCCCGGCAGGATCAGCATGTGATCGAGAAGCTGAATGCCCGCCGCCGAAAGCGTCACCGCGTAGTCGAGGGTGGCGTTAACGTCGTAATCCTCAAATGTTCCGCGCGCGCCGGGGGAGAATTGGCCGATCATGACCGAGTGCGCGCGCACGGAAAGCGCGGCGGAGAGCGCTTCCCGCAGGTATTCAGGCTCCGCCCACGCGTCGTTGTCCGCAATCCAGCCACCCGCGAGGAGCCGTCCCCCCGCGTTCAGGCAACACTGCCACACCTCCGGATACTCCGCCCGCGCGAAAAATTCCCGGAAGTACGCCTGCGCGCGCATGACGTTGTCGAGCTTGGGTTTGTCCGTGGGCTCGAGGGCCGCGTAGGCGTCCGTGAGCGCGCCGATTTTTTTGAGCCACCCCGCCGCCCGTGGACCGATGCCCTTTACTTGGGTCAGTTCCCTCTCGTCCGCCCGAAACACGCCCTCCACCGAGCCGAAGCGCCCGATCAGCTCCGCCGCCTGAGGCTTGGTGTCGCGCCTGGGCAGCGCGTAGTACAGGAGCAACTCCAACAGATCCTGCGGACGCATGGATTCGGCGTTCATGCGCTCCGCCCGTTCGCGCATCCGCGCGCGGTGACCCTCCACCGAAATCGGCATCGCGTCAACTCCCATTTATCTTTCGTATTTTCGAAGGCCTTTCGTACAATCCCGCACGGAGCATGTGCGCGTCGACGAGATGAATTTTCGTCAGATTGTGCCTGCGAAATTCGCCGGCGCGGCAGCGCCACGTCAAGAATTTTACGGGCACGCGATGGCGGAGCCGCCGCCGTCCGAATTTGTGCTGGACCGCCATAGAAAACCAAAACCCTGCGCTCAGTCGCGCAGGGCAAAGATCGCCTGACTATTTCGGCATTTCGTCGAGCTCCTTGCGGCGGCGGCGAAGGCTGTTGAGCGCGGCGGACATCTCGTCCTCCACGGCGTTGAGCTCCTGGAGCACCTCGTGGCTGACCTTGAGCTTCAGCTCCGTCACCTCGACCTTGGCGTCGTTCTTGACGCGGCGGGCTTCCTCCCGGGCCTGGCGCACGATTTCGGATTCCTCCACCATGCGCTCCGCGCGGTCCTGCGCGTCCTGCACGACGATGCGCGCCTCTTCCTCCGCGTCGGTGATGAGCCGGTCCGCCTCGTCGCGCGCCTTCTCCAGCGTGGCGTTGGCGCGCATCTCGGCGGAGGTGACGCGCTTCATGGCGGTCGTCTCGGCATTGCCCATGATGCGCTCGCGCTCGGAATACATCTGGATTCCGTACTGGATGGCCTCGGGCAGGTTATTGTCCATATCATTAAGGATCATCAGACACTTATCCGCATCGATCATTTTGCTTCTCGAAAACGGGATGTTCTTGCCGGATTCGATCGTATCGCGAAGCGCCTTGAGAAGCTCGATGAAGAATCTCATATCATCGACCGGTTCTTCTCCCAGAGGAACCGACGACGCACCCTGAGCCTTTTCTTCAACATCGCCCTCGTAGAATTTCTCCTGATCACGATCCATACGTTAACTCCCTTCCATACACGCTATTTGGCGTATACAGCGTAGATTTCATCGACGATTTCCGGCGGCGTCATGCCCGCGAGGGATGCCCTGTGATACGCGCATTCGCGCACAATGGTGGACGAGAGCCGGGAAAACTCCGGAAGCGAGGGCAAGAACAGCGTCTCGTACCCCCCAAGCTTCCTGTGCGCCTCCGCAACCTGCAACTCGTCGCGCACCTCAACCGGCTCGCGCACGCCGCGCAGAATCACGTCCGCGCCCACCTCGCGCATCAGGTCGACCAGCAATCCCGTCGAGTGCACGACCCGCACATTGGGATAGCCACGCGTGATCTTTTCGAGCATTCTGGCACGTTGGTCGGGGGGAAGGTGATACGCCTTCCCCGATTGTGAGAGCACCGCGACGATCAACTCGTCAAACAAATGCGCCCCGCGCCTTATGATGTCCAAATGCCCGCATGTGGGCGGCGAAAAGCTGCCCGCAAACAGTGCCTTCATTCAATAATCTCCCTGCGCATGAAATCCACGGCGGTGTCGCCGTATGTCCGCGCGTCATACACGTAAAAGCCGGGCGCGGAAACCTGCTCCGAACCCTTCGCGCGTTCCAGCACGAGGACGACATCGTCCGCGAGGAGGTTACACGCGGAAAGCAGTACAATGGCGTCGGCGTATGCGTCCACAAGCGCATAGGGCGGATCGAGAAACGCGAGATTGAACTGCGCGCCGGAAAGGGTGCCCACGGCCTTCCGATAATCCGACTGGATGATCTCGATCCGGGTTTTTGCGGAGTCACCCAAAACGGCGGACGCGTTTTTGCGGATGGCCTCAATCGCCCGCCGGTCTGAATCCACCAGAACGGCGCTCGACGCGCCTCTGCTCATGGCCTCAAGGGCGAACGCGCCCGTTCCCGAAAACAAATCCAGAACGCGCGCACCTTCCACGCGGGACGCCAGGATATTGAACAGCGCGCCGCGCAGCTTGTCCGAGGTCGGCCGGGTTTTCTTTCCCGCGGGGGCGACAAGCCCTCTCCCCCGCGCGGTGCCCGCAATAATCCGCATCGCATCCACCCATGACATTTGTCGTAATTATATCATAATTGGGCAATCGTTGCAAACTATTTTTTCAAAGTTTCTTCCAAATCCGTTCGGTCACGGGAAAGCGCATCCCGCGCCTCCCGGCGAACGGACGTTTGTCAGTCAACAAATGCCCTTCTCACCCGTGGCAAAAACCCCAGCATGATCTCATACGGGATCGTCCCGGTGAGCCCAGCGAGTTCGGCGGGGCTGATTTCATCTTCCCCCTGCCGTCCCATGAGCACCACCTCGGTATCCAGCGTCACATCCGGGACGTCGGTTACATCAAACATCACCATGTCCATGCAGACCCGGCCGATGAGGTTCACACGACACCCGCGGACCAGCGCCTGCGCGCGGTTCGAAAGGGCGCGCGGGTAACCGTCGCCATAGCCGATGGGCAAGGTCATCACCGTCGTATCGCGGGCGGCGGCAAACGTTCTTCCATAACTTACAGTTTCGCCCGGGCGGATTTTTTCTATGCGGACGGGCTTTGACACAAGGGTCTGCGCGCCCCTGAGCTTTGGGTTCTTCGCGCCGTAGCCGTAGAGCGCGAGGCCGGGGCGCACCATGTCGTGCATGTAGCGCGCGTCCTCGAACGCGAACGTCGCGGCCGCGTGGGCCAGAGGACGGTGTCCGGCGGCGTGAACGGCCTTCAGCGCCTCCCGGAAGCTTTCGTCCTGAAGGGCGGTGAACGCGGGGTCCGCATCCGCCACGGCGAAATGGGTAAACGCCCCTTCCATCCGGACGTTGGGGCACGCGCGCCACGCGTCGAGCATCCGGACGATTTCCGCGTCCCCCTTCACGCCGATGCGGCTCATGCCGGTATCGATCTTGAGGTGCGCCGCGGCAGACACGCCCAGCTTTTCCGCCGCCTTCTCAAGGGAAAAGAGCATGTCGGGGCGGTACACCGCCTGGGCCGCCCCCGCGCGTGCGGCCTCCTCGATGGAGTCCTCGCCCGCGCCGCCGAGGACCAAAATGGGGGCGCCGACGCCCGCGGCCCGCAGCGCCATCGCTTCCTCGACGATCGCCACGGCCAGGGCGTCCGCGCCGCCCGCTAAAAACGCCTCGGCGGCGCCCGCGAGCCCGTGCCCGTAGGCATCCGCCTTGACCACCGCCATGAATTTTACCTGGGGCGGCAGTTTTTCCCGGATGGCGCGCGCGTTCGCGGAAAGCACACCGCGCGACACGCGCAGTTCGGTCGCTCTCACAGAAGATCCACCGCGTCCTGGCCGAGGAGCTTGATTCCCTTCTCCCGGAAAACCTCGACACCCTTTTCGGGGTCCGAAAGCTTGAAGATGAGCAGCGCGTCCACGCCGGTATTGCGCACGAAGGAATAGAGGTACTCGATGGAAATGCCCGCGCCGTCGAGCGTGCCGAGAATGTCCGCGAGTCCCGCGGGGTGGTCGGGCACGCATGCGCAGATCACGTCCGAAAGCCGCGCGGTGTAGCCGCCGGTCCTGAGCGCGTCGAGCGCCGCGGGGATGTCCTTGGAATTGACCACACACCTTAAGACGCCGAAGCTGTCGCTGTCCGCGATGGACAGGGCGATGAGATCGACGCCCTTCTCGCCCAGCAGCCTCGTCATGGCGTGGAGGCTGCCCGTCGTGTTCTCCAAAAAGACCGATATCTGCTTGGTATACATCGGAAATACCTCCCTACAGCTTTCTCCTGTCGATGACGCGCTTGGCCTTGCCCTCCGAGCGCGGAATGGACTTGGGCGCGACCAGCTTGATGGTCGCCTGGACGCCCACCACGGACTTGATGTCGGCGCTGATCTTCTTTTCGAGCTCCACGATGCGGCTGACGGTGTCCGAGAACATGGCATCCGTCATCTCCACCTGCACCTCGAGCACGTCCGACGACTTCACGCGGTCCACAATGATCATGTAGTGCGGCGCGACACCCTGCACGCCCACAAGCACCGATTCGATCTGGCTCGGGAACACGTTGACGCCCCGGATGATGAGCATGTCGTCGGTGCGGCCCGTGATCCGGCCCATGCGCACCGTCGTTCTGCCGCAGTCGCAAACATCCGGATTCAGCACGCACACGTCGTGGGTGCGGTAGCGCAGCATCGGCATGCCTTCCTTGGTGATGGTGGTGAACACCAGCTCGCCCGCCATGCCCATGGGCATCTGCGCGCCCGTCTCGGGATTGATGATTTCCACCATCACGTGGTCCTCATTGACGTGCATGCCCTTCTTTTCCAGGCATTCGAACGAAACGCCCGGGCCGCAGATTTCGGTGAGGCCGTAGATGTCGCACGCGTCGATGCCCAGAAGTGCCTCGATGGTTTGGCGCATTTCCTCCGTCCAGGGTTCCGCGCCGAAGCAACCGGCCTTCAGCTTTAAATCGCGCCGGGGGTCGATGCCCATCTCGCGGATGGTCTCCCCCAAATATGTGGCATAGGAGGGGGTGCAGCACAGAATCGTGGTGCCCAGCTCCTTCATGATCATGATCTGGCGTTGCGTGTTGCCGCTGGACATGGGGATGGTCATGGCGCCGATGGCAGACGCGCCCTGATGCGCGCCCAGACCGCCCGTGAACAGGCCGTAGCCGTAGCAGACCTGCACGATGTCGTCCCTGTCCGTACCCGCGGCCGTGAGCGTGCGCGCCATCATCTCCGTCCACACGTCGATGTCGTTCTTCGTGTAGCCCGCGACGATGGGTTTTCCCGTCGTGCCCGACGAACCCTGAATTCTGACGATGTCGCGCAGCGGCGCGGCGAACAATCCGTAGGGGAACTGGTCGCGCAGATCCGTCTTTTCGGTGAAGGGCAGCTTCACGATGTCGTCCGCCGTCCGGATATCCTCCGGCACGACACCCTTTTCTTCCATGCGCGCACGATACACGGGCACGTTTTCATAAACCCTCTTCACCACCGCCCTGAGACGCTCGCCCTGAAGCGCGTGCCTCTCGTCACGGCTCATGCACTCCGCCTGCGGATTCCAGATTTTGTGTTCGCGTGCCGATGCCATCATACCGCCTCCGTGCAAAAATATGTATGCCCATTATACATAAAAGTCGCGAAAATGTCCACAAGTTTTGGGCGGGGCGGCGAAGAATGAGGCGAAGAACGCCGGGGCTCCGCGCCGGACCCCACTCAAGGGACAATTGTCCCTTGAAAATCCCATACTGAATGGGAGAAAAGAAAAGCGGTTCGTCGGATGCCTCGAGGGCCCAACCCCGGGGCACCGAGCTTTGTTTTGGAGGACAACATATCCCAAATTCGGACCGGTCGGGTTGGGCCCCCGACCGGTCCGACGGACAAAAGAATCATCTCCACCCAGTTCGGAATTCTCAAGGGACAATTATGCCTTGGAGGTTGGCTTGCCTTCGGCAAGCCAAGTCGCGTCGGTGAATTCACCGCATGGAATGCGTCAAATTCAGTCCCGTAGGGACCAGCTTCGCCTACGGCGAAGCTGCCGTGCGACCGCACAGGTCGAATGTTACTCGATCTGCGCGCCGCTGGGGGACCCGGGGGCGGCGCCCTCGAGCGTCACTCCCACCTCCCCGAGCGCCCTCCGCACCCTTTGGTGATACGCTTCCTCGCGTCCGGCGGCGGAGGCATTGAGGTAATGGGAGAGCATGTCCGCGTCCTTGAGGACTTCACTCATGGGGTCGTCGGTTTGGTCGAGAAAGTCGTGGTTTTCGATCATGGCGGAAACGGCGGCAATTTCGTTATCGGTATACGCGCCGATTTCCCGCAGGATTTCCGCCGCGAGCAGCGCGCCCTCGTGGGCGTGGCGGCGGGCGGTTTCGGCGTCGTAGGGAGAGTGCCAGTGAAGCCACAGGTCGTGGAGGTAGGCAGCCGTCTGTGCGATTTCCATGTCGAGGCCCCGCGCCCGGGCGAGGAGCGCCGAAAGGCAGGCCACATAGCCCGTATGGGCGATGCCCACGGGGGCGTAATCCGGGTTTCTCTTGAGGAGGAAGGCCAGGGCCGCCCTCTTTACTTCGTCATATCTCATTCCGCATAAAAAAGAGGGCCGCCGCACGGGCAGCCCTATGGTCGTTAGCGCTTGGAAAGCACGTCCTTCTCATACTGCTTGACGAGGGTGAGCCAGTGGTCGCCCACGGGCGCGCCCTGCTTCTGGCAGTACATGTCCCAGACAGCAGTGAAGGGCAGGGTCTTGGCCTCCTCCTGGAGCGCCAGACGGGATGTGTAATCCTGGGCCACCTCGGCGGCCTTGATGGTGGCGGTGGGGCTGAGGTAGGCCTTGAGAAGCGCCTTCTGGGCGTTGCGGGTGCCGATGATCCACGCCGCCACGCGGTTGATGGACGCGTCGAAGAAGTCGAGGGCGATGTTCACCCGATCCTGGTAGCCGTTTTTCACGATCTCGTTCATGATGTCCTGGAGCTCGTCGTCCAGCGTCACGACGTGATCGGAATCCCAGCGCATGGGGCGGGAAACGTGCAGGAGCATCTCGTCCAGGTACTGCATGCACGCGGAAATCTTCTGGGAAATCTTCTCGGTGGGATGGAAGTGGCCCGCGTCCAGGCAAAGAAGCTTTTTGCGGGTGACGGCGTAGCCGAGCATGAGCTCGGAAGAGCCTACGGTGTAGGCTTCGACGCCCAGACCGAACAGCTTCGACTCAACGGCGTCCTTGACGAAATCCCCGGAAATCTGCTTCGCGGCGAAGATCTGGTCGAGGGAATCAAGCATCAGCTTGCGGGGCGTGGCGCTGTCCTCAACGTTGTCCTTGTAGCCGTCGGGCATCCAGAAATTGATGACGCAGGGAATGCCCAGCTGCTTGCCGAACTCCTCGCCGATTTCGCGGCAGCGCTTGCCGTGCTCGATCCAGAATTTCCTGTGCGCCTCGTTCCGGGAAGCAAGGGTAAAGCCGTCTTCGGCGAAGGGATGGGAAAAATAGGTGGGGTTGAAGTCGAGGCCGATTTTTTTGGACTTGGCCCAGTCGACCCAGCCCTGGAACTCGGCGATGGTATACTCGTCGCGGTCCAGCTTTTTGCCGTTCAGCTCAGCGTAGGAGGCGTGGAGGTTGAGCTTGGACTTGCCGGGGATCATGGGCATCGCGAAATTGAGGTCCGCGCGGAGCTCATCCGCGGTGCGCGCGCGGCCGGGGTAGTTGCCGGTGGTGGCAATGCCGCCCGACGCGCCGCCGCCGCCCTCGAAGCCGACGACGTCGTCGCCCTGCCAGCAGTGCAGCGAAATGGCGGTGTTTGCGGCCTTTTCCATCGCCGACTCGACGTCCACACCCTTCGACGCGTAGATTTCCTTCGCGTAATCGAAACCGGCCTGGACCAGCTTTTCCATATCTGCCATGGTATTCCTCCTTAAAACGCATTAGGACTTTCTTCGACTATTATACCAACCCGCGCGCCCGTTGTAAACAAGAAATCGGAAACTCGCGGCGGATTTGGATAACAGCCGCGCGGGCGGGAAAACGAATGATTTAATTGTGATTTGAAATGCCGTCTTGCCACGGAGGGGACAACGCCCTCAGTTTTCCCGGATCAGCTTCAATTTGAAATCGAGTCCGTCGCAGGAGACCTGATGATATTCGATTCCGTCGCGCACGCCCGTAAAGGCGTAGGCGAGACTTGCTCCGTGCAAATGACCGTAGACGCAGACGTCCGCCGCAAATTCAGAGAGGATGTCCGCGTAGCCGGCGTTTGAGGGTGTGAAGGGCGGATAATGCATCATGACCACCAGCGGCATCCCGTTTGAAAGCCGCCGGGCATTTTCCAGGGACATCCTGAGCCGAAGCCTTTCCCGCTCGTAGATTTTGACGTCCTCCGCGTCCGCGTCCCCGCCGGGCACCGTCCAGCCGCGCGAACCCGCGAAGACATATCCGTCCAGCGCCATGGCGTCGTTTTGAAGGGCATACATCCCGGCCGGGAGCGCCCTGCGCACCCGCCCAATGGCGCTCCACCAGTAATCGTGGTTTCCGCGCAGAATGATCTTCTTTCCGGGCAAATCCCCCACGCGGCGAATGTCCTCCGCGGCGTCCTCCAGGCGCATCGCCCAGGTGAGGTCTCCCGGGAGCAAAACAATATCCTCCGGCCGGACGCGCGCGCGCCAGTCGGCGGATATCTTTTCAAAGTGGTTTTCCCAGTGCGCGCCGAAGACGCTCATCGGCTTCTCGCGCGCCGGAAGGTGGAGATCCGAGATCGCGTATATGGCCACGGTCAGTCCTCGTCATCCTCATCATCTTCGTCTTCGTCGTCCGCGTCCTCCTCGTCCTCTTCTTCGAAGGAATCGTCCTCGCCTTCGAAGGAGGTCTCCTCGAGGTCGTCGTCGATGTCCAAGGCGATTTCGTCCATGGTGGAAACCGAATCGATACCGATGGTGGGGTCCTCGCGCACGATGGTATCGTCGCCCGCGTCCTGGGCGGTCCTGCGCTGCAGCTCCTTGAGGCAGGTAGCGCACAGCTCATAGCCGGGCACCACCGCGTTTTCGCCGCACTCCGAGCACAGCTCGATCATGTCGTAACTTTCGCTCTCCCCGCGCACCTCGCGGCGGCAGACGGAGCACATCTCGTCGGTGTCGTTCATGTAATTCAGCTCGCAGCGCGGGCATTTGACAAGTGCCATATTATTTCCTCCAAACGCGATCACATGGATTCAGTCCTGCGCGGGTCAATCAACGGAATGTATGCACCCGCTTCGTCTATGATGACATACCATAAAAAAGTATGTTCCTCTTGGCGCAAGTAATATCATACACATTTGGAGCGCGAAAGAAACATACGGCTTCACAATCTTTGGTTAATTTTTTACATATTTTTGATTAATTCAGAAAGAGCGCACATATCCGCCGCGTACGCGTCCCGCAGCGCGCGGTTGTAGATGAGGGAGGCGGGGTGGTACATGGGAAACAGCCTCCCGTGGGGGGTCTCCAGAAGCGTTCCGTGCATCTCGCCGATGACCGCGCCGGGGCCAAGCAGGGCCCTGAGCGGCACGTTCCCCAGCGTCACGAGAATTTGGGGCTTTGTAAAGGCGATCTCCCGCTTCAAAAACGGAAGAAAGAGCTGGATTTCCTCCTGGGTCGGCGTGCGGTTAACCACCCGGCCCGCGGCGGAGATCCGGGTCGGCCGGAACTTCACGACGTTTGTCACGTACATCTCTGCGCGCGAAAGCCCGGAGGCCGCGATAAACTCGTCGAGGTTCTTCCCCGCCCGCCCCACAAAGGGACGGCCCAAAAGCGCCTCCTGCTCCCCCGGCGCCTCGCCGATCATCATCACGCGGGCACCGGTCGCGCCCTCGCCGAACACGAGCACCTTCTTTTCGCCCTCGTACACCGAATCGATGAGCGCGGCAAGCCGCGCCCGCATTTCGTCCATTCCATACACCTCGGCCGCTATGATGTCAATTCCCGCAACCTGTCCCGCACCTTCTGAAAGTCCTCCCACGCGTCCCGCTTCTTGGTCGGGTCCCGCAGAAGCGCCGAAGGATGGTACGTCGGCATCAGGAAGACGCCCTTTTTCTCGTACCATCTGCCGTGGTCGCGGGTCACGAAGATTTCCTCCCGCAGCGTGTACCGGCAGGCGACCTTGCCCAGAAGCACGATGACCTTGGGGCGGATGAGCGCCGTCTGCATGCGCAGATACGGGAGGCACGCCTCCGCTTCGTCGGGCTCGGGGTTGCGGTTTCCCGGCGGACGGCACTTGACGATGTTGGCGATGTAGCACTCGCTGCGCTCGATGCCGATGGCGTGGATCATCCGCGTCAGAAGCTCGCCCGAGCGCCCGACGAAGGGGCGGCCCTGGCGGTCTTCCTCCTGTCCCGGGCCTTCGCCGATGAACATGAGGTCCGCCTCGGGGTTGCCCTCTCCCGGCACCACGTTGGCGCGGCCCTCGCACAGCCTACACTTTCGGCACGCACCGATTTCGGCGATCAATGTCGGCCACGAGGTCGTCATTCGATCACAACCGCCTCTTTGAACATCTGAAGCATCGCGCCGAAGGATGTGTCAAAATCGGAAAGCACCCATTTTACCAGCTGAAGCACCAGCACCACGCAGCCGAGGATGATGATGACGCTCGCCACCGTGCCGATGAAGTCGAACATGCCGGCAAAAATTTTGAACGTCAGCCGCCTGTTGCGCGCCTCGCGCCGGGTGTACAGCTTCGCCATCCCCATCGCCTCTCTTTCGTTTCGTCCATTATAGCATCGTCAAAAATTGCGGTCAAGCTATAAATAATCCACCCATTCGCCCGCATTTTCCTCCGTGAGACGCCCTTCCCGCGCGAGCCCCGGAAAGTCCAGCTGCCGAAGCGCCTCGTAGAGAACGACTGCCACGGAGTTGGAAAGGTTTAACGAACGCGCCTCCGCCCGCATGGGAATGCGCACGCAGCTTTCGTAATGGGCGGCCAAAAGCGTCTCGTCGAGGCCCTTCGTCTCCCGGCCGAACACCAGAAAGTCCCCCGGCGCGTAGGCTGCCTCCGCATGGGCGCGCGGCGCCTTCGTGGTCAGATAATGCATGCGCGCATCCGGATGTTCCGCGCAAAACGCCGCCCAGGATTCGTGCACGCGCACGTCCGTGAGAAACCAGTAATCGAGCCCCGCCCGCTTCATGTACTTGTCGTCCAGCCGAAAGCCCAGGGGCTTGATGAGGTGCAGAATCGCCCCCGTGGCCGCGCAGGTGCGGGCGATATTCCCCGTGTTTTGGGGAATCTCGGGATTGACGAGCACGACGTGCAGTTCATTCACAGCACATTCTCCTCGATGACCCGCGCAAGCCCGTCCGACTGGCAGTCGGCCGCGACGAGCCTCGCCATCTTCTTGAGTTCCGGTACGGCGTTGCCCATGGCCACGCCCCAGCCCGCGCACGAGAGCATCTGCATGTCGTTGGTGTTGTCCCCGAAGGCCATGACATCTTCGCCCGAAATGCCCATGGACTCCGCAAGCCAGAGAAGCGCCGTGCCCTTGCCAAGGCCCTTGGTCGTGATCTCGATGTTGGTGCGGAACGAGCTGGAAACGCTGAGCCCCGCAGCCGTCAAATCCGCGCGCAATTCCCGCAAAAGCCCTTCGTCGTTTGAATAGACTTCCATTTTATAGACGTCCCTGAGGGCCTCCGTCTCGAAGCGGGTTCTGTCGTCGTCCACCACCTCGAACAGGTCGCCCCCGAAATAGGAATGCTTTTCCGGCGGTCGGTTTTCCATGGTTTTGACATTCAGCCGGTAGATGGCGCCGCGCACATAGCTGGTAATGAGTGCGCCCGCGTCCCGGATAATCTCATACGCGGCCCCAACGTCCGCGTCCTCCATGCAGAATTCCTTCAAAACCTCACCCGCGCGGGTGATGACACAGCCGCCGTTCGCCACGATGAGCGGCCCCTTGCAGCCGATTTCCTCCGCCACGGAGACGGTGGACGGAAACCACCTGCCGCTGGCCAGCACGAAGGGGATGCTTTTTTCGTTGAGCGCCGCCACCGCGCGCCGCGTCCGGTCGGAAATTTTGCCGCCCTTGGGCAAAAGCGTATCGTCGATGTCCGAAACCACCAGCGCGATCTTCACGAAAGAACCAACTCCTCAATCAGTTTTCCCACGCCGCCCTCATTGCAGTCAGACGCGAAATACCGCGCCGCGTCGCGGGCGCACGCCTCGGCCCGCGCCATCGCCACGGGATGCCCGGCGTACTCGAACATGGGAACATCGTTTGTATTGTCGCCGAAGGCCATCACGGCCCCGGGCTGAATGCCGAAGCGCTCCGCCACGAGCTTCAGGGATGTCCCCTTGTCGACGCCCGGGCGCATGATTTCGAGGTTGTCCCGCCACGAGCTTGAAATCGAGAGACGCAAAGGGGAGAGCGCCCCACGGATTTCCTCGAACACCGGGTCGTAGTCGTGGGCGAACACCACGTATTTATAGGGGGACACCGTGCCCTCCGCGCGCACGCGCGCCGGGTCGGCCACCATTTCATAGGGATATCCGCCGTAGGAATAGACGCCGGGCTGATGGATGTGCGTCTTGAGCCCTTCCCGTGCCGGAAGGTTGGCCATGTAGCTGTGGCCGCGGGTGAAGGCCATGAAGTAGACCCCGGCGTTCATGAGGACTTCGTACACGCCCAGGGACGTTTTTTCGTCCATGGTAAATTCAGCCAGGGCGCCGCCCGCCGTGGAAAGATCGATCCGCGCGCCGTTTACCGAGGAAACCATGGGGTCAAGCCCCGCGCGCCGGGCCAGATGGGAAATGGATTCGAACGAACGCCCGCTGGAAAAAAGAACGCGGATGCCGCGCTTTTGGCATTCCGAAAGGGCCCGGACGTTGATTGCGGGGATTTCGCCCGCCCCGTCGAGGAGAGTTCCGTCGAGGTCCGCCGCGATGAGCTTTACGTCCATCATTTCCTCCGTCATTTGTGTCTGGCGAGCCAGTCGGGCGCGGGCGAGAGAAACTCCATGCCCTGAAGCGACAGAAATTCGCACCAGAGGCAGAGCTTCGTCCGGTATTTTTTGTTGAGCGCCCGGTCGCCGTACTTGTCGTCACCGAGAATGGGGTGGCCGTGATGGGCCATGTGTGCGCGCAGCTGGTGGGTGCGTCCCGTCACCGGCGTAAGCAAAACCCGCGTGAGGCTCTCGTCCGGGCGGCTTTCCACGCGCCAGCGCGTCTCCACGGCCAGCCCGCTTTCCCCGCCCGCGATTTTCACCCGCGCATCCGCCGCATCCTTCAAAAGCCGGTCGCGGTATGTGCCCGCGGGCGCGTCGAACGCGCCGGAAACGAGGGCGGCGTAGCGCTTCCCCACCCGGTGCTCCCTGAACGCCGCGAGGCAACTTTCGTAGGCCGCCTCGTCCGTGGCGAACAAAAGCGCGCCGCCCGTCTGGGCGTCGAGTCTGTGGCAGAGACGCGCCGCCGGGTCGATGATCCGCGCCCGGGTGAGGGCGGTATCCGCGCCGACGCCATCCTGATCCACGTCCACGGGCAGCCCCTGGGGCTTTGAGACGACCAAAAGCCCGCCGCCATGATATATGACGTCGAGCGCCGCGTTCAGGTTCAGATAAATTTCAATCAGGTCCCCGCCCGATACGGGAAACTCGCCGCTTTGGCGCGCGCCGTTGACCTTCACATCGCGCCGTTTGAACGCCTCCCGCGCGTCCAGCATGGGGTACGCGCGGGCGACATAGCGCGAAAGGGGCGTCGGGCGCACGCCGCGCGGCACGGTATGAGCGATCATTTCTTCTATTCGATGGGGGTGATCCAGCCGAACTTGTCGGCGATTTCGCCAAACTGGATGCCGGTCAGGGTGTCGTAGAGTTTCTGGGCGATGGGGCCGATCTTCCCGCCGTTGAGGATGTAGTCCCTGTCCTCGTAGCCAAGCTTGCCCACGGGCGAGACCACCGCCGCGGTACCGGTGCCGAACGCCTCGTCGAGGGTACCCTTTTCGGCCGCTTCCAGCACTTCCGCGATGGAAATTTTGCGCTCCTCCACCGTGTAGCCCATGTCTTTCGCGAGCTTCATTACGGAATCGCGGGTGATGCCGGGCAAAATTGAGCCGTTGAGGACGGGCGTGACGATCTTCCCGCCGATAACGAACATCATGTTCATGGCGCCGACTTCCTCGACGTACTTCTGCTCCACACCGTCGAGCCACAGAACCTGCGTATAGCCGCGCTTTTCGGCCGCGTCGCCGGCCTTGATGGAGGCCGCATAGTTGCCGCCGGTCTTGGCAAAGCCCACGCCGCCGCGCACCGCGCGCACATATTTGTCCTCCACATAGATGCCCACGGGCGCGAGCCCGCCGGGATAATACGCGCCGGAGGGCGAGAGGATGATAAAGAAGATATAGTGATGCGCCGCGTGAACGCCCAGCGCCGGCTCTGTGGCGATGATGGTGGGCCGGATGTAGAGCGTCGCGCCGTTTGAATGCGGCACCCAGTCCTTTTCCACCTTCAAAAGCGCCTCGAGGCCCTTCATGGCCACATCCTCGTCAAACGCCGGAATGCACATCCGCTCGGCGGAGGAATTCATGCGCGCGAAGTTGTCCCTGGCGCGGAAGAGCTGCACCCCGCCGTCCGCCCGGCGGTAGCACTTGAGGCCTTCGAAAATCTCCTGGCCGTAGTGAAAGACGGAAGAGCTCGGGTCGAGGGTGAACGGATGGTAGGGCTCGACGCGGGGATCGTGCCAGCCCTTGTCAGACGAGTAGTCCATGGTGAACATATAGTCCGTAAAAAGCTTGCCGAAGCCCATTTTTGTTTCATCGGCGGGTTTGGCCTTGAACGAAGCGGCCGGTATAAACCTGATCTCCTGCATGCGGCTCCCTCCCGAAAACTTGTATTGGATGATTATACACCACCTTTTCCCGCATTTCTACCCCCGAGTGGTAATTTAAAGGGCAAGATTGCGGTCGCCTTTTCGGGAAAGGCGTGCTATAATGGAATATCATCTCAAAGAGGGAGTCAAGGAATGGCAGACGGCTACAAGGAAAGCGCCCATTGGCAGGCGCTGAACCGGATCTGGAAGGCCATCCCCGCCGCCGCGCGGGAGGCGGTCAAGGACGATTTCAAGAGCATCACCGATTTCATCCGCGAAAAGGGCGAGCCTGCCCCCGCCGCCCCGGCGGAAGCGCCGGCGCCCGCGGAATACGGCTTTGAAAACCGGTACCTCGAGGGCATGTCGAAGGCGGCAAAGGGCTACGCGCTTTCGCGCCTGACCGCCGGACGCGGAGACGCATATCGCGAGATCCTGGACTTCGTTTCACAAAACAAGCTGCGCGACATGGACGCGGCCTGGGCGCGCTATGCCGCCGAAAACGAAATCGCGTCCGAGAGCGTCCCCGCCGTGCGGGAGATTCTGTGCGTATGCCTCGAGCGCGCGCGGATGCAGGGCATGGTGTGACCGAAAGCCGCGCCACCCCATGGGGGATGGCGCGGCGATTTTTTAGAGATATGCCCGGATGAGTTTTTCGACGGCCTTTGGGTCGGCCGTGCGGTCGAGGAGGGGCGTTCCGTCCTTGAGCGTCTCGTTCTTCCGGTGGAAGGGCGCCTTGTCTTCCCGATAGATGACGCCGATGGGGATCCGGTCGCCGAATTCCAGGGACCTGGCCAGCGCGGCGGGCTTGTCCGAGGCGTCGTAGTCCTCCCCCAGTTCGTAAACGCGCTTGTTGTACCACTGGAATGTGTTGAGCTTGTTGAAGCTCACGCAGGGCTGGAGGATGTCCACCAGCGCGTAGCCCGGATACTCGATGGCCTGCTTCATCATGGAGACGAGGTGCTCCTTATGCCCCGTGAACGCCCGCGCCACGAAGCCGCCGCCCGCGGCGATGGCCACCAGCACCGGATTCAGGGGCTCGTTCTGGTTGCCGTCCACCTGTACCCCCGTCACCATGCCCACCATGGAGGTGGGTGACGCCTGGCCCTTGGTGAGGCCGTAGATCTGGTTGTCGTGCACGAAGTGGGAAATGTCCACATTCCTCCTTATATTATGAAGGAAGTGGTTTCCGCCCTCGCCGTAGGAATCGCCGTCGCCGGTGTCCACCACCACCGTCAGGCTCTCGTTGGCGATCTTGGCGGCCACCGCCGCCGGGAGCGAGCGCCCGTGGAGCCCGCAGAAGCCGTTGGCGCCGATGTACTGGGGCGTCTTGGCCGCCTGGCCAATGCCCGCCGCCACCAGCACCTCCGAGGGCTTTTTCCCGAGCTCCTCCAGCGCCTGCTTGAGACAGTCGAGGATCACGAAATTGCCGCAGCCGGGGCACCACGCCGTCTCGTATGTGCGGAAGCATTCGCTCATTTTTCTTCCCCCTTCCCCAGCCGCGCGGCGATTTCCTCGCCCGAAATCTGCCGCCCGTCGTATTTCAGCACGCTTTCGTCCATCCGGATGCCCGTAGCCTCGCGGATGAGCCCGGCGAGCTGGCCCGTGGCGTTCTGCTCCACGTTGACGATGCGTTTGGCCTTTTTCGCCTTCTCGGTAAGCAGTTTCTCCGGCAGCGGATATACGTCGCCGAACACCAGCGCCGCCGTTCCGGGAAGCAGCTTGACCGCCTCGGAAATGGGCCCCCAGGTGGAACCCCAGCCAACGATGAGCGTCTCAAACTCCTCGGGGCCGATAAACTCGGGCTCCAGAAGTTCCTTTTTCAGTCCCTCAATCTTTTTCATCCGCTTATCGAACATCTTCACGCGCACCTCGGCGGATTCGGTAATCCGGCCGTATTCGTCGTGCTCGTCGCTGTCCGCAAGCACCAGATGCTCCGTCTTTCCGGGAATGAGCCGGGGCGAAATTCCACTCTCTGTGTAGGCATAGCGCAGATACGCGCCCTCGTGCGCCCGGGCGGGTTCTTCCATTTTGATGCCCGCGATGTCGAAGGGCTTTACCGTATAGGAGGCGTCGCCCACGTACTGGTCGGAGAGCAGGATCACCGGAATCTGGTACCTTTCCGCCAGATTGAACGCCCGAACGGTCTGGTAAAACGCGTCCTCGGGATTGCGCAGGGCAATGACCATGCGCGGAAACTCGCCCTGGGACGCGGAGATGACGAATTTCAGGTCGCTCTGCTCCGTGCGCGTGGGGAGTCCGGTCACCGGGCCGGGGCGCTGCACGTCGATGACCACCAGCGGAATTTCCGCCATGCCGGAGAGCCCCAGCGCCTCCACTTTGAGGGAAAAGCCGCCGCCGGAGGTCCCCGTCATGGCCCGCGCGCCCGCGTAGGATGCGCCGATGGCCATGTTGATGCCGGCGATTTCGTCCTCCGCCTGTTCGACCACGATGTGCGCCTCGTCGGACATGGCCGCCAGGGTCTCCATGACCACCGTCGAGGGCGACATGGGATAGGCCGAATAGAACCGAAGCCCCGCCGCCACGGCGCCCAGCGCAACCGCCTTGCTGCCGGAGACGAGCATCCAGTCCCCGAACGTGCCTTTCAGGTGCGGATAGCGCGATTCGACGAGGCCGTAGCCCGCCGCCACCGCTTTTAAATTGACGTCCAGGTACTGCTCCTTGACAAATTCCCCGAAAACGCCTTTTACGCCCTCGAGCTCCTGGGAAAACAGCTTCAAAACGACGCCCACCGCGATGGAGCCGGACACGCGGGGATTGCCGAGAGCCTTCGCCATGCCGGTGAGATCGATTTTAACGGCACGCGCGTCGTCCGTCGCAATCTGCTGATCGCACAGGATGAAGCCGCCGTCCTTCAGGTCTCCCGCGTGGAGCCGGACCGTTTCGTCGTCCAGCGCGATGATGCCGTCCAACGCGCTGGCGTGGGAAAGCAC
Source organism: Bacillota bacterium (assembly GCA_023435435.1). Taxonomy (GTDB): domain Bacteria; phylum Bacillota; class Clostridia; order Christensenellales; family Aristaeellaceae; genus RUG11247. The sequence continues at coordinate 13,074 of JAEYRW010000115.1, read as the reverse complement.
CTTTTCGGTTCCGAAGCGGATCAGCATAAAGTTGTGCCCGCCGCGGATGCGGGACATAAAATCGCGCACGGTCAGGACACAGTAGCCCGCGCGCTTGAGCGTTTTTTCGAGGATCGCCGCGGTGGTGTCGATTCCCTGACCGGCCGCCCCGCCGATGAGCAGGTTGTACATCGGGATTCCCCCCTTCCTTCATGGGTAGAAAGAAAGAGACCCGGGTGGGATCTCTTTCCGCACATTCATCAGAACGACGCCTTCCAGAGGCCGTGCAGGTTGCAGTACTCGTAAACTTCGCCGGATTCGACCGCGTCAAACTCAGCCACGGGCGTCTCGCCGGGCTTCAGGAATTTGAACTCGACCTTGTCGCCCGCCACCAGCGCGATCCACTCGATGTGGTGCTCGGGCAGCATGGGATGCAGCGTCGCGCCCACCGCGACCTTGATCTTGCCGCCTTCCCTGGTGACGACCGGTACGTGCTTCTCCTGCGCCGCGTCGGTGGTGTTCGCCTCGAGCTTGGTCATGTCCTGTCCACAGCAGACGAGCGTTCCGCCGCCCTTCTTGATGAGCGCCACCATGTTCCCGCACAGATCGCAACGATAGAATTCAACCATGTTCATACCCCTTTCCGTTCGTCCGTTTTATTCAAAGACGACGATCGCCTTTTTGCGCTTGACGCGCAAAAGCACCGTCTCGAGCAGCCGGAAGGAGTGGTTGAGCTCCTTCTGTTCGAGATAGGCGGCCGCCATATCCTGACCGATAACCAGATCCATGTTGCGCTTGTCGGGGCAGACCAGAAGCGCCTTCCCCTTGCCCAGCGCGGGCGCCTTGATCATGCGGCCGTCCACGAGCTTCGCAACGCGGTCGATTTCGAGAAGCCCCGTATTCGGCTGGAGCCGCTGCATCTTCATCGCCACGTCGGGGCTCACAACGAGGGTATACGGTCCGTAAATGCCCTGCTCCGCGAGCAGAGAAATGGCCGCCGCGACGTCCGTGAAGGCGTTTTCACCCTTGGACCAGTCCTTCATCGCAACCTTGTTCGCGCCCTTGGCGGTAAGAATGCCTTCGTAGCCCAAGGCTTCGCTTCCGAAGTACAGGAATTTGTCCTCCTTGAGGGCCGCCTGCTCCGCGGCAGCGGCCGCCTTCGAAAGATCGGCGGGGTAGCCCGCCAGCGCGGCGGTCTCGATGTCCTTGGCGAGGAGCGTGAAATCCGTATACAGCGTGGGAACCTCTACGTACTTCCTGCCGGTGGTGGTGATGACGCCGTCCGCGTCCGTTTCGCCCAACGCCTCGGCATCGTCGATGGGAACGTAGCCCGCGCCGACACCCAGAGGCCCGAAGACGCTCAGAAAGCGTCTGGCGGTGAGAACGGCGCGCGCGGTCTTGACGACGGTCGCGTCAATTTGGGACCACAATTCGTCGGCAATGGTCGCCGCTTCCCTGGAAAGATAACTCATGACGTCTCTCTCCTTTCTATTCGTCTTTGAGGCTCCCGACGGTCGTTCCGGAATCGGCGGCCGCCGCCTTGGGCGCGGCGATTCCGAGTTCCTCGAGCATTTCCTTAACCTCGCTCTCGCCGGAGGCAAAGTGCTCCGCCTCCATGGGATCGAGGGTGCGCAAAAGCGTCATCAGCTCGCCGACATGCGCCTTTTCCTCGTCGCGGATGTCCGCAATTACCTTTTTGGCAATTTCGATGTCGGTGGCCTGCACATGTGCGTCGTAGATATAGATGGCTTCGAGCTCGCCTGCGATGTCGAGACGGATGGCCTGAATCAGTTCTTCTTTGCTCATTTTCCTGTTCACGTTGGCCTGAAACGGATTTGCGAAAGCCGGCATGTTTCATCCTCCTTCAAATCGGTGCGCGACTGGCGGTTCGCCTTGCTACTTATGTACCACTTATCATTATATCCGAAACAGCACAAAAACTCAACAGCAACCCCATGCCATTTCGGCATCGGGGCATAGAATCGGCCCATGTTTCCGGCACCCGAAGGTCGGAAGCATGGGCCAATGTGGGTGAAGTGCGGCTTTTGCGCGACCCGGAGTCAGGCGCGCGATGCGCTGTCGTCCGCTCTGCCGTCAGGATTTTCCACCTTCCAGCACGCAGCGGAGCGTCAGGCGATTCTTGCCTCCATAGGTGCAAGTAAATAAAGTCAAATCCCAGTTTTCTGAGCCGGATAGCATCGTCTCTTCGTCGTGGCCCCCCACCGTGGTGATTTCAGCCAAGACATAGTCGTATTCAACGCCGTTGACATCGGTGAACACCACGCGCGCACCGACAGACAGGCGCTTGAGCGGCGTAAAGTGCCTCTTGTAGTTGTGTCCGAGAATGATGAGGTTGCCCTCCGCCAGATTGCCCGAATAGCGGGCGGGCGATTTCTCGAGCAGATCCATCGACCAGGTCGCCTGCACCGGCAGATCAAGATCGATCTCCGGAATGGAGAGATAGCCAATGTAGGTATAGCCGTCGATCACGACGACATCCATCGTCGGGTCCAAGGCCACTTCCGGGACGTCGTCCAGAACAACCATGCCCCCCGTCCCGGCGGCGTCATCCGCGTAAATTCCCGCGCGTCGGTCGGAAATGATCGGGATAAGTTCCGCAAGCGCATTCTCGGACGCCTGGCCCGCCTTTTCGTCCTCCTGCTCGTTATAGACCATCCATCCCCCGGCGCCCAACCCCAGGAGAAGGCCCAGAACGAGCAGGAGCACACCTAACTTTCTCACTTACGGTTCGCCCTCTTCTTGCGCGCCGCGATCAGGGCAAAGACACCAAGGGCGATGAACAGTCCGCTTCCGACGCTCAGTGCGACCACCGGCCAGCGCACAACGCCCGTCTGGGGCAATGTGCCGGGGCTGGTTGTGCACGGCACGGGCGTGGGCGTGCAGGTGGGGGTCGGCGTTGGGGTCGGCGTGGGCTCGAGAAGAACCTCCGCCTTCGGGTAGACGGGCACCATGTAGGTCAGCGACCCGTTCTTGAGGTAGGGCATCGACACGATGAACGGCGTAACCAGAACATTCTCAGGCCCGTCCGTCATCTGTCCAAAGTACACGCCCACCGGGAGTGATGTAAACGCGACGCGTCCCGCCAGATTCACCTCGCCCGTCGCAAGCGCGGCAATCTGTTTTTCCTCGACGAAGTTTTGCAGCGCTTCCGCCGCATCCTCCGCTTCCTGGCTGGTCGTGTATTCGAGGGAGACCCCCGCGCTTGCGAATGCGCCGCTGAGTACGTAGCGCATTCCCCCGCCGGCGTTGTCGACATCCCCGATCCGGTAGATGGAGAATACGACCCCCGACCAGTCATGTTCGGCCGTTACCTCCAGCTGGACATTCAGGTTTCCCTTGCGATCAAAGTCTACCTTCACCGCCAGCGCGGACATCGGATATGTCGCCAGCAGGACTGCGCACAGGATAAACCCCGCAATCATTCGCGCTCTTCTCATCGCCATGTTTCCCTCCAACCGGCAGTCGTTCGGTTCATTTATACAGGAACGGGTGTCCAAATCGGCTCGCCCGATTACTTTCTCTTGCTGATGATCAGATATATGATCAGGCAAAGCAGGAACACGGGAACCGCGATCAATGCCATGCCGATCAAGCGGTTCAGGGGTTCGGCGTCGCTTGCGGGCGCGATCTGGGAGAAATCCTCCGCCTGAATGCGCGTTCCCCGGACAAGCAGCCGATGCGAGTTGACGCCGTAAGGCGTGCAGGTGACCAGTGTCACGTAGTCCTCGCCCGGAACGATTGCGAGCGGGTCCACGTCGTTGGGCTCGACGACAAGGATCTGATCGACCTGATAGGCGAGCACATTCCCAAATACGTGCAGGTAAAACATGTCGCCGATCTCGAGCTGGTCCATGTCGGTCAGAAGCTTGGCTGAGGGAAGCCCCGTGTGCCCCGACAGGGCGCAGTGGGTGCTTTCCCCGCCCACGGGCAGGGACGAACCGGCGATGTGCCCGACCCCCACCTGCAGAACCGATTCCGTCGTCCCGTGGTAGATGGGAAGCTTGACATCAATCTTCGGGATCTGGACATATCCCATTACGTCGCTTCCGTCGGCCTGGAGCTGCGCCAGATAAGTGGGATCGTTTTCCTCTTCCTCGCTGTTCGCGAAGCGATCCGTCCGCGTAAGCAAGCTCTGATTATACTCCTGCGCCGCTTCGATGATCTCCGTGTAGTCTTCCTGAGAAATCGACGATACCGCTTTGTCGTAGTCGGTCACGACCTGACTTGCGTGCATCTGATTCCAAAAGTTGCTGACCACCGGATAGAGCAGCAGGGAGAGACCCACCGCAAAGACGAGCATCAACAGGATTGTCGTGACTTTCTTCTTCATGGAAAACTCCCTGCCATCTTTTTTTCTTCCGGCGCCGCGGGCGGAATGCCGTCCGCGGCGCCCGTGTTCTGCGCGTTCACCGCGCGGTTTTGGTATTACTTGTTGCCGGACTTGGCGCCCTTGCGGCGGATCACCAGCACCAGCGCGGCGCCGGCCATCAGCACCAGGCCACCGATGGTGAACAGGGTCGTGCCCATGCCGCCGGTGGAGGGCAGTTCGTTGGAGGGCTTATTCTCGACCTTGACCAGGCAGCGCCCGTCCTCGGTAAGGGAGGTCGAAGCAGTTCCGCCATTGACGCTGAAGCTCCAGGTGCACTCCGTGCTGGTGTCCGGATCAGCGGGGGCCGTCCAGCCGATGACGATCTCGATGGGATCGTTCAGCAGGTTGTAGCCGCTCGGGGCGGTAATTTCGGTCAGGGTGTAGGTGCCGGCCTTCAGGCCGTCGAAGTAGAGATGACCGGTGGAATCCACCGTGCCGGTGGCAAGGTACGTGCCCCCAGTCTTGACATCCTCGAACCGCGTCTCGGTCACCAGCTTGTACTTCTGCGTGGTGCTTGCATACTTGCCTGTGGTGTCGACGGGTGTGGTCGTGGGCTCGGTGGTTGTGTAGGTGCCGTCGAGCAGCTTGTAGTAAGTGCCGGCATCATCCATCTCGAACCAGTCGCCCTTTATGCCGACCACATTCAGAAGATCAGTGCCCTTGAGGGTGAACACCGCGCCTTCGAGCGAAATCTCTTCGGTCCCGCTCATGGCGTACTTGAGCACGTCGATGCCCGTGGTGTAGGTAAAGGTCTTGGTCACCGGCGTAACGCCCTTGGGGTCATTCTCATCCGGAATATCAATGCCCTTGCCTTCGTTCCTGGGGTCGTTGGAGTAGATGAGCTGGACCGCGTTGGGGTTGCCTTCCACGCCGATCACGGCGTCGGTGTCAATTTTCGCGGTATAAGTAACGACGATGTCCTTGCCGGTCTGGTCAACCGCGCCGCGGTAATACTGGATGAAATCATGGAAGACGATCTGGATTTCCGTCTCGCCGGTGGTGGTGTTGGGCGTTTCGATGACGTAGAAGTCGCCCGGGTTCGAAGCGTCAACGCCCTGGGTCAGGGGGGTGCCATCGATGGTGATGGAAGTGATGCCCTGGAAATCCAAGCCCTTGCTCAGCGTATCATTGATGTTGAAGAAGTACTTGGTGTATCCGCGCATGTCCGGAACCTTCGTGGTGACCTTGTAGGTGACGACGTCGCCGATCGCGCCATTGGAGTAATCCGTCGTGGCGTTGCCTTCGACGATGGTCTTGTCGATCGAGGGGGCGTCAGCCTTAATGGTGATGGCGGCTTCGGGGGTTGTGGTATCCAGCATGACCGCGGAAACGCGGGATGTTTCGGACGCCGTGGTGTTGTCCTTGATCACGTAGTAGCCGTAGGGAACCGAGGTGGCGGCATTGCCGTTGAACGTGATGGAGTACAGCGTGTTCGGCGCGGTAATCGCAGCGGCCAGGGCTGCCTCCGCGAACGCCTCGACGGCCGTCTTGTCAGACTTCAGCGCGTCGATGGCGTTAAACACCGCCAGATTCAGCTCCGCCGCGGTCGTGGCGGAAGTCACCGCCGCGTTTCCGGAGAAGTAGCTCCTGTAGAAGCTTTCCATCTCCGCCGGAACGGTGTAGACGGGGACGTTGGTCGAGGACAGAGAGACTTCGAGGATCTGGTAAGCGGTGAAGGAGCGAGCACCGGCGTCAACATCGGTACTGTCGCTAATAAGGATCGTGCCGTTGCCCGCGGTCGCCGCGAACGCGGGAACCGCCAAGGCAAGAACCAGGGTGAGTGCCAAGAGCAAACCAGAGATTCTCTTCATGGTATTCATCAATTTCTTCCTCTCTTAATAGGTCAAACTCGTTGTACTTGTTCGTGGGCATAAGCGGGTCTTTTGAAAGACCGTGTAGCTGCGGACTCGAATCTTACCTGGAATTGACCCTCGCCCCCCTTCCACGTTTCCTGCTTCTGCCCGCGATATACATGATGCCGGACAGCGCCATGAGCGCCAGACCAAGCCATGTAACGGTTCGGGTTCCCGGTCCGCCGGTATCCGGGAGTTCGTAGCCCTTTTGATTGAGGATGACCAGATCGATTTCGTTCCCATCGCCCAGCTGCATCAGTTCGGAATTCGTGAGCGCCGAGAGGGCGCCGTCATTCCCCAACGTGAAACCGAACGAGGTGGTCGGCGTGTAGTAACCGGTGGGAACCACGGTCTCAACCAACCAGTAACTGCCCGGCAGGAGGCTCGCCAGCGTGATGCGCCCATTGGCGTTTGTGGTGTACGCGGTGGCGTTCTGTATGATACCGTAGTGGGTGCTTCCCGCGTTGGGGATCACCACCGCACCGTCCGTCCCGGAGGGAACCTCGAGGTACAGGTCGAACTGAGCGCCGGAAAGTTTGGCCGAGGAATTGGCCTTGTCGCGCTTTTCGACCACCAGATCGTACTTCGGCGTGTTGGTGACGGTGAAGCTGTAATTCCCGCTCTCATCCTGGGTCGGCTCGCCGATTACCGAATCGTATCCGGTCACCGCCTCCTCCTGGATGGAGTAGATGATTTCCACGCCGGCTGCCGTCGCGCGCGCCAGATTTGTGAACGTGTAGGTCCAGTTGCCGTTCTGGGGGAGTGTCACGGATTTACCCGTATCGTAGGGCGTCGCGTCCGGGCCATCCTGCGCCATGAGCTTGATCACGACGTTGGGATGGGCAACCGTGTCGCCGTCCGTCCAGACCTTTGTGACCGTTACGTTCACCTGTTTGGTATTGGTCACCGTGAAGCTGTAGTTCCCGTTCTCGTCGCGCGTGGGCGTGCCGATCACCGTGTCATAGCCGCTGACCGCCACTTCCTCGACGGAGTAGATGATCTCTTCATCGTTTGCCGTGTAGCGCGCCAGGTTTTCGAAGGTGTAGGTCCAGCTGTTTTCCTGGGAGAGGCTTGCCGACACGCCCGTGTCGTAAACCGTCCCGTTCGCGCCGTTCTTGGCCATCAGCTTGATCACGACCGCGGAGTGGGTTGTCGCAGTCCCATCCGACCAGTTCTTTGTGACCGTCACGTTCACAAGCTTCGTGTTGGTCACCGTGAAGCTGTAGTTCCCGTTCTCGTCGCGCGTGGGCGTGCCGATTGTCGAGCTGTAGCCGCTGATCGCCAGCTCCTTGATGGAGTAGATGATTTCGGTGCCGTTCGCGGTGTACTGGGGAAGATCCGCAAAGGTGTACGTCCAGCCGTTCGTATCGGAGAGCGTCACGAACATGTTCGTATCATAGATCGTTCCGTTCTCGCCTTCCTTGGCCATCAGCCGGATCAGAACCTTGGTGTGTGTGGTCATGCCGTCGTGCCAGACCTTTGCGACCGCCACGTTCACAAGCCTTGTGTTGGTCACCGTGAAGCTGTAGTTCCCGCTGGCGTCCCGCGTGGGCGTGCCGATCACCGACGTGTAGCCGTCGAGCGTCAACTCCTCGATCGAGTAAATGATTTCAGTGCCGCCCGCGGTGTACTGAGGAAGGTCCGTAAAGGTGCGCGTCCAGCCGAGCGCGTCGGACAGGATCAGGTACTTGCCCGTATATCCCACCGTTCCGTTCTCGCCTTCCTTGGACATCAGCCGGATCTTGACATCCGGATGCACCGTCGCGTTGCCGTCCAGCCAGGTCTTCGTGACCGTCACGTTCACAAACTTCGTGTTGGTGACCGTGAAGCTGTAATTCCCATTCGCATCCCGCGTCGCCGTACCGATGGAGGCAGTGTAGCCGGTGATCGTCAGCTCCTTGATGGAGTAGATGATCTCAGTTCCGGCGGAGGTGTACTGGGGAAGATCTGTGAAGGTGTACGTCCAGCCGGCCGTGTTGGAGAGCGTCGTGGATTTGCCGGTGTCGTAGACCGTTCCGCTCGCGCCTTCCTTGGCCATCAAATTGATGGTGACGCTGGGGTGTGTCGTCGCGCCGTCGCGCCAGACCTTCGAGACCGTTACCGAGACCTTCTTCTCGTTGGTTACCGTAAAGCCGGAAACCGGATTGCCGGATACGGAGTACGTGTAACCGGATGCCGAGAGATCGGTGACTTCGATGACGCCGTAGGTGGTCGAGGCATTGTAGGATACGTTCGTGAACTGGCCCTTCCAGCTGTTGGCGGACGTGAGGGTAACCGTCTGTCCGCTTACCGCCTGGCCGTCCGCGGTGAGCTGCACCGTAACGGAGGTGATGCCGTTTGCCGCGGCGGAACCGCCGTACCAGACCTTCTCGACCGGAATGTAGGTGCAACGGTTGGTCACGATGATCTTGCCCGAGATGACGCGCTCGCTGTTGTTGCTGCTGTAGCTCACCGCGAAGCCGTCAGGCACGGGAGTCTCCACCACGTAGTAGCGGTACGCCGCGCCGGTGGAACTGGTGCGGTCAAGGCCCGTCCAGCTTCCGGCCCAGTTGTTGGAGGACGACAGGGTGAGGGACTGCACGAAGTCGCTGTCTGCCACCCATGCGCTGGAGACATACTTTTCGCGGTACAGCTTGATCGTGACCGCAGTGCGCGTCCCCGTGTAAGTCGTGCCGTCGATGTTCTCCCAAACCTTTTCCACTGAAACGGAGGTCTTGGGCACGTTCTTGATGATGAGGGCGATTTCCGTCTCTCCCGCTCCCGGCAGCGCCATCAGATTCGCATTTGACAAATTGCTGATGACTCCGGTCGCGGCGTTGAGCGTGAAGCCGAAGGCACTCGGCGCGGCCTGGTATCCGGAAGGCGTCGCGGTCTCATAGAGCCAGTAGGTTCCGGACTTCAGCTTGGACAGCGTTACCCTTCCGTTCGCGCCGGTGGTATAAGTGCTGTTTACCTGCACCCCCCTGACCGAGCTTGTTCCGGGGATCACCGGGTCGGTGGCGAGGTCCGTCTGCTTGTACAGATTGAACGTCACGCCGGACATCGGGCTCCCGGTCACGCTGTCGCGCTTTTCAAACACGACGTTTTTCAGGTACACCTGCACCACGGGATGGGGATACAAAACGGTGTAGCTCCCGGAAGGATTTTCGGTGATGTAGTCCAGCTGCGCCGACAGGTTGGAATGGAAACCCGCCTTGCCGGAGCTGGTCGCGTTGGTGGCGTAGTCGGTGTTGGAATCGCCCGTCGCGTTGTAGCCGCTCGCCGCGTATTCCGTGAACGCGGTCTCCGTCGTCTGGACGTTGAAGGAGACGGTGTACTTCCACTGAAGATCGACCGGGTAACTGGTGTTGAAGAGGACCTTCACAAGGCCGGTGGTGTCTCCGGGCGTCGCCGGGGTGTAGGACACGTCGCTGATGATCGTGACGCCGTCCTCGGTGTTTGCGGATGTGGCGGCACCGATGGTTCCGCCGCTGGCGGAAACCGAGCCGCTGCTCTGCCACAAGACCTGTGTCACGCCCGAAAGCAGGTTCTCGCGCTGGATCTTGATGTCGGGCTGCGTCGTGTAAAGTGACACATACTTGCTCAACTGATCCTGAATCGAGAAGTTTTTGGCGGCGATGATGGAACCGACCATGGTGGCAAACACTTCATCGAGGTTTGCGTTGCCCTGCGTGTGCTTCCAGCTTCCGCCGTTGGCCGTCATGTAGCTCGCCACCCCGGTGCTTGCGCCCGACGGCGCGAACATGATGGTGCTAAAGACGGTATCGGGATTGTTCGCCATGAAGTCGTCGAACGAGGTCTTGGCGGGGCCCTGGTTTTCCGTCAGGTTGCTGCTCGAGCTGCTTCCGGTTCCCCGCCGGTAGAGCGACGGATTCCCGCTGCTCTTCCAGGTCAGGTATTCCGCGTAGGTGGCGGTGGTGGAATTGTTGCTCGACCTCGTCACGTAGAAGGTCGGCGCGCCGTCCGACAGAAAGATCACCATTTTTACGTGGCCGTTGCTGGCGATCGTCGAGTTCGAGCTCATCATGTCGGCCGCCGCCCAAAAGCCCGCCATGTAGTCCGTGCCGTTATTGCCCAAGGCGCCGACGTTGTCCGCGCTGGCGGTGCTGTCACCCACCGTGTAGCTCTGATTCTGCGTCCAGCTTTTCACGACGCCCGAATCGGTCACATTGGAAAAGGAGGTCTGTAATGTATTGTTGCCATTGGTGTCACCGCCGAACCACACGATGGAGAGGTAGTTCGACGAATTCAGCGCCAGGAATCGCTTGATGAAACCAGGCTCGCCGTTGATGCCGTTGAGCAGATTCATGACTGCCGTATCGCGCTTCAGACCGCTGTTTTGATCATCCGCGACAACCCGATAGTTCATGCTGCTCGAGCGGTCCACCACAACCACCAAGTCGATGGGGGTGCCGACCGGGAGGCTGTCCAGGTACAGGCGATAGAAATTCTCGCCTGAGAGCGTGGTGTCCGCATTCGTCGTGCCGTCTCCCAGCCAGTCGATCTGCTTGTTCCCCGTGAAGGAGATGGCAGCCGTGCCGCCGGTCACGCACATGGGAGTGATCAGATTCTCGCTGGAATAGATCACGACATCGGAGAAGCTGTCCAGGGCGAATTCCACTTGGTCGCTTCCGTCCTCCGACTGTGTGGTGTTTACGTCATTGCCTTCCAGAATCTCCGTGCCCTCGTCGGCAAAGTGCGCGACGCTGCTGCCACTGGCCTGCGGTTCGTCGTCAAAGGTGAACTGCACCTTTACCTGGGTCAGCGGTTCGATCTCGACGCCATCCACCCGGATTTCCACGTTGAACGCGCGGGCAAAGGAGGGGATGCTCTTCGAGTTCTCTTCCGTCAGGAGGTTCTCCAGCTCTTGGTAGCGCGCTTCGTACTCTTTCGAGCCGGGGAGATACTCGCTGACAAAGAGCGTGGCGTCGTCCGGAATGCCTGCGTCGCTGTTGTAGCCGATGGTTACGGAGTAGTCGTCGCCGCGCGCGTACAGCCCGAATTCGTAGCCGTCCAGAAGCGGCGCATAGCAGTCCGCGGTGTGGATGTGCTCCTCGAGGCCGCAGATGAGATTACCGTCCGCGTCATAGCAGTCCGCGGTGTGGACGTGTTCCTGCTTGCCGCAAATCAGGATTCCGGCAGGCGCCTCAATCGGCGCAAGGGTGGGCTCGACGGTCGCTTCCTCGTCGAGGGCATAGCAGTCGTCGGTGTGAATGTGCTCTTCCTTGCCGCAAATGAGGTTTCCGTCGGCGTCGTAGCAGTCCGCCGTGTGGATGTGCTCCTCTTTGCCGCAGATCAGGTGGCGAGCGGGTCCGAGCGTGGGCTCGAGCGTCGCTTCAACTGTGGGTTCAAGCGTTGCTTCAATCGTGGGCTCGAGCGTCGCTTCAACTGTGGGTTCAAGCGTCGCTTCAATCGTGGGCTCAAGCGTCGCTTCAATCGTGGGCTCAAGCGTTGCTTCAACTGTGGGTTCAAGCGTCGCTTCAATCGTGGGTTCGGGGGTTGATTCGTCAATCGGTTCGAGTACCAGTTCACCTATAGGTTCAATCGTCGACTCAGCCGTCGGGACGACTGTCGCCTCGTCCGTGGGCTCGGCAGTCGGGTCGGCCGTAGGTTCGGCTGTCACCTCAACTGTCGGTTCGATGGTCGGCTCGGGCGTCTCTTCCTGACTTGCCGCCTCCTCGTCGGCACGCGCCTGAACCAGGGCCATGCTCATAAAGCCAACAATGGAATCATCCGTCAGTCTGTATTCGTCCTCGCGGACCGATTTGTAGCTGTTTCCCTCGATGGTATGCACGCGGATGGCGCCGCTGTCGTCCTTTTCGACGGAGGTAACGATGCCGATGTGCGAGGGCCGCGCGCTGCTGTCCTTGAAGTTAAAGAAGATGAAGTCGCCCGGCGCGGGAACGTATCCGCTCGACGCGTAGACATACAGATCTCCCAGATCCGACTTCCATTGGTTGCAGTTGCTTTCCCTGGAAAGATACTTGGTGGGGATTTCCGCATAGTTGGCGCAGAAGCTGACGAACGCCGCGCACCATTCCGCGTAGTCGTAACCGTACCAGTCGCCGTAGCGGGTGTAGCCCTGCACGTCGCCGTTCTCGCGGATGATGAAGTTGCGGGTGCTCTCCTGGTATCCCAGCTGCGTGTAGGCGATGGTCAGGATGTCCCTGGCAAAATCGCCCGTGCGTTCAAGATTGCGGAACGCCTTTTCCCAATCGCCGCTCGTTTCCGTATCGCGCACGGCCACGGGAATCGTGTACTGCGCGGTGGCGACGGCGTCCGTCGCATCCGTAACGGTCATGGTCAGGGTGTGCTCGCCGAATTGCGCGGGCATGTAGGTGACCTTCGCCGCGTAGCCGGTCTGCTGATAAACAACGGAGCCGCCCACGCTGACCTTGTACTCAACCGCGTAGGGTTCAACGCCGCCCGCGACGCTGGTCCTGAACACCAGCTCGTCGCTGCCCGCGAAAGCGTAGCGCATGCTGGAGGAAACCGCCACCGTCAGCTCGTCCGACCGGACGGTGACCGAGGATGTAAGGGTCAGTTCCTGCTCCTCTTCGCCCAGCGCGGTCACGCGAAGCGTGTAAACACCCGGCGCGTCCGCGGACCACGCAACCTGGTTTTCCGTCAGCGAGCCGGAAGCGACCGTGTCGCCTGCCTCGCTGGCAATCGAATAGTTGATTTCCGTCGCCCCGGACTGGCTAAAGCGCCAGACAACCTGCTGATTGACCGCGACGATATCCTGATCCGGTTCGAGGGAATAAAGCAGCAGTTCCGTTGCCTGCGTGGGCTCCGGCGCAACCGTCGGCTCCACCGTCGGCTCCGTTGTCGGCTCCACTGTGGGTTCCGCTG